>JANYEP010000188.1 GCA_025363075.1 Chitinophagaceae bacterium | reverse complement strand
ATTATTGACACTTAAATCTGATGATATTATTGGTCGTGCAAAAACTTATGAAGCAATTGTAAAAGGCGATAATATTCCAAAACCAGGTGTACCAGAATCATTTAATGTGTTGGTTCACGAGTTAAGAGGTTTAGGCTTAGATTTAAAGTTTGAGTAAGATAAAAATAAAATAGATCTAAAAAGAGGTAATAATTTTAAAGTTATTACCTCTTTTTTTTTACACTGTACCTTATAGGTATAAACCACAATAGACAACTTCGATAATTGAAATAAGTTTCGTTATTTCGATAGGTTTTACCTGAAAAATATCATAAAAAAATGTTGTTAGATTTCTACTATCGTCGAAATGACTTGTAGTTTAGTTATCGCAGAGGTTTAATTTGTACAACCTAATAAATCATAATATAGATTAACACCAAAAAAAACAGCCTCGAAAACTTAAATGCTTTCGAGGCTGTTTTGTATAAACGGTACAAAAATGTTATTGTAGAGATATTCTTATTTGAAATCCTGCTCTTGTACTGGTTGTAGGAGCAGAAGTTGAAATATAAGGTACCACTCTGCGTTGATCGAAGAATAGTTTTACATTAATTCTATTGTTCACTACATAATCAATTGCTGGTTGAATGGTAATTATTTTTTGCCCACCTGTACCATAAGCATTTGGTTGGTCGAGCCTACTGTTGCTTGTTTGCTCATCTCTAAAACTAAGATCAAGTTTAAAGCTTAAGTCATTTGCCAAAGTTGGTTGTTTGGTTAGCAATTTCATTAAAAACTTAGGAAGTTTAGCTCCTTTTTTTCTGTAGCTTCCGCCAAAAGTCCATTCTGTTGCTCTTGTTTCGCTCAATTGATAATCTACTAAACTCAAACTTAATATTCTACTTTTCTTGTACTCAAATTTTAAGTTCAATTGTTTTGTGGTGGTAATATCAATGCCAAATAATGGTTGAAATTGCTCTCTGATGGTTAAGTTTGGAACAAGGAAAAATGGAACATAGTTACCAGTATCATTCGTTCTAAACTTTGGAGCACCATAGTGATATGGATCGGCAAATTCCAATGCACTACTGTAACTATTCATACTCAAAGTACCACTGTATTGATGGCTGATATGAATGGATGAAAATATTTTTGCCAAAGCAGGAAGTTTGCTCAATCCTGTGTAAGTCAGTCTCCAGTTAGGTTTTGGTAAAATACCACTAAATGGATTTGTTTTTACGTTGGCATTGTTTTGTTTAATGAGAGCCACATTATGAGGGTCTTGTTTTGTGTATGCAGCAATGAAAGCTGGTATTAAAACATCTTGGCTTTGTTTATCATAGCCATCGGCAAAACCATTATGGCTGATACCGTTCCAATAAGGATTAGCTGCTGCAACTCTTTGAGAAATAACAGAACGATTTGCCTCAAACTGTTTAAATGTTTCTGAAACAATATTTGGGTCGCTTTTTGTAAACAAGGTGTTCATTGCATTGTACGAAACACTAAAACCTCCTGCTGCATAAGGATTCAAATGTTGCTTTGCATTTGACTGATTGTTGAAGGTCGTATCTTTAAATAATTCGGTGTAATCTTTATTGAAAGATTTTTCTAAGGTAATATCAACAATAAACTCTTTAATAGGCTCTATCTGTGCAGTAATGCTGAACTTTTGTGTATACGTTTGGCGAAACAATAAATTGAAATTGCTATCAACACTAAACAATCCAGCAGCAGCTTTACTTTCGAGCCATTTTGCAGTTGGTTGTTTACCAAAAACATAGTCAAGCCCAGGTTGCATACTTCTAAAATTTTGCCCAAAATGTTGTGTGCTATCTAAATATCCAGGCACACGGCTCGAATAGTTTTCGCTATAATTTACCTGCACAGTTTTGAGCATCGTAAGCAATTTACCCAAGGCTCTTGGCACATCACCAATTACCATTTGCTGATTTTGTTTTTGAATACGCATAGATGCTTTTGCATCTTTTCGTTGCTTCTTCCATTTTGCCAATGCTATATCTTTTTTTGTGCCTGTTAATCCCTTAATAACATCTTCTTTTTTAGGTAAATCTTTCAGCAAATCATTAATAGGTGTTGGACTCATTCCCTTTGGCAATGGATTGTTTAAGTTGCGTAAGAAACGACTTTTATTATATAACTTAGACAAATCAAATTGTCCAGTCATTGTATTGTCTTGCCCATTTTCTAAAATATTACCAAGCGTAGGTGCAACAAGGCTTGCACCAATCCAATTGTAATTTGCTTTCCACGAATATCTTGCAGTTACCCAATCTGTAAGTGGGAATTTAGCAAGTGGTAGCGTATAACTAGCACTTGCAACTTGATTGTATAAAATAGTTCTTCCACCTTTGAAGAAATTGTCTTTTACAGTATCACGTTTTGCTTTGGTGTCTAACACACCATTAGGTTCATCTACACGAGCATTATTGACTGCGTTAAAGTCTAAATTAATAGAGCGAGTTACATCCCAACGAACATTATAAAATCTATCGAATGTAAAATATTTGTCGTAGGTAGTATCAACCCTATCAATTTGCTTGCTTGTTAAATCTGTATTTACAATACGAGGAATAAAACGCCCAAATTGACGATTAATATCTGTTCTAACACCAATAGATGAAGGCGTTGGATTGAAATTAAAATCTTTTATTAAACCCAACCACTTACTTTTTGATTTGATTATTTTTTTAAATGGTTCAATGTATTTTGCTGTTTTATTATAACTATAACCTATTGCCCCACGATATTTATTTACCTTGTTTTCTGCAACTGTAGGGCTAGTGTTTAGGTTTTGTGTGTAAGATAAACTAACATCAAAATTACTAGGACTCCATAGCTTCACTTTTTTAGGAGCATCAACCTTCATATTAGTAATATTGATGGTTTTAATGGTAGTTTGATCTTCAGAAATTAGCCTAATAGAATCTTTTGCAGCTTGCGATTTTGCTGAATTTATTTTTTGTGAATACAATACGTCTTTATCGTAAGGGTCGTATTGTGGTGTAAGTGTGGTTTTTGAAATGCTTGCATAAACAGGGATATGTAATTTTGTTTTCTTTGGCAACAATTTACCTAAATCAATGTTAATTGCTGCATCAAATTGTTTTAAATTGTCTCTTGAGCGTTCTTGAATTTTTGACTCAATACCACCAAAACCTTGTGTGTGCATATTGGCTGATACACTAATTTTTCCAAGGTCGGCTAAAGTAACATCCACTCTACCTAAAGCTGCATAAGCACCTTGCTCATTAATGTTGCTAAGTCTTAGTTCATTTATCCAAACTTCTGCACCAATATCATAAGGCTCTTTTCCTGAGTGTTCTACCCCAACCATTATTCCTGCTACTTCACCAAGATTAGGGTTTCCAAAAACACTAATTGTTTTATACCCTACTTGTTCTCTATACATCTTTAAAACTTGCCCAGGAATTTGGTTACGCCTCAATTTCATTGAAATTAAATCTTGAATAGTAAGGTTCAAATTATTAGAATCTGGCCACACTTTGTCTGCTGTTGCATCGCTATAATTACCTGCTTGGGTTACTCTTAAAGGGTATTTTATTTCATAATAATTGCTTAAATAATCTTGCCCAATTCTTATTACTAAATTCAAATCGCCGTCTTTTACCTCAAATGTTTTATCAAAAAAATCAACGTGGGCAAACATATCTAATGAACCATATTGTCTTAAGTCCATATTGTTTAAAGACTTGAATACAGCACGAGTTTTATGTGGTTCTAAGCCTTTAACTCTAATAGATAATGCTTGTTCATTTTGCAAAAGATTAACGCCATTGTTACTCAATTGTTGAACACGCTTAATGCCTGGAGGAACAACGTAGTTTACTGGTGTTCTTGAACTATTTTCTTCTAAGTTAACAGCAAGTGTAGTAAGCGTGCTATTGCTACTTACAGGCTTATAATTTCCAGCAGTATCTACATCATAAGAAAATTCCCTCCATTGGTTACGTACCATTTCTAAACGAGCAAAACGAAGTGTAATAGAATCTTGCCAGCCTTTCATATACATTCTCATAAAACGTATAGATTTGAAGTCTGGAATGTTACCAATCGTGCTGTCTGGAATTCTAATCGGAATTCTAAATAGAAGCCAATTTTCCTGACCAGTATGTCCATCAGCATATTTTACATTCACCACCCTTTTATCGGTAACGTATTTTGTGTTGTTTACATCCATATGTGGGGCCATATCAACATCATACTCAAAATATTGTTCAGTTTCGTTTAATGTATTATCCCTGTTTAAATCTTCATTGTCTGGATATAAAGTAGTTGCAGATGTGAACTGGCTACTTGAGCTTGCAACTGGTGAGTTGCCTTGTGGATTATTGTAGTTTCTATAACGCTCCCTTATGCCAGTTTGTTTAGCATCAAATGAGGCATCTCTATACCAAATATAATCGTCATTACTTGGGTCATTATTTGCTTTTATGAAAAAAGGCGAACTTACTCCATAAAGCGTTTTAATTGTGTTTAAATAATCTGCTCTTTTTATTTTTTCTGCATCATCTGTTAATCCATCAAAACCCACATCCTGATAGGTTCTATCGTTAGGGTCGTTGCTAAAAGCATTGGTTACCTGAATAGGATTAACTGGTGTTTTGCCCCAGATGGTAGTAGTGTCAACAGCTGATGGAGAGTTTGGTGTATTCATTCCATTTTCATAAAAACGCTTGCCGTCTTTTAAAATATCTTCACTCACATTTCCAAGGTTGAAAACCAATTTACCACCTGTTCTTACTGAGTCGTTAATAAATGGATCTTGTACCCAAAACTCTAAAAACTCAAAATTTTGGCTTTCAAAATCTGTTTGGTCAATGGCTCTCATTAAACCTCCCCATTTAGATGCTTTAACATTTGGGTTGGTGAATCTACCATTTGAGTTTATTTGATTTTGGTCTGTAATGAAATTATAAGGGCCTGGCTCTTGAGGGTAAAAACTTAAATCGAAGGTTGATGTTACTGTGTTGGTAATATTAGTGGTTTGTTGAGGGAATAATTCGTTGGTATAAACCTGTCTAACGTGTGGATCACTCAATTCTTTCAAGTTATTATGAAAAGGATTTGAACTTGAATTTTTGTCTTGCAAAGTTGGCTCAATATTGTACCAGGCAATTCTTGAACGATTGAAGTTGTAAGGTAAACTATCGGTATAATTTGCTTCGGGAAATTGATTTGGTTTTCCTTGTGGCGTTGATGCCAAAGCCCAGGAAATAAGAGGAAAACGTAAGTCCAATGTGCTTTTTGTGCCTTCAAAATCATCAATATATACCAACCCATTGCCACCACTTCCTATTTGTGGTGGATGCCCTGGTTTAAAGTATGCAGCTTCACCATAAGCAGTAATGCTACTCATTGCTTTGCTGGTGTAGTTGGGCAATTTATTCAACCATTTTGTAAGCATTGGTAAGTCAGACTTGTAGCTAAAATCAACACCATAAATTGTGTTTCGCACAGGGTCTTCACCAATACCAACTTTGGTAAAAAATGGACGCTCATTCAATCGTTCCATTGTAGCACCAAAAGATAATTTTTTATTGGCTTTATAATCCAATCTCAATCCTAAAAATCCTTTTTGCTGAATACCAAAATTGGCATTGTTTTCATAAGAAACTTTTACCGGAACACCAGAGTTTAATATTGCCTGATTAAGAATTTTTACAGAACCTAAATTGTAATCAATGGTATAGTCTGAACCTTCAACCAATATTTGCCCACCTGCTGTAATGCGTACAGAACCTTGAGGAATATTGAACGCACCTAAATAAATTTCGCTGCCACCTGTTCCCTTTGCTTGTCCTTGCATTACAAATCTGTCAAAGTTGGCATAGGTTTGTGCAATGGCTTTTATGGTATCATACAATTGTCTGTAAATATATTTTTTTCGAGTAGAATCTGCCATACCTGCAAAAGCCAAGGTATCTAAATCGGCTCCAAAGGGTTCAAGTTTTGGTAAAATGATTCTGCCATATTGCGATAAAATAGTAAAGCCTTCCACAAAGTCAAACTGCCCATCTGGTTGAGGGTCATTTCTGCTATTCAATCTATCTAAACCAATAATAGAAATAATTGGTCGTCCTTGTGTTGAAGGCGAACTTTCTGGTAAGTATCTATTCAACCCACCACTTGGCTGATTGTAAAGAATGTTTAATCTAAAGTCTTCTCTGCTAATACCAACCATATCCAGTGAATAAACGTTTTTCATCATCAATCTCCACATTGGCAATTGCACCCTTGCAGATGTTGCTTTTAACAATTTTAGGAAAAGCATTTTTTGCACACCAGCCCTTTGAGCAGAAGTATCTAAAGCTATTTCAGAGCTAAACTCACCCACTTTATAAACCCTACCATTTAAAGAATATTCGTAAGCAACAGCTAAAACCTCATCGGGTAATAGTTGTGAGTTTAAAGATAGTGTACCCAATTGACCATTAAAAGTATATTCGCTTGCTGTTAATTTTCTTGCAAATGTTTTTTCATAATCTGTTACAGGCTGCAAATTCAATGCAGTCATATTTGTTGTAACTTGTGATGGAATTCTATTGTTTGGATTAGTAGCAAGCGTGTTATAAAGTTGGTTATTTTTATTGTCTGGTGCAGACTGCCCATTTTGTGGTGTAATTGGTGCATTGTGATTACCTACATATCCAGTTTGTCCCTCTGCCAAATCAGAAAATGCAATAATATCTCTTGCATCTATTGTTGCTCCATTTCTATTTGTAACCCAAACTTCAATTCTTTGAATTTGAATCTGGCTCACAATTGTAGGCAACTTGCTCATTGCATCATTATAGTTTTTTCTAAAGTGCTGAGCTACCAAAAAGTGTCTATTTTCATCATAATCACTCAGTTTTTTTTGAAACTGTGTAACAGCTGCACCACCTTGCAATGTTTGACTTGTTGCCTGACTTTTTTGAGTAGCCAATGCAGCAGTAACAAATAATTTTCCAAACTGCAATTGAGTTTTAATACCAAATAAATTGGTAGCACTTTTTATTAGAGTTCCTTTCGTTTCAAAGCCAATATTACCAGCTTGAATACTCTTTAATATTTCATCATCATTGCCCTTGTAGTCTAATTTTATTTGATTGAGGTAATCAAAATTTGCAAGGGTGTTGTAGTTAATCGGCAACTTTAATTTATCTCCAATATTAGCATTAATGCCCACATTGGCATTCATATCAAAGTCAAAACCACCAGTTCTTCTGGCTCTTTCTGGTAAAGTAGGGTTATTGGTATATTGCCCTTGGTAGCCCATTAAAATGTCAACATTACCAGTTGGTTTAATGTCTATCAAAGGTTTTAACAAGGCGTTTTTTGCAGCAGTACCAAGTTTATTTTTTGCAGAATCAGCACCAGCTTTTACATTGTTTAACGTATTTGCAGCGTTTGGAGCAACATTTCCCAAACCAAACGTTCTATCAAAAAACTTGGGATATACAATAGGGTTTGGTCTTGGAAGTCTTTTGTTTAAAGCCCATAAAGCATCTGCACGAAGTTTAAAATAATCTGCTTCTTGTGCTTTTTTTTGTAGTTCGTAAAATTCTTTAAAAGTTAAATAAGTAGGCTTACGGTAAATCTGTTTGCCAACTTTTTCAACAATATAATATCGTTTTGTTTTAACATCATACTCAATAGTTTGATGCAAAATAGAGGTATCACCAATATTGAAAGAGTTTTTATTCTTCCAAGTAAACTTATCGCCTCTTCTGTCGTTTAAAGGATAATGAAGAGAGTCGCTGCTGGTTTTTTGGGCAAATAAAAATCCTGATTGGCACAAAAACAATGTACCAACAACCACATAGCCTAAAGCTTTAACAATTATATTTTTCAAGAAAAGAAACCTTGGTTAGGTAGAAATGCCCAATAACTTATAAATTTTTTAATGCTTGTTTTATAATATCCTGTACTGCAATATCACTACTTGTTTGCACTACTTTATTTACTGCTTTCTCTGCCATTGGTTTCGAAATGCCCAATGCTATTAAGGCATTGATGGCATCCAACTCCACTGGATTTAGGGTATGGGTTAGGTTGTAATTGTCTGTTAAAAATCCGCTCAATTTGTCTCTCAAACCCACAACCAACATTTCTGCTGTCTTCTTTCCTATCCCCTTGATGCGAATTAAGTCGTTAACGCTGCCTGACACAATAAATTTAGCAATTTCATTTGGTTTCATTCCACTCAACATCATTCTTGCAGTGGACGCACCAACACCAGAAATGCTAATTAAGTGAATGAACATTTCTTTTTCTTTCAACTCTTCAAAACCAAAAAGCGTTTGTGCGTTTTCGGTAATGTGCAAATAAGTGTGTAAAAAGCCGTTCTCTTTTTGGCTGATAGCTTCGTAAGTATTGAGGCTTATTTGTAATTCATATCCTACACCATTTACATCAACTGTTACACGTGATGGGGATTTTCCAACAAAATGTCCTCTAACAAAAGCTATCATAACGAACTTCAAAAATAGTGGTGAAATAACAAAATGTGCATAAAAATTTTATGATGGTTTTGTAATACTAAAAATTAAACGTTAATAGGTGGTTTCTTTAGTTTAAAATGTGAAACTGATTTTACCAAAATTTAGAATTGATGATATTTAATTGGCGTTTGAAAAATATTAATGGTTACAACCAACTACAAGCTCAACGCTTATCTTCGCAGCCTTGTAAAAGTCATTGGTCAAAAGTCATTGGTCATTAACTTTAAACATCAAATTTTAAACATTAAATTTAGTGAAGACTTCAGCAGAAATTAGACAAGCATATTTAGATTTTTTTAAAAGCAAAGGACACCAGATTGTTCCATCTGCCCCCATAGTTGTAAAAAACGACCCTGGGGTAATGTTTATCAATGCTGGAATGTATCCTTTTAAAGACTATTTTTTAGGTAATGCAACACCATCAAATGTTAGAATTGCAGATACACAAAAATGTTTACGAGTTAGTGGCAAACACAATGATTTGGACGAAGTGGGTGTAGATACTTACCACCACACAATGTTTGAAATGCTTGGCAATTGGAGCTTTGGTGATTATTTTAAAAAAGAAGCTATTGCCTGGAGTTGGGAATTATTGACTGAAGTTTATAAGCTTGATAAAGACAGATTGTATGTAACCATTTTTGAAGGGGATGATAAAGAGGGTTTGCCAAAAGATGAAGAAGCATATAACGAATGGAAAAAAGTTACTACAGAAGATAGAATTTTATTAGGCAATAAAAAAGACAATTTCTGGGAAATGGGAGACACTGGACCTTGTGGACCATGCACAGAAATTCATTACGATTGCCGACCAGATGAAGATAGAAAATTGGTAAGTGGTGCAACTCTTGTAAATAATGACCATCCACAGGTAATTGAAATATGGAATAATGTGTTTATGCAATTTCAAAGAACTTGGGCTGATAAATCATTGTTTGATATTTGGAGTAAAGAGAATCCGATTCCCGATAAACAAGAAAGAGCAAAAAAAGTTTTAGAATTTACAAAACTGGTTTCCCTGCCAGCAAAGCACGTTGATACAGGAATGGGCTTTGAAAGATTGGTGAGAGTGATACAAGGTAAAACATCAAATTATGATACAGATGTGTTTACAGTAACAATAGAAGCCATTGAAAATATTACCAATAAAAAATATGATTACAGCGATAGCAAGGAAGCTATTGCTTTCAGGGTTTTATCAGACCATATTCGTGCAATAAGCTTTACGATTGCTGATGGGCAATTGCCAAGCAACACAGGTGCTGGCTATGTGATAAGAAGAATTTTGCGTAGGGCTGTTCGTTACTATTATTCTTATTTAGATTACAAAAAACCACTATTACAACAATTAGTTGCTGTTTTGGCAGACCAATTTGCAAATGTTTTTCCTGAACTAAAAGCACAAGAAGATTTTGTTGCAACGATTATAAACGGCGAAGAAGAATTATTTCTTAGAACCCTTGATGATGGAATTTCCTTGTTCAATGAGTACATTTCTTCTAGACACAAAATAGGATTAGATGCCGAAGTAGAGTATAATACACTTTTTGGAGATACAATATACTTTATTGATGATAATAACATTGAAAAGGGGTATGACTATGATAAAATGTGGCAAAAAATTCAGCCTAATATAATAAGAGGGAAAGTAGCATTTACGCTTTATGATAGATGTGGGTTTCCCATAGATTTAATAAATTTGATGGCGAGTGAAATTGGTTGGGCTGTCGATATGAAAGGTTTTGAAGAAGAGTTGCAACAACAAAAAAATCGCTCTCGTGCAGCAACAGCAATAGATGCAGGCGATTGGATTGTTATCAATACTGTTGATGAAATTCCTTTTGTTGGCTATACACAATTTGAAACAACAACCAAAGTTTGTCAGTACAGAAAAGTAACAAGCAAGGGTAAAGAACAATGCCAGATTGTTTTAGCTCAAACTCCTTTTTATGCAGAAAGTGGTGGACAAGTTGGAGATAAAGGAAAATTAGTAATTGGTAATTTGGAATTAGAGGTTGTTGATACAAAAAAAGAAAATGGCTTAATCATTCATTTTGTAGAAACCTTGCCAGAAGATATTGATTTAACTAAAGAAGTAATTGCAATCGTAAACAAAGAAACGAGAAACGAGACAACGAGAAACCATTCTGCTACACACCTTTTACACGCTGCACTGCGTAAGGGTTTAGGCACTCACGTTGCCCAAAAAGGTAGCTTAGTAAATGACGAGCATTTACGTTTCGACTTCTCTCATTTTGCAAAAGTTACAGATGAAGAAATTGCACAAGTAGAAGCTATCGTCAATCAAAAAATAAGAGAGAATATTCCTGTTGTTATAAAGGAAATGAATAAAGACGAAGCTGTGGCTTTTGGTGCAATGGCTTTGTTTGGAGAAAAATATGGCGATAAAGTTCGTGTAGTAATTATGGATGAAAAATACAGTATCGAACTTTGTGGAGGTACACACGTTGGCAATACTGGTGAACTTGGTTTCTTTAAAATAAAAGCTGAAAGTGCTGTGGCTGCTGGCGTTCGTAGGATTGAGGCTGTAAGTGGTAAAGCTTGTGAAGCATATATCAACAATACATTTAGTCAATTGTCTTTGATAAAAGATTTATACAATAATCCTAAAGAACTGATTAAACAAATCGAAAATTCAATTGCAGAAACCAAAGAACTTAAAAAGAAAATTGAAAGTTTAGAAGCTAAACAATTGGTAGCACTAAAAGCAGAATTGCTTACACAAGTTGAAACTGTAAATGGTGTTTCATTTATTGGTAAAGTTTTAGAATTAAGCAATGCCGATGGATTGAAAAAATTAGTAACTGAATTAATTGCAAAAAATGATGTTGTTGTATTAGCTGCAAACATTGGAGGTAAAGCATCTGTTGCAATTGCACTATCTGAAAACCTTGTTGCAAAAGGGTTTGAAGTGCCAAAAATCATTAAAGAACATATTACACCAATCATAAAAGGTGGTGGTGGTGGACAAAAAAATCTTGCAACAGCAGGTGGACAAGATGCAAGCAATTTGGATAAAGTAATTGAAGTGGTGAAGGGATTATTATAAATTTGTCAACGTCTTTATAAACTCTAATAAATGTCAAAGAAAAATAAACAACAACTGGATACAACAGAAACTGCAACAATCAAAGAAGTGAAACAGTCTTCTAATTATGCTTTTGTTATCAACGATAAACAAGCATTAATAATTACACTTTTCATTGCTGCTATTAGCTATTGTTTTTCTTTTTTCTACACATCGTTTTATCAGGGTGAAGAAGGTGCACAGTATATGGATGCACTTGCTTTTTCGCACAATCTATCACACACGCCAATTGCGTTAATGGGTAACTGGCCAAAGACAGGATGGAAGTTAATTTTTGGACCAATTGCTGTTCTTTTTGGTAAACAAGGTGTGTTAATTACTAATTGTTTGTTTGCTTCATTTGCTGGTTTTTTTGCATATAAACTAGCCTCAAAAATCATTGAAAAGAAAACAGCCCTGCCTTTCATTTTCTTAATAAGTCAAACGCTTTGGTTTTTGTTGGCATATAAATTTTACAGTGAAATTCCCACAGCTTTTTTGTTGGTATTGGGGCTTTATTTATTTTACTGCGAAAAATATATTGTAGCATCATTAACTTTATCTTACGTGTTATTGCTGCGTCAAGAGTTTGTTTTTGTGATGCCTTATTTCGCTTTTATTTTATTAAAAAGAAAGCAATGGATTTCGTTTTTCTGCTTGGGAATATTTTCACTTTTATATAATCTCGTAGGCTTTATTTATTTCCCTGTAGATGGCAAGCACGATTGGCTATACTCTGTTCACGAGAGTATCAATTATGCAAAAACAATTAACAATACCGCACCACGACAAGGGTTTGACAATTTTTTTGTTATGAGTGGAGCTATTTATAACCACGTTATTATTGGTTTAGTTGCGTTGTATTTTGCCCAAATTATTTCGAAGCAAGTAAAAAAAGTAGAGTGGGCAATTGTTGTTCCAGCCGTTGGTTTCTTCATTGTTCACTGCTTGTTCAATTTGCAAGCATATCCAATTTTTACTACAACTGGTGGTAACTTAAGGTATGTTTTGGTTATCTCTCCATTGCTTGCAGTGCTTGCTGCCAAAGCAATTGACAATATGCAATACATTGAAAAACGAAACGTGCTTTGGTTTTTTATGATTCCATTTGTGTGCCTTGTTGCAGGCTATATGACTTATTATCACAACTGGATTGGGATGAACGTTGAAGGCGATAAAGACAGAACACCAGTATTGCTTGCTATTGCTATAGTTGCTGTTGTTTTATTAATAAAATCAAATGCACTTGTAATGAAAGTAAGTGCTGCATTGTGTGTGCTTACAATGCTTATTTACATTCGCCCAAAAGAGCTTTGTTGCGATGAAAATTATGAGCAGAAAAAAGTTACAGATTATGTGTTAGAAAATAAACTTGATAAAAAATTCATTATGCAAGACCTTGCTTTAATGAACTTTTTCGTAGGAAAAAACAATTGGGATTATCCTAATGGCTGTAGCCAGTTTTATGGAGATAGCGTGCTTGATAAAGCTAAGCCTGGAACTATTATTATCTGGGATTCACACTATGCAACAAAATATGGTAAAGTGCAGGGTGAATACATTAATAAAAATATAATGGAAGGCAAGATGAAAGTGATTAAAGAGTTTAGAAGCGAAGACCAAACATTTGCTGCTGTAATACTCGAAAAGATTGCACAATAAAAGTTAATTGATTTTTCTTACAGCCAATGCAAAGCAAATCCAGCCAGCAATAAAACATAAGCCCCCTAAAGGTGTAATTGCACCAACAATGTTGAGTGAGGTTATTTTTTGTAAATAAAAAAAGGTTAGCAAGTATAGAGAACCACTAAACAAGATGATGCCAGCAATGAATAATTTTGCAGCAAGGCTAAACATTTTGTTTGGTTTTAAATAAAGTAAAATTCCACAAATTGCCAGTGCAATAGAATGATACATTTGATAACGTGCAGCTGTTTCAAATGCTTTTTGAAATCTATCATTTAACAAACCTTCAAGGGCGTGAGCACCCATTGCACCAAGGGCTACAGACAATGCTGCAAAAATAGCAGCTGCTATTAAAATATTTTTATACATAAAGATTGATGATTTTCTGAAGATTGATTTCGTTGATTTCGCCTGCATTCAAGCAATGCTTACTTTGGCTGTAAAATCCCTTCCTTTCATTTAATTGATTGGTAAAAAAACTAAATAAATTTTGATTGGGAATATTGGCAATCAGTGGGCGTAATAGTTTTGCACCAATAGTTCTTTCAACAATTGTTTCAATAGAATTATTAAGCCAAATGGTGATGCCATTCTCATTCATCCATTTTATATTATTGTTAAAACAAGGAACACCACCACCTGTTGCAACGATGGTATTTTTATTATGTAAAATAATTTCTTGCAGTAATTCTGTTTCTTTTTGTCTAAAATAAATTTCTCCTTTTGTTGAAAAAATTTGAGAAATAGATAACCCAACATTTGTTTCAACAGTTGTGTCTAAATCAATAAAATTAAAATGATTGTTTGTTGCAAGTGCCTTACCCAAGTGTGTTTTGCCAGTTCCCATTAATCCTATAAGAAAAAATGTGATAGGCTTTTTAGAGGCATTTGTTTGTAAATTATTAGACTTGAGTTGCATATTGTGAAAGCACAAAGTTACTTCACTTTTAATCCCTTCATCGTTCTATCACTTCCACCTTCTCTTTCCACCAATCTTTTTCTAATCATTAGCCTTGGCAAATAACCATTTTTTACAACTAAATTATAAACTTGCCCATCGTAGAAAATAGTTCCTGTAGCGTTGCCATAAATATCTGCATCTACCATTTGATAAACGTCGTAGCTGCCTAAAGATTTTGGTATGGTGAAAACAATGTTTTTGTTATTGCCCGATTCAAAAGAAAGTGTCAATCTATCTGGATAAACAGCAGTGCAAACCCCTTTTGTGTTGCCTCTCAATGAAACAGTATGGTAATATTTTCCATTTTGAAAAACAATATTTCCAGCAGAAATTCTAGCTGTGTCTGATGAAACCTCTCTCGAAAAAAGTACATCGTTATCAACAAAATATTGCAATTTTTTCAAGTCAATATTCTTGCTTTCAATCTTATTTCTAACATCAGATGTGAAGTATATTTTTTTATTGCAAGAAGCTACAGCAACTACAACAATCAACAACATTAATATTTTTGAATAGCTTTTCATTTCGTTTTAAGTTGAATAGAATTGAATGTAAAGAAACGAAAAATTAATTTGATGTTAACACCCTTGAATGAGGGTAGGGTAGTTTTAGACAATTTAAAAAATCCCTCTTATCAAACACAACCCTACATTTGCAACGAATTTGGTTTTTCTACTTCACGTAGAAAATTAAAAGGGAATCTTGTTAAAATCAAGAACTATCCCCGTAGCTGTAAAGCAAAACCGCAAGGTTTAACTTCAATAAAACCACTGTATAAAAACGGGAAGGTGAAGTGAATGCTAAGTCAGAAGACCTGCCAGATTTATCAATCATTTCATGGCTTTCGGGCGAAAGGCACAGAAATTAAAAGGCTTACTGGTCGTTTATATTTCTACGTTTTAGTTTTCTCGAAAGCTCATTGTTTCATCTTTAAAACAAACAACAATGAGCAAAAAATTTCTTACGCTTATTGCAATTGGTGCATCATTAAATGCACTTGCACAAAAAGACACATCAAGAACGTCGAGTCTTGATGAAGTAGTTATTACGGCAACAAAGTTTCCCATTAAAACCTCTGCAACAGGTAAAGTGGTTACTGTTATTACGCAGCAACAGCTTGAACAAAGTGGTGGAAAAGATTTAGCACAAATCTTAACCGAGCAAACAGGCTTGTATGTAAATGGAGCAAACAGCAACTATGGTAAGGACAAAAGTATTTACTTACGTGGAGCATCTGTTGCATATACACTTATCACCATTGATGGTGTGCCTGTGTATGACGCAAGTGGTATTGGCGGAAACTTTGACATTAGAAATTTATCTGTAAACCTTGTTGAAAGAATTGAAATTTTAAAAGGAAGCCAATCTACTTTGTATGGTAGTGATGCCATTGCTGGTGTGATTAATATTATTACAAAAAAAGGGGATAAGGCAACAAAACCACTTGGTGGAAATGCTTTGGTAAGTTATGGTAGTAATAATACAGTTAATGCAAATGCTGGTATTAATGGAAAAACGAAATCAATTAATTACTATGCAGGATACAGCTATTTAAAAACTGATGGAATTAACGAAGCTAATTCTACCTCAGCAAATGCTGATAAAGATGGCTATAAACAACAATCTTTTCAAGCAGGCTTTGGTGTTCAGGCTGCAAAAAACATTTTAATCAGTCCATATTTTCGTTACACCAGTTTAAAAGGAAGTTTAGATCAGGGTGCTTTTGTTGATGAACTGGATTACACCTACACACAAAAAAGTTTACAAACAGGACTAAAAAGCGAATTGACTTTTGGCAAAACAAAATTGAACGTGTTGTATAACTACAACAAAGTAGAAAGAGAATACATTGACGACTCTACACTTAGCCAAAATGGATTTGATAAATATTCAAGAGGTTCATACAAAGGCACAGAACATTTTGTAGATGCTTATGCAAATTTTGGCTTGGGTAAATACACGAAACTTACTGTTGGTGCAGATTTCAGAACATCTAAAACAACACAGGATTATCTTTCGCTTGGTTCATTTGGTCCTTATGCAACAAGTTTAAATACTGATAGCATTAAACAAAATCAAGTTAGCATTTATGCTGCTGCAAATTTTAGCAATAACAAAAATTTTAACGTTGAAGTTGGTGGTAGATACAATAATCATTCAACCTATGGTGGTAATGGTGTTTTCAATATCAATCCTTCTTACCAGGTTGATGATGAAATTAAAGTATTTGCAAATGTTTCTTCAGCATATCGCACACCAAGTTTATATCAATTGTATAGCGAGTATGGTAACAAAAGTTTAAAACCAGAAGTTGCGTTTAGTGCAGAACTTGGCTTAGAACATTATTTTGAAGACAAAGCAATAAAAACACAAGTGGTTGTATTTTCTCGTAATGTAAAAGACGTTATTTTCTTTTATACCGATTACACAACTTACCAATCAAAATACATTAATCAGGATAAGCAAAAAGATTTAGGAGTAGAGTTTGATGCCTCTTTTAAATTGGCAAAAAATACTACGTTAAAAACATCTTACACTTTTGTTGATGGAAATATTAGCACAAAAACAGGAGCAGGAAAAGACACTACATTCAACAATCTTTTACGCAGGCCTAAACACACTTTTGGCTTAAATTTAGCTTCACAAATAACAAAAAGATTGTTTGCAAGTGCTAATCTTAGCTGGTTTGGAGAAAGAAAAGATGCATACTTTGACAACAACACTTTTACCACAACTTATGTAACTTTAAACAGTTATGCTTTGTTAGATATTTATGCAGAATATGGCTTTATAGTAAAAAAATATCAGCAGCCACCAACAAATTTCTTTAACAACCTATATTTTTCAGTCGCTTCTTTTTTTAGTTCTCATAAAGTGCGAGCATTTATAAATGCAAGAAATATTGCCAATTCAAAATACACAGAAATAAGTGGATTTAATACACTTGGAACAAATATTTATTTTGGATTAAAGGCTCAATTCTAATAAAAATATATTGATTTTGTTTGTAAGAATGGCGTTGGTTTTAATCAACGCCATTCTTATTTTTGTTACTTACTAAAATGGAAAATACAACTACAAAAATTTGCGAAAAATGCCAGCAAAAATTTATTTGTTGTGCTATAGATATTGAAAATTGTCATTGCTATCAGATAAAATTATCGCAGCAGGAATTAAAATTATTAAACAAAAATTTTAAAGATTGTTTATGTGAAAATTGCTTGAGGAACTATAAAGCGGTGCTTTTAAATAGTTAGAATTAGTCTATAGTTAGTTATTAAATCATTAATAAAAATTGTATTAACAAAAATTTGCTTTTATTTGTAGCAACCGACTTGTGATTTGTTTATGGAGTACGAATTAAAACATCAAGATAAATTTACTTTTATAGAAGAGGGCGAAGGACCAACATTAATGTTGCTTCACGGCTTGTTTGGTGCATTAAGCAACTTTAAAGATCTAATTGAATATTTCAAGAAAGACTATAAAGTGGTTGTGCCAATGTTGCCTCTATTTGACTTGGATATTTTTCACACCACAGTAAGTGGTTTGGCAAAATATGTTCAAAAATTTATTGATTTAAAAGGATATAAAAACATACACTTGCTTGGTAACTCTTTAGGAGGTCACGTTGCTTTGGTTTATGTATTAAAAAACTCTGATAAAATTGCATCACTTACTTTAACAGGAAGCTCTGGTTTGTTTGAAAATGGAATGGGTGATAGCTACCCTAAACGTGGCGACAGAGATTATATTCGCAAGAAAACAGAAGTTACTTTTTACGATCCTGCTATGGCTACAGAAGAGTTGGTTGAGGAAGTTTTTCAAATAACAACCAGTCGCCTGAAAGTTATTAAAGTATTAGCTTTGGCTAAAAGTGCCATTAGAAGTAATCTTGGTGAAGAACTAAATCAAATAAAACTTCCAACACTATTAATTTGGGGAAACCAAGATATTATTACACCACCATTTGTTGGCGAAGAGTTTCATAAACTTATTCCAAACAGCCAACTACATTTTATTGATAAGTGTGGACACGCACCAATGATGGAAGTTCCTAATGAGTTTAATGTCATCCTTGCAAATTTTTTGAAAAATTTAACAGTTGCATAGGCAACTTTTTTACAGTTTTACACGTCTATATAGGAAACACATTTTATGTTATCTTCTCAATTAATTCATACCACATTTCCTGTCTTACATTTATTCGATAAGGTATCGCTTGCTTTACAATTAATGGATGATTATGATGTAACAAATTTGCCAATTACCAGCGAAGAAAAATTTGTTGGAACTATTAGCAAGGAAGATTTGCTTGACAACGATGAAACTGTTTCTCTTGCTGCATTGCAAGAACAATTTGTAGTAAAATTTGTAAAAGCTACAGAACATTTTATGAGCGTTGTAAAATTGGCAACAGAACATAATATATCATTAGTTCCTATTGTAAACGATGAAATGGAAATAGAGGGTTCTGTATCTGCAAAAGAAATATTAGCAGCCCTTAATAGTTTTGTTGGAAATGAAGAGCCTGGTGGAATGATTGTATTGGAAGTTGACAAAAGAAATTTTTCTTTTGGCGAAATGAGTCGTTTGGTAGAAACAAACGATGCATACATTACACAACTTAACACAATGGTAGAAGCCACAACAGGCTTGGTTTTGGCAACAATTAAAATTAGTAAAATTGAAATTAGCGATATTGTAGCAACCTTTCAACGATACGATTATTCTGTAAGATATTATTTTGGTGAAGAACAATATACCAATGAATTAAAAGACAATTACAATCATTTAATGGCATATTTGAATATGTAGAAATGTATGTTTGCAAAGCATACATAAACATTTCAAAATGACCAAGTCCTTACTTTGCTTTTCAATTTTTTTTATTTCAATTTCAATTAATGCCCAAGAAATAACAGGGCAATGGAATGCTTTGCTAAAAGTGCAAGGAACACAGTTACGATTGATTTTTCATATCAATAAAACTGAAAATGGATACACAACTACAATGGATAGCCCAGACCAAGGGGTGAAAGATATTGCAGCAACTTCAACAAGTTTTGAAAACAATGTACTAAAAATTACAGTTGATAATGCTAAAATGGAATATGTTGGCACATTGAATAATGATCAAAAAATTATAGGAACATTTAAGCAAGGCAACTTTTCTACACCACTTAATTTATCGAGAGACGAAGCTAAAAAACAAGAATTAAAAAGACCACAAGAGCCAAAAGAACCATTTGGATATTATACAGAAGAGGTAACATTTCAAAATACAAAAGATAGCATCACATTGGCTGGAACACTTACAACGCCAAATAAAGCAGGCGTTTTTCCTGTTGTAATTTTAATTACAGGAAGTGGCCCTCAAAACAGGAATGAAGAGTTGTTGGGTCATAAACCATTTCTTGTTTTAGCAGATTATTTAACCAAAAATGGAATAGCTGTTTTAAGGTATGATGATAGAGGAATAGCAAAATCAAAAGGTAATTTTAAAACAGCAACAACTGCCGATTTTGCAACAGATGTAGAAGCTGCTGTCAAATATCTGCAAACACGAAAAGAAATCAATCAACACAGAATAGGGTTGATAGGTCATAGTGAAGGGGGGGTAATTGCACCAATGGTTGCAAGTAGAAATAAAAATATCAATTTTATTGTGTTGCTTGCTGGCACTGGATTACAAGGAAATGAACTATTGCTTTTGCAAAAAGAATTAATTGAAAAAGCAGATGGTGTTGATGAAGTATCAATACAAAAAGGAAAAGCAAGTAACAAAGGAGCTTTTGATATTGTAATTAAATCATCCAATACTGAGTCTTTAAAAAACGAACTAAAAGCATATTACAGAGAATTGTTGAAAGACACCACCAATTCTATTAAACCCAAAGGAATAGGAAATACTGATTTTATTAATATGCAAGTAAAGCAACTAACAAGTCCTTGGTGGCAATATTTCATAAAATATAATCCTGAAGAAGCGTTGCAAAAAGTAAAATGTTCTGTTTTAGCCATCAATGGCGAGAAGGATTTGCAAGTTCCAGCCAAAGAAAATTTATCAGCTATAAAACAAGCACTGGATAAAGGCAAGAATAGAAAATACACGATAAAGGCTTTGCCAAATTTGAATCATCTTTTTCAGGAATGTAAAACGGGTTCTCCAAATGAGTATGGCGATATAGAGCAAACATTTTCTCCAATTGCATTGAATATTGTTACAAACTGGATTTTAGGTGTTGTAAAGTAGTAGATTATGCTTTTGTATGATGATATAAAATAATTTAAAAATACCCTTTGCGAACGTTTGCATAAAAACCAATACCAAAAACAGAGACTTTAAGAATTATATTACTTATTTTACGGTACTTTGCAGCCTGTTTGCGTGCTATTGTCATATATTCAAAAGATTGTTACGCCAAATCTCAAATTATCATTTATTTAATACAAACTGACTTTTATGTACAGTAAAAAAATTGTTGTTGCACTATTTTTTGCAAGCCTTTTTTCTTTTAAATCATTCTCACAATTTACAGCTACTTGGGCATTTTCAACAACTACTACAAACGCTGGTGTGTTGGCTGGAGTTCAACAAGCTAATGTTGTAATTGGTACTGCTAGTCTTGGCAATGCACTTAGTGCTGCAACATACAGTGGTAGTGGAATTAAGTGTCAACCTCCAACGCTTGATTGGCCAACAATAGCAACTGATGGTTGGAATATTGATTTTCCTATTTCACCAAATGGTAATGTAGATTTAACTTTAATAGGTTTAACCTTTATAGCAAAAACGTCTGGAAGTAGTGGTACCAATATGGCAAGTTTGTCATATCAAAAAGATGGTGCTGGTGCATTTATCCCTTTTGGTACACCACAACTTATTCCTGGAGGTGGCACAAATAATATCAGTTTTGGAGCATTATCTCGAAAACTATATGGTAATCATAATTATGTTGTGAGACTTTATTTGTATGCAGCAGCAACTGGTGTAACAAGCAGTCGTTCTGTATCAATAAAAACGTTGGTTTATAATGGAACATCAGCAACTGCAGGAACACAACCAAGTGTTACAACTATAGGAGCAAATGCAACAGGCAAATACACAGCATTAGCAACTGGTGTAGTTACTGCAGGAACTTTATTGGTAAATCAAAGTGGTGTGGTGTGGGATGTTGCAACTAACCCAATTCCTACAGCAGCATTAACAACTATTAATATAAATGGACCAACAGTAAGTGGTAATATTGGTGTTGGAACTGGTGGTGATATTGCTGGATTAACTGCTGGCACAACATACAATACAAGAGCTTATGTTATAAGTGAAAGTCTTGATACATTTTACGGAGCAAATTTATCTTTTACAACAAGTGCTCCTACTATTCCAAATTTAACAACCAATGTTGCAACAAACATCACTTCTATTAAAGCATTAAGTGGTGGTGTTATTTTGGATAGTGGCGGTGTTGGCATTACCAAAAAGGGTGTTTGCTGGAATACATCAACTAACCCTGATACTAGCTTACCAACTAAAACAAATGATGGAAGTGGAAATGCTAGTTTTTTATCTGTAATGAAAATACTTGCACCTAGCACAACATATTATGTGCGTGCTTATGCTTCAAATGCTATTGGTACTGCTTATGGAAACGAAGTAAGTTTTACCACACTTGCCCCACAACCTGTTATCATTACTGTTGCAGGTAATAGTGCTAATGTAATTCCATTTGGTGATGTTATTGTAAATAATATCTCAAGCGTAAAAACATACACGTTAACAGCATATTCATTAACACCCGCTACTGGAAATATTACAATTACAGCACCTGCTGGGTTTGAAATTTCACTATCATCAGGAAATGGATTTGGTTCAACATTAAATGTACCCTACACTGCTGGTGTTATTGCACCAAAAACAATCTATGTAAGATTTTTACCAATATTATATGGCAATTATTCTGGAATAATTACACATACTGGTGGTGGTGCTACTGCTGTTAATATTGATGATGTTACTGTAACGGGTCGTGGTATTCAAAATCCAAGTGATTTTTCCAATACTGGAACTGACTTTTGGGTTGGATATGCTTCACATAATTTGATGTATAATAGTGATGGGACAACTTTACAAAGCAATGGTGGAGATCAAACTATGGCTTTGTATTTATCGAATAATAATAAGTTGCAGGCTACAATGGCATATATTTCTATTCCTGGTCTAAGTTTTAAAGATTCTGTTTTGGTTGATACAAATACTGTTTATCAATATACTATTCCTCAGTTAATAGGAGCTCAACTATATCAGGATGGAAAGTTTGCAAAAGGCATTCACGTTACAAGTGAAGTTCCTATTGTTGTGTATGCACACATCTATGGAAAATTCGTGTCTGGTGCAGGGTTACTATTGCCAACAAATACTTGGGGTATTGATTATTATGCAGCTAGTTTTAATCAAAACACTACAAGTGGAAGCAGTACTGGTTCATACAATTATTTCTTTGTAATTGCAAATGAAGATAACACAACCATAGAAATTACACCAACAGTAAATACCGTTGGTGGGTGGACAGCAAATCCTGCAACGCCTTATACTGTAACATTAAATAAAGGAGAAGTATATAATGTGTTTGCTACAAAAGTTGGTGGAGAAGATGTTACAGGTTCAAGGGTTAGATCTTTAGATTGCAATAAAAAAATAGCTTTATTCTCTGGAAGTGGTAGAACAGGTATCGCTGGAAATTGTGCAACAACTTTAAGCAGCGACAACTTGTTTGCACAAGTATTTCCAAATGCAGCTTGGGGTAATAAATATTTAACTTCACCTACACAAGGTTCTAATAATGAAAATGTGTTTAGAATTTTTGTAAAAAATCCTACAACTGTTGTTACAGTAAATGGAAATACATTACCATCAACGTCATTCCCAGCATCTCTTACAAATAATTTTTACTACGAAATAAGAACAGATAGTTGCTTAAAAATTGAATCTGATAAGTCTATTTCAGTTACACAATATTGTGAATCTACGCAAGGCTGTTCTGGTCCAGTAGGCAATGTAAGTGGTGATCCAGAAATGATTTTTATTAGCCCTGTTCAACAAGCTATTAATAAGGCTACTTTATTTTCACCTGTTAACCAGCAAATTTCTTTTGACTATATCAATGTAATTATTCCTCAAACTGGGGTTGCAAGCTTTATTTTAGATGGTGTAAACAAAGCATCTAAATTTACACAGCACCTTGTTGATACCAGCTATTATATAGCAACATTTGATGCTACAGATGGTGTTGTTTATGGACAACATTCAATTAGTTCTGATGTTCCATTCAATGCCATTGCCTATGGTTATGGAGATGCAACACAAGGAGGTAGTAATGCAAGAAGAGAAAGTTATGGATATAATGCAGGTACGTTCATTAGACCCATTTCATATTTAACTTCTGGCAATCATTACTCTGATTCGATTAGACAGGATATTTATACTACTTGTTTGAATAACGATTTTAACTTTGGAATTAGCTTTCCTTATAAGCCTAATTCAATCAAGTGGGACTTTTTAAATAATTCAGCTCAATTGCCCAATAGTAATGCCATTTTTATTGGTAACCCTACTCCAACGGATTCTTCCATAATAAATGGGATTAAACTTTTTAGATATACATTACCAATAACATACACGTTTACTTCAACTGGCACTTTTTCAGTAAGTGTTACAACCACTGGTTTTAATGCAGATAGCTGTAATGGCTCAAAAACTGTTTTCTTTAATGTTAAAGTTGTCCTCCCCCCTACTGCAGATTTTAATATTAATTTCAATGGTTGTCCTTCAGATATTGTTCATTTTAAAGATACATCAAATGGAAATGGAATAGCGATAACTAAGTGGATATGGCATTTTGGAGGGTCGAATAATACACCAGATACCTCTATTGCACAAAACCCATCAGCAACATATCCTGCACCAGGAACTTATAATGTAACACTAAGAGCTATCAATGCTATTGGTTGCTTTAAAGACACAACAAAACCATTTATTATAAAACCAGGTCCTGTTGTAGATAGCATTGTTGCAGATAATCGTGGCTATGATTGTGTGAACAGAAAAATTGCTTTTACAGTTTATACAACAGCAAATTTAGGAGCTGTAACAAAGTGGTATTGGTCATACAGCGATGGTAAAAAAGATACCACAACAACAAATCAAGATACACACACTTTCACAACTGCTGGAAGCTATACTGTTTCGGTAATTGTAGAAACAAGTAATGGTTGCAGAAGTACGGCTTTTGTGCTTAATCAAGATATTCGTAAGGTTGTTGCTGACTTTAGTTTTGTAACTCCAAAATGTGTGAATGACCTTATAACGTTTACAGATGCTTCAACAGGAGAAACATTTACAACGCCACTTAGCACAAGATGGAACTGGAGTTTTGGCGATGCTGCTAATTCTGTATCTGTAACTCAAAATCCTCAATTTACTTATCCCACAGCAGGAACATTTAATGTTAAACTTATAACCACTTTGGTTGCTGCATTTGATTTTTGTGCAGATACTATAACAAAGCAAATTACTATTCAGAATAAATTATCAACGCCAGTAGTAACGCTTGATGCAACAAAAACAACAACTTCATCATTAACCTTCAATTGGGCTGCAATTATAAATGCAACAGGCTATCAGGTTTCAGTAGATGGAGGCATTTGGACAAATCCAAGTAGTGGGGCAACAGGTACATCGCAAGTGCTTACAGGACTAACGTCAAGCAGCACTCATAGTGTATGTGTAAAAGCATTAGGGCTTTGCCCAAGTGACACTGCTTGTGCAGATGGTAAAACATCAACATCAACACTTGATATTTATATTCCAAATACATTCTCTCCAAATAGTACTAAAGATGCTAACAAGAAATTAATTTTCTGTGGTAACAATATTGCAAACTTGCGTTTCGTAATCTTCAATCAATGGGGTGAAAAGGTTTATGAAACAAGTGCTTTAAATCCTGCTGGTGTTAGTGATTGCTATGCTGTTTGGGATGGTAATGCACAAGGTAAAGAACAACCAACAGGAGTATATGCTTATGTTGCAACGTTCACTTTAACAACTGGAAAAATGGTCACTAAAAAAGGATTGGTTAATTTAATAAGATAAACAATAATCATCTCATAATTAATAAGGGCAAGGTTTTAAACCTTGCCCTTATTTTTTTTGTAAAAAAGGTACTAATTTTTTTTGCTTATCGCCAATAATCCTTTGAATAAAAGTTCTGGTTCATAAACAATTTTATTGGTAATATGTTGAGAGAAAAAAGCAGCATCGCCACCTGTTAATACAACATTAAGGTTGCAATATTTTTCATTATACAAGTCAATCATTCCATCAATTTCTTTTGCTAAACCATATAATACACCACTAAGCAAATTTGTTTTTGTATCGTATCCAATTAAGGGAAACTGATGCTGGGCTTCAATTACAGGCAGTAAAGCAGTATAATCATTCATTGATTTAAAACGCATTTTCATTCCTGGGCTAATGCTTCCTCCTAAAAATTCTCCAAACTTATTGACGAAATTATAAGTGACACAAGTTCCTAATCCAATAGCTAAACTATGATGTTGAGGAAACATATCTTTTGAAGCAGCACAAATAGCCAATCTATCTGCACCAATTGTTTCTGGCTTACCAACAGGCGTTGTAATTGGTAAAATACTTTGGTAATTGAGTTTATGAAACTGTGTATTTTGTTGTAATAAATTTTCTATTTCTACAGAATGATTAATAACACTTGAAAGTATTGATTTTGTTGGCTTGTATTGATTGATGATTTGTTTTAAAGCTTCTGTTACTTCGTCTTTCAATTCAATAGTTTCAATCAATTCATCATCATTAAACACAGCACATTTTTTTCGTGTATTTCCAAAATCGAGGCAAAGGGTTTTCATTTTTTTATCGTCATTAAGTAGGTAAATAAAAATCATTGTCATATTATCACATCATCGAATTATCTCATTAAGACTTTCTAAAATATTATAATAACTCTGGTATCTGTCAAAACTTATTTCATTGTTTCCAATGGCTTGTTTAATGCCACAAGTAAGCTCATTAATGTGCAAACAATTATTGAATTTGCAGTTGTTTAAATGTCGTTTCATTTCAGGGAAATACCCACTTAACTCCTGCTTGGTAACATCTACCAAACCCAACTCTCTGATACCTGGTGTATCAATAATTTTTCCACCAAAAGGAAGGTCAAACATTTCGGCAAATGTTGTTGTGTGCATTCCCTTTCCACTCCAATCACTCACTTCAGTTGTTCTTAAATCAAGCTCGGGAAAAAGCTTGTTGATAAATGTTGATTTGCCTGTTCCACTATGTCCACTAAGCAATGTTGTTTTGTCTTTTAAAACAGTTTTTAAAATATCAATTCCATCTTCTGTTTCCATACTCACCAGTAAAACAGTATAACCAATATCGTTATACATTTTTTTAAGGTCTATGAATCGCTCAAGTTCTTTCTCTTCATAAATATCTGCTTTGTTAAAAGCAATAATTGCAGGAACGTGGTGCATTTCGCAAGCAACCAAAAACCTGTCTATAAATCCCTGCGATGTTTTAGGGTTTTTAAGCGTGGCAAATAATAAGCTTTGGTCGAGATTACTGGCTACAATGTGGTGCTGATGTTTGTTGTGTGGAGATACACGAGCTACATAATTATTTCTATCATAAATTTTGCTAATGATAGCTGTATTCTCAAGCTCATCCTCTATTTCAAGTTCAACTGTATCGCCAACTGCAATGGGGTTTGTGCTGGTAATTTTATCCATCTTCAAAACGCCTTTAATACGGGCATTCATTCTTTTGCCAGTTTCAGTTTCAACAATGTACCAACTGCCAGTTGATTTGTAAATAAGTGCTTTCAATGGAACGAAGATATAGCACAATACAATGGAGCATTTATTGTGTTTATGAAATTGTTAGTGATAAATTTTGTTACTCCATAAATTTCCCTATTTTCATTGCCAAAGAAGATTGATTACTACTTTACATCTTTGAGTCTTTGTGGCAACAGAAAATTAAAATTAACATTATGAAAAAAGTATTTATTTTTTTAGTATGCAGCTCCTTATTAGCTTGTTCATCATCCAGCATTAAGCAAAAGGTAATTCGTGTTTCTGGCGAAGGAAAAATTAGAATTAAACCCAACTTGGTTATTTTAACAATTACTGTCTCTAACACACAGTCAAGAATGGTGGACGCAGTAAAGAAAACACAAGAAACTGTGGACTCTGTTGTTAACTTGCTGCATTTATTCTCAAGCAATGAAAATGACATAAAAACAAGTTGTATTTCTGCCGATAAGGCTACAGAATATAATGGAAACAGAAACGTATTTATAGGCTATCAGGCAACCCAGTCAATAGATTTTGTGTTACATAACATTGATAAATTTACTGAACTTACTGCTAAGCTTTTGGAAACTAAAATTAGCAGCATTTCAAACTTTCAATTTGGACATTCGCAAGCCGATAGTATTTTGCGTGAAGCAGATTTATTAGCTTATGATGATGCACTAAAATCTGCAAATAAACTTTGTACAAGATCAAACGCAACTTTAGGAAAGCTGCTATACCTAACCAACACAGAAAGTAATAGCTACACCAATAATGAAAATGGTGGATATTATGGTGATGCAAAAATTAGAACGTTTGCAAAAGGATATGGTGGTAATGGATTTAAAATTGCACCCGAAGTTTTAGAGTTCAAGCGTACAATTATTTCAGAGTACGAAATCAAAAATTAAAAATATTTATTTATGAAAATAGAAGAAATTAAAATTTTACGTGGCCCAAATTACTGGAGTGTTCGTCGTCCTAAACTTATTCAAATGCGTTTGCAATTAGAAGAGTTAGAACAAAAACCAACCAATGAAATAGACGGTTTTCCTACAAGATTGGAAGCGATGTTTCCAAGTATGTATAGCCATCGTTGTAGTGAGGCTGTTGCTGGTGGTTTTTTTATGCGTGTTAAAGAAGGTACTTGGATGGGGCATGTTATTGAACATATTGCTTTGGAGCTGCAAACCCTTGCTGGTATGGAAACTGGCTTTGGCAGAACACGTGGCACTGGTAAAGATGGAGAGTATAATGTGGTGTTTAGTTATATAGAGGAAGATGCTGGTGTTTTTGCTGCAAAATCTGCTGTAAAAATTGCACAGGCTTTAGTTGATGGAGTTGGTTATGATTTGCCTGCAGACATTCAGGAACTTCGTGAAATACGCGAAGACACTCGTCTTGGACCAAGCACTGGCTGCATTGTAGAGGAAGCTGCAAAACGTGGCATTCCTTTTATTCGTTTAAATAAACAAAGCCTTGTGCAGCTGGGTTATGGTGTGCATCAAAAAAGAATTCGTGCAACCATTGCCTCAACAACAAGCAACATTGCAGTTGATATTGCGTGCAATAAAGAAGAAACAAAAAACTTGTTGGGTGCTGCTGAAATTCCTGTGCCACGTGGTACTGTTGTTCGCACAGAAGAGGCTTTGCAAGAAGCCGTTGATAAATATGGTTATCCTTTGGTTATTAAACCAATTGATGGCAATCACGGAAAAGGAAATACTACAAACATCACTACCTGGGAGCAAGCCCTCACTGCATTTGAAGCTGCAAAAGTGTATGGCAGAAATGTAATTGTTGAACGTTTTATTACAGGTTTCGACTTTAGGGTTTTAGTCATTAACTCTAAATTTATTTGTGCAGCTTATCGCACGCCAGCTGCTGTTACTGGCGATGGTGTAAATACCATTCAATATTTAATTGATGAAACAAACAAAGACCCACGCAGAGGTTATGGACACGAAAAAGTTTTAACACAAATTAATGTAGATGGCAGCACAATGAAAATGCTGGATGATATTGGTTACACCTTGGAAACTGTACCCCAAAAAGGTGAATTGGTTTTGCTTAAAACCACTGCAAACCTTAGCACTGGTGGCACTTCTACAGATGTTACAGATGAAGTACATCCTGCAAATATTTTTATGTGTGAGCGTATTGCAAAAATTATTGGCTTAGATATTTGTGGTATTGATATTATGGCGAAAGACCTAAGAACACCAGTAAGCGAAAATGGTGGTGCTATCTTAGAAGTGAATGCTGCACCTGGTTTCAGAATGCACATTGATCCAAGTGAAGGCATTGGCAGAAATGCAGCAGAACCAGTAATTGATATGTTGTTTCCCGACAGAGGCAACGGTAGAATTCCAATTATTGCTGTTACAGGAACTAATGGAAAAACAACCACCACAAGGCTTACAGCCCATATTTGCAAAAGTGCAGGCAAAAAAGTTGGCTACACAACAAGTGATGGTGTGTATATACAAAACCAGCTAATGATGAAAGGTGATTGCACAGGACCTGTGAGTAGTACGTTTGTTTTAAAAGACCCAACAGTTGATTTTGCTGTGTTGGAATGTGCAAGAGGTGGTATCTTAAAAAATGGTTTAGCATTTCAACAATGCGATGTTGCTATCATTACAAATGTTGCTGCTGACCATATGGGACTTGGTGGCATCAATACCATTGAACAAATGGCAGATGTGAAAGCTGTAGTGGCTGAAACTGTTACTCCACAAGGCTATACAGTATTAAATGCTGATGATGATTTGGTATATAATATTAAAGATAGATTGAAATGTAACATTGCTTTGTTTAGTATGGATGAAAACAATCCACGAATAAAAGCACATTGCAGTAAAGGTGGTTTGGCAACTGTTTTTGAAAATGGATTTGTAACTATTTTAAAAGGCACTTGGAAAATTCGTGTAATGAATGTGAAAGAAATTCCTTTAACATTTGAAGGAAAAGCATTGCATAACGTGGCAAATTGTTTGCCAAGCGTAATGGCTTCTTATTTGTTTAAAACCATTACAATTGATGATATAAAAACTGGTTTGCAAACATTTGTTGCAAGTAGCAGCACAACGCCAGGTCGCTTAAATTTCTTCCATTTTAAAAACTTCACCTTCCTTGCCGACTTTGCCCACAACCCACACGGATTAAGGCTTCTGTGCGATTTCATCAGCAAGCTTGACTATAAATACCGTGTTGGTGTAATTAGTGGCACAGGAGATAGACGCGATGAAGATATTAGAGAATTGGGTGCAATATCTGCACAACATTTTGATGAAATAATTATTCGCTGCGATAAAAATTTGCGTGGCAGAACAGCCGAAGAAATTATTAGTTTATTGCAAGAAGGAATCAATAGCGTAAACCCTAATATTCCACAAACAGTAATTGCCAACGAAAACTTAGCACTCGAATATATTTACCAAAATCAAATACAAGGTGCTCTATACACCATAATGTGCGATGTAGTTGCTGGTGCTTTAGATAAAATAAAGGAGTTGAAGGAAAGGGAGGATGCGAGTTAGTTGTTTTCTTAATTCCCCTTTTTTAGAGGTGTTTAAAAGATTGTAATTATTACATCCCGAAAGTTTAGAACTTTCGGGATGTTTGTTTGAATGAACCAAAATCTATTAAAAATGAGTTTGACAATAGACACTGAGTTAATACACTTTGAAGCATCAAACTTTGAAGAACATCTTGACATAATAAATAATCATAAAATCATCTTTTCTGGAAAATTTGGAAAAGGGAAGTCTGTCTTTTTAAACGAGTTTTTTAAGAAACAAGAGAAGTACTTAATGAGTGGTGAGATTAAATATAATCCAGTATTCATTAATCCTATTGCTTATTCAATTTCATCTAATCAAGATATTTTAAAATATATCAAGTATGATATTTTAATGGAGCTTTTGCTAAATAAAAATGTTGAAATGGAAGTTCTGGATTTTGATACAACAGAAGTAGCGTTTAATTATTTTAAAGAAAATAAACGTGACACAATAATTGAAGTTTTGAAAGAACTGATTGGATACATTCCTAAGTTAGGCAAAGATCTCAAAGCTACCTTATCTGTTTTGAAAGAGCAATTTGACAAACTAGAAGACTACAGAAACAAGGTCAATCTTTCTTCTGAGGATGAAACAATAGATGATTTCTTTAATAGTATTTTGGGAAGCACAAAATCTGTCTATGAGAAAGATGTTGTTACGAAAATAATTGAAGATAAGCTGAATAAGATATCCAAGGATAATGATGCAAAAAGTGTATTAATCATTGACGATATTGACCGACTAGACCCAGAACATATTTTTAGAATTTTGAATGTATTTTCATCTCAATTTTCTGAGTACACAAATAACTATACCTATAACAAATTTTCTTTTGACAAAATCATTATTGTATGTGACATTAAAAACATTCGGTCTATATTCCATCACAAATATGGAAAGGAAACAGATTTTGATGGTTATATAAATAAATTTTACTCTCGAGAAATATTTTACTATGCAAATTATGAAAAGATTAACGCATTTATAAAAGATAAACTATTTGATTTAAAAATAAAAAGTGAAAGAAATCAATTAAACACATACGGTAGGTTTACGCAAGAAATTGGATTAATGCCACTCGTACAGACACTTGTAAATTATGATTTGCTTACTTTAAGAAACATTTGTAATGTGAGCGACAAAAAATTTAATTTGTATGAAAATATTCGTTACTCAATTAATCCATTTCCTGAAAAGTACTCTTTCTTTTTTACAGAATACAAAATATTAATTAGCTTGTTTGGAAACTACAATGACTTGGTAAATTCAATAAAACGTCTAAGTATACTTAATGCTCCTATGAAAAATCACTTTACCCATTTCAGGAATATTCTGTTCTACTTAACACATACTATCCATAAATTTTCTAATGAAAAATTTTCAATAACCTACCAATTGAACGATACTGAAGTAATACTTCATTTAGAGCCTGCTGCCAATGGAATCACTCTTACAAGCAACTTGCCTAGTTCCTCTCTTAGAGGAGAAAACGGAGTGTCGTTACAGAAGTCTCAATTTCCACAGGTTCACCATTATTATGAAGTTCTTATTAAGCTTATTGATATGATAGAATCATTAAAATAGATTCTCTTGCTCTACTAAGCTATAAGCCTCGCTAGTTTTATTCTATTAGCTTAGCCAGTAAAATGAAAGCCATTTTTCTCACACCACATTATCTTCCCACATTTTAACGCTTTCATTTCTACATCTTGCATAAGTATTTCAATATCTTACACAATTAAAGCATAGTAATTATCCTGAGTGAAGTATTTAACAAAATAATTTTATGTAATTCCACCACATTTACATCTTCTATTTTTAAATGATAGATTATGACTTTGCTTAAACATTTTGCTGCTGCTTTTTTCTTTGTATTTTTAATAACAACAAATCTTCATTGCCAGCAAAAGCCTTGTGCATACAAGGGTGGAACAATAGATTATCTTTCTGAAATTAATTGTGAAAATGATTTTGCTGCTATTCAAAGCTTGCCACTAAAAAATAATTTTTCAAACATCAAATCAGTAAAGGTTATCTACGATATTGATAAGGATATTATATACTATGCCGAATCAAAAAAATATAAATATCACTATAGTTTTTGTAACGAATATCTAAGAGCCTACAATAGTTTAGAAGATTTTAACACCATTGAATACAGCAATTCTAAATCAAGAAAGTTTGGTATATGCAATCTTAATTTATATACAGCAAGCAATACTTGCACGGTAGAATTTTTTCCTGATGATAAGATTAATGTGAAGTATGTTGAGAAATTTTTTAATAAAATAAAAGCAACAACATACTTTTCTAATCACCTTAAAATATTAAACAATAATTGGACAACACAGCAATGGAAAACAAATGCTAACTTGCCTTTTATTGATGTTGACGAAGTGTATAAAGGGCAAAAATTTCAGGCAATGAAAACTGGTTTTGCTTATGGTTATCTGCGTTTTGTTGATAAAGATAGTTTAATACAAAAGCACATTACTGATAAAGATATTATTGTTATTAATGGTTTACCAAACAACCTGCCTTTGTGTGCAGCCACTGTTACCACAGTTTTTCAAACGCCGCTTTGCCATATCAATATTCTTTCTCAAAACAGAAACACACCAAACTGTATGGTAAAAAGTGCTTTTGAGAATGCAGTTTTTTTAAAATTGAAAGACAAGTTAGTTTCTTTTTTGGTGCAAAATGATACACTGATTATTAAAGAAGCAACAGAACACGATGCCATCAAATTCTGGAATAAATCAAACCCCAAAAAATATATTTCACTTGTGTGTGACACTGAAAATGATAAGTTGATTTGGGCGAAAGATTTAAGCATAAAAGATATCAATACTGTTGGTGGCAAGGCTGCAAATATGGGCGAGTTGACAAGAATAAGATTCAACAATAATCAACACATTCCAACACCAGAAAAAGCATTTGCAATTCCATTTTATTTCTACAAAAAACATATTCAGGATAATCATATTGAACAACTCATTACTGCCTTATTAAATGATAAAGAAATTATAAATGATAAGCAGCGATTAGAAACAAGTTTAGAGAAAATAAGAACTGCTATAGTAGAGGGTAAAATAAATGGTGAATTAATTAAAATGGTTGCAGAAAACATTGGCGATTACAAAGAACACAATTTTAGGTTTCGTTCATCAACCAATGCAGAGGACGTTCCAGGTTTTAATGGAGCTGGATTGTATGATTCAAAAACTGGAAATATCAGCAATCCTAAAAAGCCAGTTGATAAAGCCATAAAAGCAGTGTGGGCAAGCCTTTGGGAAAGAAGGGCATTTGAAGAAAGGTATTATTTCAACATAGACCAAACAAATTTGGCAATGGGTATTTTGGTTAACAAGGCATTTGGAACAGAAGAAGCCAATGGTGTTGCTGTTACAAAAAATTTATACAGGGACGATTATCCAGCATTTACAATTAATGTGCAGCTTGGAGAAACAAGTGTTGTGCAACCCAATGATAGCATAAGAGCAGAGCAGTTTCTAATCAACTTTTCGAGCCAGATTAGTGGCAATGACGATGACCTGGCAGTCGATTATATTTGTCATTCTTCATTACAACAAAACGAATCAATTTTAACAATAAAAGAAATCAAAGAATTAGCAATGTATCTAATGGCAATAAAGCAACATTATTGGATATTATATGGAAGATTAAGGAATGTAAGTTTCGAAAACTTTGCAATGGATGTGGAATTTAAGTTTTATAAAAACACGAGAAAGGTTTTTATAAAACAAGCAAGAACATATTAAAGAGCCAATAATTTTTAATTATAAACTGTAGATTTTTATCCTCAATTGTTTCAATAAATTCTCATAAATACAGTTAAACTATATAATAAATCCAAGGTTATAATAATTGACTTTGCTTTTGTATTTGTAAGTTTTTTATTATTGTTTCGTAATTACCGATTCAACTGCTAATATGAAACATAGCTTCACACATAAAGATGGATTGGGAAAACTGTTGCTTTTGCAACACGAAGAGACATTTAAACAAAATTATTTTGAGCAAAAAAGTGATTTTACTTTTCATACCATAGCCTGGAACAAAGGCAATACACAAAAAGTAATTATTGATGAAATAGAATATGAATTTGCTGCCAATACTATACTGCCTATAATGCTGAATCAATCGTTTAAGTTTGAAAGAGCAGAAGACATTGTTGCCTGGCAGTTTAATAGAGAATTTTATTGCATATTAAACCACGATGCAGAAGTGGGTTGTGTTGGTTTTATTTTCTTTGGTCCATCATCAACAATGTTTGTAAAGCTTGATGAAGAACATATTGAAAAAATGCAAAGGCTTTTAGAATTGTTTGTAGAAGAATACGAAACTGAAGAAGATATTAAAGGAGAAATGTTGCGGATGTTATTGGTTCGTTTAATTATTCAAACCACACGATTAGCAAAAAAGCAATACTTAGATAAGACCGAAATTGTAGAAGAAAAATTTAATTTACTAAGACAATACAATGTTTTGGTTGAAATACATTTTAGAACAGAAAGACAAGTGCAGTTTTATGCAGGCTTGCTGAATAAATCGCCAAAAACTATTTCTAATATTTTCTCTTTATACAGCAAAAAAACACCTCTGCAAATTATACAAGAACGAGTTGTTACAGAAGCCAAAAAGCTGTTCTACTACACAGATAAATCTGTTAAAGAAATAGCAGATGATTTAGGCTTTGAAGATGTGGCACACTTCAGTAAATTTTTTAAAAACTGTACTTCTCAAAACCCATCTGAACTTAAAAAATCAGCACTCACCAAATATTAGGGAAGAATATACAAGTGATAGGGAACTATGTCTATTGCAAGCCCTATGCTCTCTTAGCATTTTTGCATTATTAAATCAAACAAAAAAATGAAACACATTTTAACAGCATTCATTGCAACAATTATTACCATTGGATTTGCCAATGCACAATCACCATTAAGAACAAAACACTTTAATGTTGAAAAAGGGATTGCCATTCAAGGCTACGACCCAGTTGCATATATTAATCAAAACAAAGCAGTAAAGGGTAATAAACAATTTGCTGCAACTGTTGAAGGAATTACTTACAATTTTTCTTCTGCTGCTAACAAAGATTTATTTGTAAAAAACCCTAAAAACTACGAACCACAATATGGTGGATGGTGTGCCTATGCAATGGGTGCAACTGGCGAAAAAGTAGAAGTAGATCCAGAGACTTTTAAAGTACTCAATGGCAAACTTTATTTGTTTTATCACTCTTGGGTTAATAACACTCTAAACAAATGGAATAAGGATGAAACTAACTTAAAATCAAAGGCTGATAAAAGCTGGATGAGCACATTTAAATAATCAAACTAAACCAACTAAAATGAAAAATATTATTTCCTGGATATTACGTGTAGCAGCTGCTGCTATTTTATTGCAAACACTGTATTTTAAATTTACGGGTCATCCTGAATCGGTTGAGCTGTTTACTAAACTGGGCGTTGAACCTTGGGGACGAATTGGAACAGGTATTATTGAGTTAATTACAGGTATTATTTTATTAATTCCTGCGACTGCTTTTATTGGTGCTTTTTTAGGAATTGGTTTAATGTCTGGGGCAATATTATCTCACCTAACTGTTATTGGCATTGAATCTAAGGGAGATGGTGGGCAGCTTTTTATGCTTGCAATTATTGTAATGATTTTGTGTATTGTAATTGCTTTTATGCAGAAACAACAAGGCTTGAATTTGTTGAACCAACTAAAATCAAAATTGCTTAATAAATAAACTAATAATGATGATATTTCAACAACTATCGCAGCAAATAGCATCGCTAAAAAATCTAATTGAGTCATTGACCCAGCATCAATTTACAAAAAAAGTTGAGCATTTAGGCAATGCAAATATTGGTGGACATACAAGACATATTATTGAACTATTACAATGTGCAATTGATGGCTACCACACTGGCACAGTTGATTATATCAATAGAAAAAGAAATCTTGATTTAGAAACCAATAAGGAAATTGCATTGAGTGTGTTGGCAAGTCTTGAACAATATTATCAATTGCCAGATAAAAAATTAAAACTGACAATCGAGAGTAATGATGATTCAAATGAACCAATTGTAACCACAACTTATTTTAGAGAAATAGTATATAATATAGAACATACTATTCATCATTTTGCACTTATAAAAGTTGCTTTGATTGAACTAAAATTAAATATGGTAGATACCAATTTTGGTATGGCTTATTCTACTATTAAATACCAATCATCATTACAAAATGCATAAGATAAAAATTAATATAGCTATAAAAATTGTTTTGATAATTGTTGTTAGTTCTTCTGTTATCAATGCTACAGCACAAGATACTTCAAAGACTTTTTTTACAACATCTGTAGGAATACTAACACCATTGTCTAAATTTTCAAATGCTTACAAAACCTCACTGGCATTGAATTCTGGAATAGAACACAAGTTTAGTAAAAATTATTTCGCACAATTTGTCTTGGATTTTAATGCAATAAATTATGACCAACAAATTAAAGATGCAAGTTCAAATTACTTATTTCAAAACACAAGTAGCTCTGTATTTTTAGTAGGCTTTAATGTAGGGAGAAATATTGGCATCAATAAGTCTGGAAGTTTATTTGTTTCACCATATTTAGGATTAGGCTATGCTAATATTGGCGAGCCAAGATTAACTATAAACAACACCACTAATGTTATAACGCAAGAAGTAACAAGAATGAGTGGATTGTTTACCAGAGGTGGATTAAGATTGGGATATAAAACAAAGTCTAAAGTACTACAAACAATTTATGTTGATGCTTCTTATTGGACTGCAAATATTACAGTTCAAGATAGCAAGCCACAGGCATTATCTATTTTAATAGGAACAAGATTTGGTTTTTAAAAATAAATAATATGTGTACAGTAGTTTATATACCCAACAATAGTGGCACAGGTTATTTTGCTTCTTTAAGAGATGAAAGTCCCATAAGACCCAAAGCATCTATGCCACAAATAAATGATGATGATGAAATAAAATTCATATCGCCAATTGATGCTTTTGCTGGTGGCACTTGGATAGGTGTAAATGATTTTAACAATGTAATTATTTTGTTAAATGGCAGCTTTGAAAATCATACTCGTAAAAGTTTTTATAGAAAAAGCAGGGGTTTAATTGTACGTGAATTATTAAGTTGCGAATTGCCTGTTGTAGATTGGAATTTAATGAACCTAACAGATATTGAGCCCTTTACCTTAATTGTTTTTAGCGATGATAATTTATTTCAATTACTATGGGATGGAACAAATAAAACAAGAATATTATTAGATGCTACCATCCCACATATTTTTTCATCATCAACGCTTTATTCAAACAATGCAAAAGCTAAAAGAAAAGATATGTTTGATAATTGGATAGCAATGAATCCACCTATTTCAAAACTTAGTTTGTTAAACTTTTTCAAGTCTTTTGACGATAAAAAAAATGGATTTATTATAGACAGAAGTGCAACAATGAAAACAATCAGTTACTCTTTCATTGAACTACAACATCACCAAACTGCTTGCTTTAGCCACTACGATTTTATTGATTATAAGTTTACCAGTGTTGATATGAGTATTGATAAAAGTTTATCAAGTTGTATGTTGCTAAACAAGACCAAGTTTTAGTTTAAATTATGGGCAATAATAAGTTACTTTTTAAGCTTAGGAGATACTATATTAAAACCACTAATTGGGAATATTGGCCAATGTGGGTTGTATATTTCCCTGTTAGTTTTTATTACATATTCCTTGCTATAAAAGCAAGGTCTTTTTTCTTTTTCTCAGCTTCAAATCCTACAATAGAAACAGGAGGAATGTTTTTTGAAAGCAAGTGGAAAATATTCGAACTCATACCTAAAAAATATTTTCCTTCAACTATTTATATTAAAGATACAGACACTTTAGATGTTGTATTGGACAAGCTAAATACAAATAATATTTCCTTTCCAATTATTGCAAAACCTGATCGAGGAGAACGAGGTTGGTGCGTACAGAAATTAAGCGATAAAAAAGCTTTGAATGATTACATTAATGAAATTAATATTCCCTTTCTAATTCAATCCTACGTTGATTATCCTTTAGAGTTTAGTGTTTTTTATTTTAGAAATCCAAATAGGCATCAAGGAAAAGTAACATCTGTTACTTTAAAAAAATTACTAACAGTAAAAGGAGATGGAGTTTTAAATATTGAGCAGTTAATACTAAAAAATGATAGAGCTTTTTTGCAATATCAAAATCTTAAAAATAACAAATCAATAAACTTTGAAAAGGTGTTAAATAAAGATGAAGAAGAAACTTTAGTGCCTTATGGTAACCACGTTTTAGGTGCAATGTTTATCAACTATAATCACATTATTGATGAGCAATTAAATAAAACTTTTAATGAAATAAGCAAGCAAATTGATGGTTTCTATTTTGGCAGATTTGATTTGCGTTGTACCAGCATTGAAGATTTGAAAGAGGGTAGAAATATTTCAATACTTGAGTTGAATGGTGCTGGTGCAGAGCCTGCTCATATTTACGACCCTAACTTTTCTTTCTTGAAAGCCCAACAAGTAATAGCCAAACATTATAAAATGTTATATCAAGCATCAACCCTCAACAATAAAAAAGGCGTTGCTTATATGAGTTATAGCGATTTTAAAAGTTGGAGAAAACAAGAAAAAGAGTTTAAACAAAAAGTAGCCTGATATGATGAATGTAATTGGCATAGTAACTGGATTTTATGGTTATTTATTTCCTGGAAATATTAATTTAATGGTATTGCAACTGTATCAATCAAAGCAAAAGACGCAGCTATATTTTATATTGTTTCTCATTGTATTATTCGAGAGCGTATATCTGTACTTTTCTGTAACTCTACTAAATAAAATACAACACCAAAACGACTTGTTGATATACCTAAACATAGCTTCAAATTTGTTACTTTTAGTAATGGGGGTTTGGATGATTTTTGAAAATAAAAGCGATGTTGATATTGCAAAAAACACTCAAAAAAGAGGTTTATTCTATATATTTTTTCATCCGCAGCAAATTGTTTTTTGGTTAGTTATCACAACAATAATGTCACAATTATTAAACTATAAAGTAACTCATAGCAACCTATTATTTTTTATGCTATTCAATGCAATTGGCACACTTTTAATAATGCTTTTTTATATGATAATTGGCAATAGGCTATTGTTGTATTTTAAACTGAATATGCAAAAAATTAATAAAATCATTGGTGTATTTTACATCATTGTCTTTATGTATCACATAACCTTTAAATAAATAACAAACACGCTCTCTACGAAGCTTGTAGCTTCGCTATCGTTATTTTATTGGCTTAGTCGTTAAAATAACGCAACTAATAAACCCAAAATAATTTTATGGAATTTGGACGTGTCGATGAAAAGGAATTGGATAGCATAGATTTTACATTGCTTAAAGAACCAGCCTTTAACACAAAGGTTTTAAGTGGTAAAAAAACTAAGCACCCAAAGGTTTATCTTGGTTGTGCTAAATGGGGGAGAAAGGAATGGATTGGCAAAATTTACCCACCTAAAACAAGCGAAAAAAATTTTCTGAAACACTATGTACAACATTATAACTGTATAGAGTTAAACGCTACCCACTATAAGATTTACGATGAAAAAAGTATTGCAAAATGGGCAGAAAAAGCATCTGGTAAAGACTTTATATTTTGCCCTAAAATGTATCAAGGTGTTACGCATTGTGGTACATTAAGTAATAAACAAGTTATCAGCGATGAATTTTTAAAAGGTATAGCAGCTTTTAAAGAACACTTGGGGCCAATATTTGTGCAGGTAAGCGACACATTTTCTCCCAATAGAAAAGAAGATTTATTTACTTATCTTAAATCATTGCCAACCGACTTACAATTTTTTCTTGAAGTAAGACATCCTGATTGGTTTACAAATGATGATATAGGAAACGAGTTATTTACTTTTTTAAAGGATAATAATTTAGGTGCAGTAATAACTGATACCAGTGGTAGAAGGAATTGCAATCATTTACATCTCACAGTTCCAAAAACATTTATAAGATACGTAGGCAATAGTCTTCATCCAACAGATTATACAAGGGTTGATGAATGGATAGATAAAATAAAATACTGGATAGATAAAGGCATTGAAGAGGTTTACTTTTTTATGCATATGCACGACGAAGCATTTTCACCTGAACTTACCGCATATATGGTAGATAAATTAAACGATGCATGTAAATTAAACCTGCAAAAACCTGTTTTTGTAAACAAGCAAACCGAACTGTTTTAACTAATACTAAAACTCTTGACCATCAAATCTTGTATCACGTCTGTCCTTACCATATTTATTAATTAGCCTCTCAATAATGCTGGAAACAAACGAAACAATAAGGCTGAATAATAAAGCCCATCCCCAGCCATCAACTCTAAAACCTTCCACCAATTCTGATGCCCAATAAACTATTAGTACGTTAATAACTAGTAAAAAAAATCCAAGTGTAACAAGTGTGATAGGAATGGTAAGCACCACAAGAATGGGTTTTACAAATGTGTTCAGCAAACCCAAAACAATAGCTACTATCATTGCTGTTAAAGTGTCTTTAACGTGAACGCCACGCAAAATATATGCAGCAAATATTACAGCTAGCGAAGTAGTAATGGCTTTTGTAATAAACTTAATCATATATCAAATTTATACAACAACCAATTCAAAAAATTCATCAGGGTTCAAATATTTTTTTGCAAGGGTTTGTAGTTCTTCAGCAGAAACTGTTTTAATAGTTTTAATAGCACTATTAAAATAATCGGCAGTAAATCCATTTAAAATATAACTCTTCCATCTACTAATAATTTGAAAAGGACCATCAAGGTCGCCAAGCAAAGTACCAAGCATATAATTACGCACCAAATCAAGCTCCTCTTTATCAATTAAAGTTTCGTGCAAAATCTTCATTTCTTTATACACTTCATCAATGGTTGCAGTGCTTACATCTCGTCCACATTCAGTGCTTATCATCCAGGCACTTTCGTGAATATGGTTTTGTAAATAAGAATAAATGCCATAAGTGTAACCTTTATCCTCTCTAATGTTGCTCATTAAACGGCTGCCAAAAAATCCTCCAAAAACATTATTCAACACCAATGTTTTTTGAAAATCTGGATGATGTTTATTGGGAAAATTTCTTGCAATACGCACAGCAGCCTGCACACCATTTACATCGTTAATCAGGTTGTATTTTTTTTCAATGGCTGGAGCTGAATGAATTTCTTTTTGAAATAAATTGGTATTGTTAAACGGAAGTTTTCCAAAAGATTCGTTCAATATTTTATCGTAACCAACAGGTAGTTTTCCTGCAATAAATATTTTACAATTACCGTGGGTATAATATTTTTTATAAAAGTCAACAATGCTCTCTCTATCGACTGCATCATAATCTATTGTTGAAGTGTAGCGACCATACGGGTGATGAAAGCCAAACAAATATTCATCAATTAAACGATTGGCAACAAAGTCGCACTTCTTTAAATTAACTTCCAGTTTTTGCTTTTGATTTTGCTTGTAAATAGCCAATTCTTTTTCTGGAAAAACAGCATCTGTAATGAGTGTTGTAACAACAGGAGTTAAGTGATGCAGGTGCTTGCTTAAGCAATGCAATGTGATGGTAGCAGTTTCACTATAACAACTTCTGTTTAAATAGGCACCATAAAAATCAAAGTGTTCATTTATTTCAAAAGCCGTTTTAGAGTTTGTTCCATTTTTCAACAAAAAATTGGTAGATGCTGCAATGATATTTTTTTCTTCGTACCAATTGCCTGCATTAAAAACAAGTTCAAGGGAAAGCACTTCTTGTTCACCAGCTTCTACTGCATACACATTTGTACCATTATCTAAAACGTAGTGTTGATAAGGCTTTAAGTGCAGGTTAAATTCCGTTGGTTCTGTTATATGTGGTTGTGTTGTTCTGTTAAGCATTGTGTTTTTGTATCACTAATTATTACTAAGATATCGTAGTGTGTTACTATTATTTTTGTTAAATATTAATTTGCTGTATTTCAAAATATCATCTGTTGTAATGGCTTGATATTTTTCAAGTTCAGTATTCATCATCGTTGCATCGCCAAGCAATTCGTACATTGCTAAACTATTTGCCCTACTCATTAAAGCCATATCTTCAAAAGCAATTACACTCTCGGTTTTGTTTTTCACTTTCTGCAATTCTTCTTCAGAAATTTTTTCTGTCATAATTTTTTGCAACTCTTCATCAATTGCAATTTCAGCTTCCTGCACAGATTTTCCTTTAACCAACTTTCCTTCAATGGCAAGCAATCCTTTTTCTATGCTGCCAAAATGATAACAATCAAGGTTAGAAAAAAGTTGCTTTTCCTTTACTAATTTTTGAAACAATCTAGATGAACCACCACCTCCTAAAACTTCTGTTATTAAATCTGCAACATAATATCCGTGTTCCAATCTACTATCAATATGCCAGGCTTTTACCAAAGCATCTAAGGGAACATCAGCCTTAATCTCTAATTCCTTTGCAGCAGTTTGCACTGGTTCCTGTGGTAAATTTCTTACATATTTTTCTCCACTAGGAATTGAACCAAACCATTTATTTGATAGCTCTAAAGCTTTGTCTGTATCAACTTTTCCTGCAATTACAAGAATGGCATTTGCAGGGCAATAATGTTTTTTAAAGAAGTTTTTTACATCATCCAAAGTTGCATTTTCAACGTGGCTCAATTCTTTGCCAATTGTCATCCATTGATAAGGATGCACACTATAAGTTAAGGCTCTCATTTTTGCCCAAACATCACCATAGGGTTTATTAATGTAGTGTTCTTTAAATTCTTCGCAAACTACTTTTCGCTGTGTTTCTAAACTTTTTTTGCCAAAAGCTAGGCTTAACATTCTATCACTTTCGAGCCACATTGCAGTTTCTAAATTTTCAGCAGGTAGTTGACAGTAATAGTTCGTCAAATCGTTTGTTGTGTAGGCATTGTTTTCTCCTCCTGCACGTTGCAAAGGCTCGTCATAATCTGGAATATTAATGCTTCCACCAAACATTAAATGCTCAAATAAATGTGCAAATCCAGTCTGGTTGGGGTTTTCATCCTTTGCACCCACATCGTACAGCACATTAACAACAGCCATTGGCGTGCTGTGATCTTCGTGAATTAAAACACGTAAGCCATTATCTAAAGTAAATTTATTGTATTGAATCATCGTCTAAAATATGCTGCAATATTAAGCTACAACCATAACACAGCTTGAACAGAAGCAGAAGAATGGCAGCATTTTTATATTTTATGGCTTAATCTTTGCCAATATCGCAAAAAATTGTTTTAAAGTATTTGTACTCCAACAAAAAAATATGTTTTTGCGTACATTTACGCCCTCAAAAATTAATATGAATATGAAGCAAGCGTTTACTTTATCATTATCCTTACTAATTCTTGTATCAGGATTTTCTCAAGCAAAAAAATCAACAACAGCAAAACCTACAACAAATAAAACTGTTGTAGCTCCTACAAAAAAAACAATTGCAACTGTTGAAAAACCAGCAGTAAATGATGGTGGACACGATATTTCTATTACACTTAACCCTGCAAAAAATCAAAAGGTTTATTTAGGATGTTATTATGGAAAAGGCAAAGCCATTATGGACTCTTGTAAATTAGATGAGAGCTGTAAAGGGCATTTTAAAGGAGCAAAAAAATTAGTTGGTGGAATTTATTTTGTGGTTTCTCAGGCATATAGCATTCAGTTTGAAGTATTGGTTGGCAATCAGCAAAACTTCCATATTACAGGCGATACTACACAAAAAGATAAGTTTGAAATTACAGGATCAGTTGATAATGATTTATTTAAAAGCTACTCCAAAAGCACTTCTGAAATTGGCACTATAATCAATAATTTAAGCGGGACTTTAAAAGATGCAAAAACTACTGCTGATTCTGCAAAAATCAGAACAGCGATGAAAGAAAAAAATGCAGAATTATTGAAAGTAAGAGATGATATAATAGAAAAAAACCCAAACACATTAATGAGTGCTTTGCTTGCAGCAATGAGAAGACCAGAAGCACCAGCAATTCCAGTTGACCCAATTACTAAAAAAGCAGACTCAACTTACCCTTATCGTTTTGTGAAAGATCATTATTGGGATGATGTGGTTTTTGCAGATGAGCGTTTATTGCGTACTCCTTTTTTTGAGCCAAAGATTGACGAATATTTGAAGTATTATGTTTCTCCAGAGTCCGACAGCATTATTCCAGAAATACAATATATGTTGCTTTCTTCAAGGGATTCAAAAGAAATGTATGCTTATCTTTTAACGAAGTTTACCAACAAATACATTAATCCAGAATATATGGGACAAGACAAAGTTTTTGTTCATTTATTCACCGATTATTATTTACATGGTGATACAACTTTATTGGACACCAAATCAAAGAAAACCATTATTGACCGGGGTTACAGTATGATGCTTAATCAACTTGGCAGCGTTGCTCCACCACTTGATTTAACTGATACTACAGGCAAAGTGATTTCTCTTTATAGCCTAAAAAACAAGTTCACTTTATTTGCTTATTGGGATCCAACTTGTGGACATTGCAGACAAGAAATTCCTGTGTTGGATTCTATTTACAGAGCCAAATGGAAGAACTTGGATGTAAAAGTTTACAGTGCCATTTCTAAAGACGATTTATTACCAGAGTTGAAGAAATTTATTATAGAAAAAAATCTTCCAAAAGATTGGTATTACACCTATGAAACTAGAGCTGCAAAAGAAGCTACAGAAAAAGCAGGTGTGCCAAATTTTAGACAAGGATATGACTTAAATAAAACACCTATTTTCTATTTGTTAGACGCAGAAAAAAGAATTATTGGGAAGAATTTAACAATACATCAAATAGACGATTTGATTAGCAAAAAACTAAAAACTAATAGTAAATAAAAAATGAAAAGAATACTTTTTTCAATGATTGTTTTAGCTGCTTTTAAAACAAACGCTCAAACGCTTTTTACCTACGGAAATAAAACAGTGGGCAAACAAGAATTTTTAACTGCATTCAATAAAAACCCAAATCCTAATGTTGACAGAAAAAAGGCTTTGGATGAATATAAAAACCTCTACATCAACTTTAAACTAAAAGTTCAAAGTGCTTATGATGATACATTGGATGCAAAAACATCTTTCAAAACAGAGAGCGATAATTTTAAAAGACAAATTGCAGAGAATGTTATTAATGATGAAGCAAATGCAAAAATATTATTAAAAGAAGCATTTGACAGAAGCCAAAAAGACATCGATGTTTCGCAAATATTTGTTGCAAACAATGGAGACTCTATTGCTGCAAGAATAGCTATCTACAAGGCTTACAGCGAATTGAAAGCAGGCAAAAAATTTGATGAAATATTGAATAAATATTGCAACGACTCGTCTATTAAAGCTGCGAAAGGAAGCATTGGTTTTATTACAGTTTTTTCGCTACCCTACGAAATTGAGAACATCGTTTATGCTCTAAAACAAGGAGGTTTCTCTGCACCATATCACAGTGCTTATGGTTGGCATATTTTTAAAAATATTACAGACAGACCAGCAGCAGGAAAAAGAAAAATGGCTCAAATACTCTTGTCATATCCACCAAATGCAACACAAGCAGAAAAAGATAAAGTAGATTCTACAGCAGCTTTAGTTTATAAAAAAGTGTTGCGTGGCGAAAACTTTGGAGCATTGGCACAAGACTACAGCAACGACTATTCAACAGCCAACAATAAAGGTGATATGGGTGAAGTTGGTTTGGGTAGATTTAATCGCAGCTTCGAGGAAAAAATATTTGCGTTAAAAAACGTTGGCGATATTTCTGAGATGATTCATACCGATTATGGTATTCATATTTTGAAGTTAATAGAAATTATTCCAATTGCTAAAAGCCTTGATAATGCTGACTATGCAGCCTTGTTAAAGACTAAATTGGACAACAGCGACAGGCTTGCAATTGCAAAAAGAAATCTAATTTCAAAGTGGAAAGAATTAACAGGATTTAGAAAAGCATTTTATAGCGAAGCTTCTGCTTGGGCTTTTGCAGATAGCACTATTCAAGATAAAAGCACAGACGATTTAATTGCTGTTGCCAACGATTCTACTTTGTTATTTTCTTTCAAAAAGCAAAATGTTAAGTTGTTTGATTTTATTCAATATGTAAAAAATGTACGTTATGGAGGCAACGATAATGGCAATGGTAGCAAGAGTTTTGGCGAATTGATTAGAATGTTTGAAGATGCCAGCACTGGAGATTATTACAGAAATCATATTGAAGAATACAACAAAAATTTACAACAACAGTTGAATGAATTTAACGAAGCTAATTTATTATTTGCTGCAATGGACAAACACGTTTGGGGCAAAGCAGGAGAAGATACTGTTGGCTTAAAAGCAAACTTTGCAGCTAACAAAACAAAATACAATTGGCAACCAGGTGTAGCTGCTGTTTCTATTAGTGCCAACAGCAAAACTTTAGCAACAGATTTATATGAAAAGATTAAAGCAAATCCACAAGATTGGAAGGCAATTGTGAGTGCTGAAGGAGCTAAGGCTGCTGCTGATAGTGGAAGATACGAATTTAGCCAAATGCCTATCAAATCTGCGTTTGAGAAGAAAGCAGGATTTATTAGTCAACCAGAAAGAAATGGTACAGACGAGTCATATAGCTTCATTTATATTACTAAAGTTTTTGAAAACATTGAACCAAGAAGTTTTGAAGATGCAAGGGGTTTGGTGATGAACGATTATCAACAAGAACTTGAACAAAACTGGATGAACAGTTTGAAGAAAAAATATCCAATAAAAGTAAACGAAGCTGTTTGGGGAACAATAAAATAATTGAAATTTTTATGAGCCACAGGTTCACAGATTTTATTTAATCTGTGAACCTGTGGCTTCTTCTTTTTTGTATAATTTTTGACTTGATAGAATGATAATAGCTGTAAATACAATAGGAATATCACTGGATAAAACAGACTATAAAAGCCTTTTTATAAAAGAAGTTTTTGAAAGAATTGCACAGCAAAATCAATTTTTTTTTATTTTTAATAAACTAAATAAAGATGAATTTATTTCTTCAAAAAAGATTACGCTAATCCCTGTAAAATCTGCATTGCAAAACAAATTAGCACTAAAATGTTGGTATGATATTAAGCTACCAATTGCATTAAAAAAGCACAAGCCAGATTTATTAATTCAAATGAATGGTATTTGTAGCACAACAATTTCTACCCCTCAATTATTGATGTTGACAGATAATATTTCTACCAAAAAAAATATAGTAAAAGCCAAGCAGATAATAGTTTCATCACAATTTTTAAAGAATCAAATTGTTGAAAAATATCAGGTAGATAATAATAAAATCAATGTAATTTATGGGGGTGCTTCATCAAATTTTAAACCTTTAAATTTTGATGAAATAATGCAAACAAAAGAAGGCTACACCGATGCAAGAGAATATTTTTTGTTTAATGATAATACAACTTCTCAAAGCAATGTGATGAATGTTTTAAAAGCATTTTCATCTTTTAAAAAATGGCAGAGAAGTAATATGAAACTGCTAATAGTAAAGGATTCTAACGATACTGAAGAAAAATTGAAAACGTATAAATTTCGAGATGATGTGGTGTTGCTAAATGATGTTTCAGAAAATCAACTTACAAGACTTACGGCATCGGCATATTGTGTTTTATATCCATCTTTTAGTGATGGCTTTCCACTACAAATTCTGCAAGCAATGCAAAGTTCTGTGCCTGTTATTGCAAGCAATGCAGGCAATATGATTGAAATTGGAGACGAGGCTATTTTATATGTAAAACCAAATTCACCAGAAGAAATTGCAGAGAAAATGCAACTGATTTATAAAGACGAAAATTTAAAAAGCAAACTTAGTAAAGAGGGCTTACAGCAAGCACTAAAGTTTAATTGGGATAAAGCTGCTGAATCTTTTTGGGATGTTATTAAGAACACAAATTAGTCTGTTGTTATTGCTTTTATTACTTTTACAAAAAATCATTTTATAGAATGAATATGAAAAAAAATATTGTCATAATTGTTGTTTTTCTTTTTACAATTTCGTTGAATGCACAACCAATTTCTGACGTATACAAAACAGCAAAAAGCTTAATGAATGATGGCGATTACGAGAATGCAACATTAGTTTTTAATAGACTTTTAGCAAACGAGCCAGACAATCTTGCAGCAAAAAAAGACTTTGCATATTTATGTTTTTTAAAAAGGGATTTTGCAAAAAGTATGGAGCTTTCTAAAAAATTAATTACTGACTCAACTGCTGATGAACAAGATTTTCAATTGCTTGGAATGAATTACAAATCAATAGCAATGTACAAAGAATGTGATAAATTATATAAAACAGGACTTGCAAAATTTCCCAATAGTGGTGTGCTTTACAGCGAATTGGCTGACTTGAATATTATAGAAAAAAATAAAGGTGAAGCCATAAAAAATTGGGAAAAAGGCATTGAAGTTGACCCTAATTATTCGAGTAATTACTACAATGCAGCGTTGTATTACAACCAAAACAAGCAGCAATTTTGGGCAATTATATATGGAGAAATTTTTGTAAATCTTGAAAGTTATACAACAAGAACTGCTGAAATGAAAGCCACAATTTTAGACGCTTACAAAAAACTACTTTACTTGGGCGATGCTGGTACAAGTACAAAAAATGAGTTTGAAAAAAATGTATTACAAACATTAGGCAATAGTTCTGAAAGCCTTACTGCTACTTATCTTACAGCTATTCGAACAAAGTTTATTTTAAGTTGGTTTTATGATAAAAAGAATGAAAAATTTCCTTTTAGATTATTTGATCAACAACGTTTTTTAATTCGTGAAGGAATGTCTGATGCGTATAATCAATGGTTGTTTGGAATTGCAATAAATCCTGTAGAATATAAAATCTGGGCAGATGCTCACGCTGCTGAAGTTGCTACATTTAAACAATTTCAAGAGGGTCGAGTATTCAAATTAATTACGGGTCAGTATTATAAAAACTAACTATAATTTCAGTCCCTGACCTTTATAAAATTCCAGCAGTTTCATCTTAAAAACATAATCATATTGGTCGGCTAAGTTTTGCGTTTTAGCCTTCAATAAATTGTTCTGATTGGTTATAAAGTCTAAAGTATTTAATAAGCCAACATCATATCGTTTTTGAGCGAATTCAAATGTTTTTTGGGCTACATCAACTTGTTTTTTACTTGCGTTGAATTTTTGCAAAGCATTTAAAGCATTGCTGTAGGCAGTGAAAATGTCAAGTTTTAATTTTTGTTCAATTTGCTCTTCCGTGACTTTTGTGTTTTGTAAATTCAACTTGCTTTGCTCGTAATTAATTCTGTTTGTACCATTGTTAAAAATAGGTACAGAAATTCCCACCCCAACATTCTGCCTGAAATTGTTGTTAAGCTGAGTAAAATAGGGGCTTTTGAAAGAACTGCTTGTTAGGTAATCAATGTACCCACTGCTTAAAGAATAGCTTCCTGTAATTGATGGATACATACCAGCTTTATTCACAAAAACATTTTTTTCATTTGCCTTTATCCTAAAACGATTTGACTTTATGTTAGGTTGATTATCTAATGCTAAATGATAGACAGTTTCTGGTTGTAAGTCTGTTAAATTATCCAGTGGAATTTTTTCAACATTTGGAATTTCAACATCAAAAGATTTTGCTGCATCCAAGTTTAATAAACCTTGCATTGAAAGCAAAGCCTGAGTATAATTTGTTTGTGCAGCAACATAATTAGTGCTATCAGTTGCCAATTGAGATTCAAACTCCAATGCGTTTAATTCTGGCAAAGCACCTGCATCCACTTTTTTTCTTGTTGCAATTAGGTTGTTTGTTGTTTGTTGAATTTGAACTTTTGAAATATTGATTTGTTGGCTGGCAGATAAAATTTGTAAGTAATAAGTGGCTACACTTAAAGCTACATCATTAGCTGCTTTTTCAATATCTGCCAAAGCAGCTTTAAGATTAAATTGTGCAGCGGCATTACTATTTTTTAATTTTCCCCAATTATAAATTTCTACACCACCTTGCAAATTATAGTTTTGTGAGAAAGAAGTTAAGTTTGAATAACCATTTGTTGAAGGGTCTAATGAGCGACCAAAAGAGGGACCAAGTGAGGTGCTAAAAGAAGCATTTGGCAATTGATACAATTTAGCTTGCTTAAGTTGTAATGCAACAATTCGTGCCTGCACATCCGCCTGCTTAACAGATATATTATTTTTCATTGCATAGTCAACGCATTGTCTCAATGTCCATTTTTCAGGGGTTTGTGCATTAGAATAATTTGCAGTAACTATTAGTGACAATAAAAATAATATCTTCTTCATAAAACAAATTTAAGCGGTTGATAAAATGTGAAATCAAATTTTTATATGATAGGTTGTTTAGGCTTTTCTTTGGCAATTAACATTCTGTGTATAATGTGAAACAAAACTTAAAAATTATTCTATACGTATTTCAAATAGTATAATACAACTAAATTAGCAAAACAAAATCAAACACTTTGACAGATACAATCATTAATCTCGAAACAGTAAATCCCATTGAGTTCTTTGGCGTAAATAACGGAAAATTAGACTTGCTTAAAAAGAAGTTTCCCTTGTTAAAAATTCTTTCCCGTGGCACACAAATTAAAATGAGTGGAGCACCAGAACAAATTGAAACTGCAAAAGAAAAAATAGATTTGATTATTCAATACCTCGAAAGAAATGGCCATTTAAGCGAAGGATATTTTGAGCAAATTCTTGGTGGAGATGATGCAGAAACTGTTGATAATTTTGTAGATAAAAATCCAAATGATATTTTGGTTTTTGGACCTAATGGAAAAACTGTAAGAGCTAGAACTGCCAATCAGAAAAAAATGGTTACAGCTGCTGATAAAAATGATATTGTATTTGCAATTGGTCCAGCAGGAACTGGTAAAACCTATACTGCTGTTGCTTTGGCTGTAAGGGCATTAAAAAATAAGGTTGTAAAAAAAATTATTTTAACTCGCCCAGCTGTTGAAGCTGGAGAAAACTTGGGCTTTCTTCCTGGAGATTTGAAAGAAAAAATTGACCCGTATTTACGCCCACTCTATGATGCTTTGGATGATATGATTCCTGCTGATAAATTGGGATATTATATGACTACAAGAACTATTGAAATAGCCCCACTTGCCTATATGCGTGGCAGAACTTTAGACAATGCATTTATTATTTTAGACGAGGCACAAAACACAAACGACCTTCAAATAAAAATGTTTTTAACGCGTATAGGTGCCAATGCAAAAGCAATTATTACAGGTGACCCAACTCAAATTGATTTGCCACGAAATATGCAAAGTGGTTTGGTAAAGGCATCAAGAATTTTACAAAATATTGAAGGCATTGCACATATTGAGTTAAGCGAGGAAGATGTTGTGAGACACAGATTAGTAAAAGCAATTATTAAAGCCTACAATAAAGATGCAGAGGAAAATCCAAGATAATTTTTATAAATAACTATTAAAAAAGCGAGTCCAAAAGATTCGCTTTTTTTATTTTTCCCCTACATTTGCTGCCCAATTCACAATTTCTGCGGGTGTGGTGAAATTGGTAGACACGCCAGACTTAGGATCTGGTGCCGCGAGGCATGGGGGTTCGAGTCCCTCCACCCGCACTTTTTAAAAGTTGATAAGTTAAAGGTTGATAGGTAATTTTCCTTTCGCTTTTTTCTTATCAACTTTTTAAATATTAAACAATTTAACTTTCCTTATAATGGCTACAGTTACCAGAGAAAACATTGGCTTATTAAACGACAAAATTGTTGTTACAATTGCCAAAGCAGATTATCTTAACAAATTTGAACAAAGCTTAACAAAACAAGCAAAAAATGCGAATATTCCAGGGTTTAGAAAAGGAATGGTTCCTGCTGGATTAATTAAAAAAATGTATGGACAATCTGTGTTAACGGAAGAGGTTGTTAGACTTGCAGAAGCACAATTGTTTAATTATTTAGACACTGAAAAATTAGACATATTTGCCCAACCTTTACCACTTGAGTTTGATACAAATAAGATAGAAGTTAATAACCCTACCGATTATACTTTTTCTTTTGAAGTGGGCTTAAAGCCTGAGCTTTCAATTGATGCAAGTAAGTATAGTGTTACGAAATACGTTATCAATATTGAAGATAAAATTGTTGATGAAGAGCTTGATCGTTTAAGAACACGCCACGGAAAAATGACAGAGCCAGAAACTGTAACCAACGATGAAAACGTGTTGAATGTTTTGTTTACAGAAACAGACGAAAATGGAAACGTGATTGAAGGAGGAATTAGCAAAGCAAACTCTGTATTGGTAAAGTATTTTACAGAAAATTTCAAGCCCAACTTAATGGGTAAGAAAAAAGATGATGTGGTTTCTCTTCAACTTAACAAAGCTTTTGATGAAAAAGAATTGGAGTTTATAGCACAAGATTTGGGCTTAGAAAAAGATGATACTGCAAAATATTTTAACATCACGATTACAAAAGTGGGACACGTTGAAAAAGCAGAATTGAATGATGAGTTTTTTGCTGCTGCTTTCCCCGATAAAGAAGTAAAAACTGCTGAAGAAGCAAGAAACATTGTTAAGGAAGAAATTGCTGCTGCTTACGCTGCACAAAGCAGAAACCAAATACACGATCAGATTTATCATTTACTTTTAGACAATACAACTATTGAATTTCCAGAAGCATTTTTAAAGCGTTGGTTGCAAACAAGTGGCGAAAAACCAAAAACTGCTGAGGAAGCAGAAACGGAATTCCCTTCATTTGTTAATAGCTTAAAATGGACTTTAATAAGTACTCAAATTTCTAAAGACAATAAGATTGAAGTGTTGCCAGATGACATTAAAGCATTTGCAAAAAATCAATTATTTAGCTATATGGGAATGGGTATGGCACAAGCAGAACAACCTTGGGTTGACGAATATATAAGTAGAATGATGAAAGATAAAAAGTTTGTAGAGGATAGCTACTACAAAATTCAAACAGATAAAATGTTTACTGTTTTGGAGTGTCAGGTAAAAGCAAAAGACGAAAGCATTTCAGCAGATGATTTTGCAAAAAAACTGCATCACCACCATCATTAAAACAAAATATTTTAAGAGCCTCGTTTATCGAGGCTTTTTTTATTGCTTTCAGTTATCAATTAAATCGCTTGCTTGGCATTTGTTAATAGTTTGCCAATTAAACTATTTGCATTTCTTTTATTCAATCATTTATTATGAAAGCAAGTCTAGCCCAGCCAACCTATACAATACTTAGTCATCAGGAATTTGCAGATGTTTTGCAAAACGATTTAACCAACGAAAAAAGCTTGCATACAAGCAAGGATTTTAATAACAATGAAGTCTTATGTAACTTCTCTGGTGGCAGTATTTCTGCAACACCAACTTACCTAACTGTGCAAATAGGATTGAATAAACATATCACATTGCAACCAGCGTTTTTACAATATTGCAACCATAGTTGTGAGCCCAATGTTTTTTTTGATACAACCAAGTCTGAGTTGGTTTCTTTAAAGAATATTAATGTTGGTGATGAGCTTACTTTTTTTTACCCAAGTAGTGAGTGGAATATGGATCAGCCATTTACTTGTAGCTGTGGTAATAAAAATTGTTTGCATACGATAAAAGGTGCTGCATATTTGTCGAAAGAAGTTTTGTCGAAATATAAATTAACAGACTTTATTCAATCAATGTTAGACAAGCAATAAATGAATTTTCCAACTAACTTAATGATTTTTGTATTAGCACCAAGTGTTGAAACAATAGATGAAAACATTAATTACTACTACGATTTTTCTCAAAGTATAGAAGAATATACTAAAGTGTTTAATGAGCTACAACTCAAGTGGCAATGGACTCCTGTGACATTAAACAATTTTAAGGAAGTTATTTTGTCAATAAAAAATAATTACGAAGCAAATAAACTGCAACCATTGTTTTTTAATTTATGTGATGGCGATGAACTAAACGAAGCACCAGGAATTTCCGTTATAAAATATTTGAATGAACTTGAACTAAATTATACAGGAAGTGATGAATATTTTTACAACATTACAACCTCGAAAGCCAATATGAAGGATGCATTTGATGAGTGTAATGTTGCAAATGCTGATTGGGTATTTATCGAAAAAATTGAAGATGTTGATGATTCTATTTTTAAAAAAATTGGATCGCCAATAATTGTAAAGCCTGCTGTAAGTGCTGGCAGTATGGGTGTTGGTGTAAAAAGTGTTGTTCATAAAGTAGATGAATTAAAGGAGCAAGTAGAAAAAATATTGGATGGTTACAGAGGTTGGAATTTGAATGAAGGAGGAATTGTTGTAGAAGAATTTATAAATGGTGCAGAGTTTACTGTGTTAATTGTTGGAGATTATGATAAGCCACTAACGGCACATATTTATACACCTGTTGAAAGAGTTTTTCATTCATCATTGCCCGATGAAGAAAAATTTTTATCGTTCGATAGACTTTGGGAAATTTATGAAGATGAAACCCAAATGCCTAATGGAGAAAATTTTTATGAGTATGCTTTGCCTAACAAAAATTTAATTGAAGATATCAAACAAATTAGCTGGAATGCCTACGCAGCTTGCAAAGGCAAAGGTTATACAAGAGTTGATGTGAGGATGGACAATGCTACAAATAAGTTATATATACTTGAAATAAATGCA
>JANYEP010000183.1 GCA_025363075.1 Chitinophagaceae bacterium | reverse complement strand
GGCTTGGAAATATCTGCAACAAAGGATTCATATTTTTTAATTCCCGCTTCATCAAACCGTTTTCTAAGGTTAATGATAATGCTTTGCCTTATATCACTTACAGTAAAATTTATTTCGCCAAAAACATCTTTTGCTAAAATTGATTTTCCACCACTTGCAGCACAACAATCCCAAACGGTAATTGGATGATTGAAACCACCTTTTGCAAGCTGCATAAGACTTTGCACTTGTTGTGAACTGTAATCCTGCACAACAATTTCTTTATTTATTTTTAGTATTTCATCAATCTTGCTGCCATTTACCAAAGCCAAACAATTGGAGTTTATTTCTTCAAAAGCAATTTTATTTTTGTTTAATTTTTCTTTTACAGTTGCCTCGCAATTTGGTCTTATCCTGATAAATAAGTTTGGTTGTGAGAGATGATTTTTTATAAAACCTATTTTATCATCGAAGCCAATGTGATGATGAAATTCAAAAATATCTTCAACTGAGAAGTTGCTGTATTGTTGCTTTATAAAAGTTATTCTTTTGTCTAAGTCTTTGTGCCAATTTGCTATCCATTCTTCAGTAAATAAAAAAGCATATTCCTTTGGATTAGGATTACATAAGAAAAAAGCAACCTGCATTCTTTCTTCAAAATCCTTGCTGGCTAAGGCTTTGCCCAAGCGATAGTAGCAATAGCACAAGTGGGCAATTTGTTTTCTATCAGTAGAACCGTGTTTTTTATTTTGTGAAAAAAAGTTCTTAAGGAAGGCAGCAAAAGGCATTTCACCTTTGTATAAATTGATTAATTTTTCTGCCGATAATAAATAAGATTGAAAACGTTTTTGCATTGATTAAATTAATAAGGTCTCAAACAGTATGTTTGCAAATATCAATTTATAAGAATAGACATCAACAAATGAATATTACAAAAGTTTATAAAACGCTTACTTACATACTATCTGTACCAACTGCCCTTATTGGACTACTCTCAATATTTGGGATATTGATTGCATTGATGAACCCAATAATGTTGTTGCCCATTTTTCTTTTGATTTGTGTGGTTGTGTATGTAGTTGTGTCTTATATTTTTCTTTCTAAAATAATTGTTGCCCAACAAACAAGAAAGAAAATTATTAAGGATTTATTGAAAATAAATGGCGTGATAGCTTTCTTTTTTGGTGCAATGAACCTTGTTAATTTTGTGTCAATGCTATTGCATCCTTCATTAATTGAAAAAAGTATTGCAGATGTTTTTAGCCAAAGTGCATCTGCATTTCCGCCAGGGTATAGCAAAGAAATGTTTATAAAGCTTGCGTGGACAGTTACTGGACTTATTTCAATTTATTCAGCATTGCTTGTTGCCCACATTGTTTTAAGTTTTAGATTAATAAAGCAATATGCAGGTTCATTTACTGCCGAATAAACCCATTTATTCATTATCCTATATTTTCGCACCCTTTAAATTTTTTATATGAGTAAAATTACTGCTGCTATTACTGCTGTTGGTGGATATGTCCCTGAAACTAAACTTACCAATTTCGACTTAGAAAAAATGGTTGATACCAATGATGAATGGATTAGATCACGAACAGGAATTGTTGAAAGAAGAATTTTGCGTGAACCTGGAAAAGCAACCAGCGACCTTGCTGTGCCTGCCATTCAAGAGATTTTGCGTAAGAAAAATTTACAAGCTACCGATATTGATTGCATTATTTGTGCAACTGTAACGCCTGATATGGTTTTTCCTGCAACTGCAAATATTATTGGCGATAAAATAGGTGCTACCAATGCTTTTGGATTTGATTTAAGTGCTGCGTGTAGTGGCTTTTTGTTTGCACTTACAACTGGTACAAGTTTTATTGAAAGTGGCAGATACAAAAAAGTGATTGTAGTAGGTGCTGATAAAATGAGTGCCATTGTTGACTATACTGATAGAAATACCTGCGTGATTTTTGGGGATGGTGCAGGTGCAGTTTTATTGGAAGCTAATGAAGATGGCTATGGCGTGCAAGACAGCATTTTGAAAAGCGATGGGAGTGGAGTGAAATTTTTAAGAATGAAAGCTGGCGGTTCTCTACATCCTGCAAGTGTTGAAACTGTGTTGGCAAAAGAGCATTTTGCTTATCAAGAAGGGCAAACTGTTTTTAAATTTGCTGTAAAAGGTATGGCAGATGTGAGTGCAGAACTTTTAGAAAAAAATAACTTAACTGGCGATGATATTTCTTGGCTTGTACCACATCAGGCAAACCTTAGAATAATTGATGCAACTGCCAATAGAATGGGCTTGAGCAAAGAAAAAGTGATGATTAATATTCACAAATATGGCAACACAACTGCTGCTACTATTCCACTTTGTTTGTGGGACTGGGAAAGCCAATTGAAAAAGGGTGAAAACATTGTACTTGCTGCATTTGGTGGTGGATTTACCTGGGGTGCAACTTTGGTTAAGTGGGCTTATTAACCTAACACAACATAACTATAAAAAAATACATCCTTGAGATGTATTTTTGTTTATAGGGTTTTATTTCTATCCCAGAATTTTGGAGATTAAATCTGAATGCAAACTGATTTTCATAAAAGATTAATGTCGTTATATTCAATGTTTTTCTTTATTGTGCTTTAGTTTGAGCTGGACGTTATAAATTCGGCTTATGAATAAAACATTAGCAATATTGCAATTATCAACTTTGGTTATCGGCTGACGGAACTTAAATGCCCAAACTGCTGCAAGCCTTTTTCGTTGGCTGTAAGCTTTTTGAAAACTCTAACCATTTAAAATAGCTGTTTGATAAAATCTAAAATACTATAGCTTGACAAGTAGAATATTATTTATTGTTTGGACATTTTTAAATCTAAGTTGCAGGCAAGTTAGGAGTGAAAACTTTTATTTACCTGTAAACTTTGAAGGTAATGTTGCAATAATTTATACGACAAATGGACTTGAACAAACGAGTCAACAAGATTGGAATATACCAAATGATGGAATTTTAAAAACAGCCTTCAAATTTATTCCTGGTAGACTAATGACAAATTATTTGCAACAGAATAATCATAATTCATACGACACTTTAAGTTCAGATTTTATTGTTAAAGATACAACCAAAATCCAAATTGTATTTCATAGACTGTTAACATTTGTAAAACCAAATAGCAAGAAAGAAATATATGTAACGACTTTTTATGTTGGGAAAAAGAAAGTCGAAGATATAGAAAAAGACAGATTTCTATTTGAAAGAAAAATTGAAAAAATGTTGTTTCCAAAAAGCGAGTGATTGTCCTACTGCCCAGATTAGGTTTCATATTATTAGAACTCGACGAATATTACCACAACATTTGCTACATAGAATTTCTACTGCTCAAAGGCTGCGGGATTGCAGTGTAAATCCTTTAGTGAGGTACGAACAAAAGATTGTAACGAAAAGCCCGAACTAACGTTGATGTATAGTGAATGATAACAGCCCCAAAACAAAAAATATTGCTGGTGAAGAATACATAGCAGGAGAGGAATTTTACTGCATCTTCGCAAACAAATTTTAAACAAGTGATAACATTAACAGCAGGACAAAAAGCACCAGCATTTACAGCAAAAGATCAAAACAATACAAACGTTTCGCTTAAAGATTTTATAGGCAAAAAAGTGGTTTTGTATTTTTATCCAGAGGATGATACACCTACTTGCACCATTCAATCTTGCAACTTGCGAGACAATTATGCTTTGCTGAAGAAAGAGGGATTTGAGGTAATTGGTGTTAGCCCAAATGATACTGTGAGCCACAAAAAATTTGAACAAAAATTTGATTTGCCATTTACGCTATTAGCTGATGAAAAGCACAGCATCATTGAGAAATATGGTGTGTGGGGGGAGAAGAATTTGTATGGCAGAAAATATATGGGCTTGCACAGAACAACTTTTGTGATTGATGAAAAAGGGGTGATTCAAAAGATATTTTTAAAGCCTACAAATAAGCAACACGCAGAGCAAATTGTGAAAGCGTGGAAAGAATTGAAGAAATAAATCATCTTATAAAATCATTTCATAATGAAACTTAGTTTTTTTAAAATATTGGCATCATTTGTAATGTTGATTTGTATTGGTTGCAGTTCTAAAAAACAAGAAATAGTTTTGCAGGAAGGCGACTTGCTTTTTCAGGATTTAAACTGTGGTGCTTTATGCGATGCAATAGAAACAGTAACTACAGGTGTTAATGGCAAAAGTTTTTCGCATTGTGCCATTGTGGTAAAGCAAAATGATACGTTGAAAGTAGTGGAAGCTATTGGCGGTAATGTTCAGGTAAACTCGTTGCATAATTTTTTTAAGAGGAGTAATGATACTGCACAAATAAAAAACATCACCATTGCAAGAACAAAAATGGATAAGGTTGGTTTGGCAAAGGCTGCATCGTTTGCACTTAACCAAATAGGGCAGCCGTATGATGATGAATTTATAATGAACAACAGTAAATGGTATTGCAGTGAATTATTATACGAAGCATTTAAGGTGGCAAATAATCAACAAGAGTTTTTCTCACTTAACCCAATGACGTTTAAAGACCCTAAGACAAAAGAGTTTTTTCCTGCGTGGATAGATTATTACAAGGCATTGAACAAGCCAATTCCTGAGGGAAAACCAGGTATTAATCCTGGTTCAATATCACGTTCGGATAAATTGGAGATTTTGAATGTGGAGAAATTACCTTATTAGACTTTATACAATATTGATTATATAATTTTTTGGATACAACATTATTTATTCTACATAGAATATTTCACAAAAATGGTGGTTCATTTTGTTTTCTACCTTGCTTTTTTAATAAAATTGGTAGTATATAAAATTTTCTATTAGTATTTATTAAATTCTATGTAAAAGATATAATTTTCTACCTATTTTTTCATACATACTACCTTTTCTATATAAAAACTTTATAGTATTTCGCAGGTTCTATATAGCATATAAAATAAACTACCTTGTTTTTAAAACATACTTTGTAATTTATTTTATATGCTACCAAGTTTATGTTTTAAGCAAATAAGAATTAGGAAATTTTCGCCTTATTTATAACAAGAATCAATAGAATCTTTTGAGGTTAGATATTGTTTGCAGCATTTGTAAGGTGGAAGACAGGTATGTGTAGTTAAAATAAAAAAATATTTAAAATGAGAATATTAACCCTGGTACTAAAAATTGTGTTTTCAATTCTTTTCGTTTTCTTTACTTTCTTTTTTCTTTTACTCATAGCAAGTTCACATAACATACCTCAAAAAACATATTTATTCGTTGTTATTAGTAGTTTGTCATCATTGGTATTGTTAATACTTGTGATATTAATAAGCAGAAAATACAAAAGGCAAAATTGACTTATTTATGTTTAAAATACTTTTTATACTATCTATTTTCTTTCAAGAGAACAATCCATTTGGTGGTAGTGATGGTGTGCCGTTTTCAGCACCAGTTGGCAAAGAGATAAAAATTAAACCTGCAAAAGAGAAGTCCATACATTACATTAAACAAGTAGTTTATTGGGGTATTAAGAATAAAGTAGTGTTGCCCGATAAATATAAAAATCTAAAGAACATAACTTTAAAAGCAAGTCAGGGCAAAATAAGCAAACCTGATTCAAGTGGAAACTATATCTGGGAAATTTGTGATTCAATAAGCGATAAAGTCTATTTGGATATTTACTCAAAAAACAAATGCATAGGAAAACTGGATTATGAATTTAAGAAGATAGAATCACTTACTCCTCACGATGGACGTTTTGGAAATTTGATTGAAGATTCTTGGACATATTTCAGTCATCATAAAGAATTGATAACATTACCAGAAGATGGTAATAGGCTTTTTAAGTTCATTCCAGAAATAAAAATACTTGAATTTTTTTATTATTACAAGTACGATAGTTTAAAAACAGAAGCGGTTTGTGGAAAAAATATCGGTGCAACTTTCTGCCCTAAACTTCAGGAATGCCTTAAAAATATCAAAGGTGAAACACAATTAGTTTTTACTTATTTTATTGTTCAGGTTGGTTGTGAGCCAAAGTCAAGAGATTTAGGAATTAAAAATTCTATGGCATATCACTTTCCTTCCTTTTTACATTAACTGTATTTTTGGTATTCCAGCAATGTCTCCCTTTTGGGGACGCTGTGTTGCATAATCAGCAATACTATATTTGTTAGGCGAAGAATTTATAGATGAAAAATGAAACAATATGCAACAGTGCTAACACCAATCGCAGTTTTTTTTAGCTATGCACAAAGGCTTTGCAAAGAGACGCTGCTGAGACGGAAATATTGAAAACACAAAAGAAGCAATAAAATAGATGAAAAAATTATTAGACTTTACTATAACCACAAAACAGCAGTTTTATATATTATTTGCTTGTTTATTGGTTTATGGTTTTATCTATACTGATGTTTATCTTCTGCCATTACAAAAAACTTCTGAAACAATTCTTAGACGTGATATAGAAAATGAAAGATTAAGGAACGGACGAGTGCATAGTTATTACTTTGTTTATACCACTTGCAGAAAATATGAGATAGGCGAAAATGCTTATAACAACACTGCACTTGGTGACAGAATTGAATTGCGAAAATCATTCATTGCTAATGCACCACAAAAACTTTCGATGCTTGTTGGAAAAGATGTTTACACCTATGAAATAGGTTATATGAGAGCCAGAAGTGGTTATATTCTTGTGCCAATATTTATTGCTGCTATTTTTTTCTTTTTAATATTTTACAAGATTGTTGGCAACGACCAAGGTAAACTCAATCTGACACTTAGTTTTATGCTTATAACGGTTGGAATATTCTATTACTATTTTGATTTTGAATTTAGTTTTTGGGGTTGATATATTACTTTCTAATCTTTTAACAACACATAAGCAATACATAAAATCTAAACCATTATTTTTACCGCCTTATGTGGATGATTTGTAAAAAAGAATGGCAACAGTTTTTTAATAGCATTACAGGCTATGCAGTTATTGGAGTTTTTTTATTGCTCAACAGCTTGCTGCTTTTTGTTTTTCCCGATACCAGCATACTGCAATTTGGCTATGCTTCTCTATCAACTTTTTTCGACTATGCACCCTGGGTTTTATTGTTTTTAATTCCTGCCATCACTATGCGTAGCTTTCCAGAAGAATATAAATCGGGAACATTTGAGTTGTTAAAAACCCTTCCATTAACCGAAGCTAAAATCGTTTGGGGCAAATTTTTTGGCTGTGTTTTAATTGTGTTGACTGCATTGTTGCCTACAATAGTTTATGCAATATCTGTACAACTATTAAGCAGCAATACAGGCATTGATGTTGCTGCAACAATTGGTAGTTATGTAGGCTTAATTTTTTTAACCACAGTCTATACTGCTGTTGGCATTTGTGTGGGTAGTTATACCAACAATACTGTGGTTGCTTTTGTTGCTGCTGCCTTTGTTTGTTTTCTTGCCTACAGTGGTTTTGATGCAATTAGCAAACTATCTTTTTTAAAGGGAACTTACGATTATTTAATAGAAGTATTGGGCATTAATTTTCATTACAAAAGTATGAGTAGGGGAGTGATTGACACAAGAGATGTGCTTTATTTTATAGGATTGATTGCTGTTTTGCTTCTAATAACACAGCGAAAAGTGAGTAGTTATAAATAAGAGATTTAATATCGAATATTGAACAAGGAATTTTGAATAAAGAAATATAAAAAATCTGTGCAAATCTGCTTCATCAGTAGCATCTGCGTTCCATAACAAATGATACAAAAAATAATAAAATATAAATATTATTGGCTGATATTGGTAATAGGCTTTGCAGCCTTGCTATATATATCTTCCAGGTTTCATTCTAAAATAGATTTAACAAAAGAAAAGAGATTTTCTATTAGTCCAGCTACAAAAGAATTGTTAAATAATTTGGATGAAAAAGTAGAAGTGCAGGTTTTCTTAACAGGCAATCTTAGTTCGGGTTTTAGAAAATTAAGTTTGGCTACCGAAGAGCTTTTATCCAACTACAGAGACATCAGTAATGGTAAACTTTCGTTTAAGTTTAGAAGACCAGCAGATGGCTTGCCAGATACTTTGAAATCGTTGATGTATGATAGTTTGATGAGTATTGGCATTAAACCTTTTAACAACGAATTGAATAGGGCAGAAGGTGAGAAAACAGAGCAAGTTATTTTTCCTGCTGCTGTTGTAAAGTATAAGGGTAAAATAAAGGCTGTGGATTTAATGAGTGGCAAAAGTGGGCAGGATGAAGAAAGCAGTTTGAACTACAGTGAGGCTTTATTAGAGTTTAAATTTGATGATGCCATTGAAAAATTAACCAAGAAAGAGCAGCCCATTGTAGCTTATGCCATTGGCAATGGCGAACCAATGAATCCAACTGTTGAGGACCTTGTAACTACACTTAAAAAAAATTACAGGGCAGCTTTATTCGATTTGAAACGAGGCATTTTAAATGCAGATTCTGTAAAGACTTTAATCATTGTAAAACCTACATTGGCATTTACAGAACGTGATAAAGTAAAGATTGACCAATACGTAATGCAAGGTGGTAAAGTGGTTTGGTTTATTGACAGGTTATATGCAGAATTTGATAGTTTATTAAGAAGCAGAACCGATTTTATAGCCTTTGATAAAAATCTTGAACTGGATGATATTTTATTTAAATATGGTGTAAGAATCAACAGTGATTTATTGCAGGATTTAAACTGTGCCAAGCAACCTTTAGTTGTGGGAAATGCAGGAGGTCAACCACAAATAGAAAGAATTCCATTTCCATATTATCCTTTATTAACAAGCCCTTCAGGTCATCCTATATCGAGAAATTTAGATAATGTATTAAGTATTTTTCCATCGAGTATAGATACTGTTAGAGCCAATGGAATTAAGAAAACAGTTTTGCTTTCATCTGACACAAGTAGCAGAACAATCAGCACACCAAACCTGGTGAGTTTGCAAAGTATAAAAGGCGATGAAGATTTGCGAAGCTTTAAAAAAAGCTTTGTGCCTGTTGCGGTTTTGCTTGAAGGGAAATTTAATTCTCTTTACACAAATAGATTTACACAAGCAGCAAAAGACACAGCTGCAACCTATACTGGCATTCCATTTATATCATCTGGCATAAAGGAAAGTAAACAGATTGTTGTGAGTGATGCAGATATTGTTACAAATATTATTACACAATCTGATGGTGCGTTAACAATGGGGACACAGCAATTTGAAAACTACCAATTTGCCAACAAAGAATTTTTACTAAACTGTCTGGATTATTTAGTTGGAAACCCTGCCATCATTGAAACACGCAATAAAGACTTTACTTTAAGATTGCTTGATAAAACTAAAGTAAAAGACGAAAAAAGTTTTTGGCAAACACTTAATGTGGTGCTGCCTTTGGTGCTAATTCTTTTGCTTGCATTGTTGATGCAATGGTTGAGAAAAAAGAAATATTCAATGTAGGGCTGGAACACAGATGAAACTGGTGTTACAGGTCAATACTGATTTAATATTTTAAGATTAACGATATGAATAGTCTTTTGCATAAAGAAATTTCAGAAGGAATACTTAGAACTTATTATGAAGTTTATAACACATTAGGGTATGGTTTTTTGGAGAAAGTATATCAAAATGCAATGTATTTTGAACTTAGAAGAAATGGTTTTGAGGTGAAAGCACAACAACCAATTAAAGTGTATTTTAATGAATTTGTTGTGGGAGAATTTTATGCAGATTTGTTAATTAATAACTGCATAATTGTTGAGTTAAAAGCAACTGAATTTTTAGTCTATGATAATGAACTTCAATTGCTAAATTATCTTCGAGCAACAGATGTAGAAGTTGGGTTGTTGCTCAACTTTGGAAAGAAACCTGAATTTAAAAGATTAATATACACAAATGAAAGAAAGAAAATGCGTGGTAATCCGTAGCATCTGTTTTGTCTGTGTTCCAATAAATCTAAAATCTATAAATTGTAAATTAAAGTGTCTTCACATCAAATAATATATATCGTTTTTGGGTTTGTAATTGCTTTGGCGTTAGTTTTTGATTTGGGTTTATTAAACAAAAAAAATCAAACAGTAAGTATTAAAACTGCTTTTATTCAAACATTGTTCTGGGTTGTTCTTGCTTTTGGCTTTTTTGGTTTTATGTGGTTGCAAGAAAGTAAAACAGCAGCAATTGAATACATTAGTGCTTACTTAATGGAATGGAGTTTAAGCATTGATAATATTTTTGTTTTTATTCTTATTTTTTCTGCATTTCACGTTAAAGAAAAATACTATGGAAGGGTGTTGCTCATTGGTATTTTAATGGCAATTGTATTTAGAATTTTATTTATAACAGTTGGTGTTGCATTGGTAGAAAAAGCTGCTTGGGTGCTGTATATTTTTGGGGGGTTTCTTGTTTACACAGGCTACTCAATGTTTACAGCAAAAGAAGAAAAAGAGTTTAAACCACACGAGAATAAAGTGTATAAATTTCTCAGTAAATTTTTGCCAATAACCTTAGAAGACTTTGGAGGAAAATATGTTGTTCGACAAAACAAGAAACCAGTTTATACCATTTTATTTGTTGTAGTTATTATACTTTCTGTAACAGATTTAGTGTTTGCATTAGATTCAATCCCAGCAGTAATGGGCATTTCAAGAGATTCTCTGGTTATTTATACTTCAAACATATTTGCTGTATTAGGGTTAAGAAGTTTATTCTTTTTACTGCGTGGGGCAGTAGATAAATTTCATTATTTGCCACAAGGCATTGCCATTGTTTTAGTATTTATTGGTGTTAAAATGTTAGGCGAACATTTTGTAGCACAATGGATTTCTAAAAATGCAATGACATTTGTTTCATTGGGTGTAATTGTTGTGTGTATTGCTGGTTCAATATTTTATTCAATGTATCATAAGAAATTAGATAAATAACTAAGTCATTTATTCAACGCAAACGAGAAACAAAAAACACCCAACACCAAACAAGTTTCCCTCTATCTTCGCAACGCAAAAAAATTAACTATGAATCTGCACGAATATCAAGCAAAAGAACTTTTAAAAAAGTATAATGTTCCTGTTCAGGAAGGAGTAGCTGTTGAAACAGTTGAAGCTGCTGTTGAAGCATATACACAAATTGCTGCACAAACTGGAAATAAGTTTGCAGTTGTGAAAGCACAAATTCACGCTGGTGGACGTGGCAAAGGAAAAGTGAATGAAACTGGAATGAATGGTGTGAAAGTTGGTAAATCTGCTGAGGATATTAAAAGTTTTGCAGAAGGTATTTTAGGTGGAACACTTGTTACTATTCAAACAGGTGCTGCTGGGAAAAAAGTAAATAAAATTCTTGTTGCACAAGATGTTTATTATGATGGACCAAATAAACAAAAAGAATTGTATTTATCTATTCTATTGGATAGAGCAAAAGGTCAGAACGTAATTATGTATTCTACTGAAGGTGGAATGGATATTGAAGAAGTGGCTCACCATACTCCAGAAAAAATATATAAAGAATGGATTCACCCAAGTGGTGGTGTGCAAAGCTTTCAAGCTCGCAAAATTGCTTTCAACTTAGGTTTAAGTGGCGATGCAATGAAGAATTGTATGAAATTTGTAACTAACCTTTACAATGCTTATGTGGGTTTAGATTGTGGAATGCTTGAGATTAATCCATTATTTAAAACAAGTGATGAAAAAATTATTGCAGTTGATTGCAAGATGAATATTGATGACAATGCATTGATGAGAAAGCCTGATATTGCTGCATTGCGTGACGTTACAGAAGAAGACCCTACTGAAGTTGAAGCTGGTGAATTTAACTTGAACTTTGTTAAACTTGATGGCAATGTTGGATGTATGGTTAATGGTGCTGGACTTGCAATGGCTACAATGGATATGATTAAATTGGCTGGTGGCGAACCTGCAAACTTCCTTGATGTAGGTGGTAGTGCAAATGCAACAACTGTAGAAGCTGGGTTTAGAATTATTATGAAAGACCCTAATGTGAAAGCAATTTTAATTAATATTTTTGGTGGTATTGTTCGTTGTGATAGAGTTGCTGCTGGTGTAATTGAAGCATTCAACAAATTAGGAAATATCAATATTCCTATTATTGTGAGACTACAAGGAACAAATGCAGTTGAAGCTAAAAAATTAATTGATGAAAGTGGATTGAAAGTTCAATCTGCAATCTTACTTAGCGAAGCTGCTGATTTGGTAAAACAAGCTGTAGCATAATAAAATTTTAGAAAGTAACTAAAAACCTCGAAGCAACAACTTCGAGATTTTTTTTGTAAAATATTTTTTCCCCTACATTGCGATTCATTACTTATTCACATTTTATTGTTAATAAACCTCATTACTGCTATTTTTACCGACTAATTTTATTTTTATGAGTGAAGTAATGAATCAATTACACGAAACAGTAAACTATATTAAAAGTCGTGTAAAACATTTTCCTAAAGTTGCCATTGTTTTAGGTAGTGGCTTAGGTAATTTATCTGAAGTAATAGAAGTGGAAGAAGCTATTCCATATACCGATATTCCTCATTTTCCTGTAAGCACAGTTAAAGGTCACGGTGGTAAATTATTGTTTGGAAAATTGGGTGGTGCAAGTGTTATTTGTATGAGTGGACGCTTTCATTTTTATGAAGGATATTCTGCACATCAGGTAGTATTTCCTGTGCGTGTAATGAAATTATTGGGGGTAGAAACCTTGCTTTTATCTAATGCTGCTGGTGGTGTTAACCAAGACTATAAAGTTGGTGATTTGATGATTATTAACGATCACATCAGCTTCTTTACTGTTAATCCTTTGATTGGAAAAAATATAGAAGAACTTGGTACTCGTTTTCCAGATATGAGCGAGCCATATTGCAAGCAACTAATTGCAAAAGCAGTAGCAATAGGAAAGCAGCATAACATTAAACTGCACGAGGGAGTTTACACTGCTGTAACAGGCCCAACGTTTGAAACTCACGCAGAATATCGACTGATAAAAACCATTGGAAGTGATGTTGTAGGAATGAGTACTGTGCAGGAAAATATTGCTGCCGTGCATTGTGGAATGAAGGTTTTTGCTGTAAGTGTGGTAACAGATTTGGGCATTAGAGAAGACAACAACGTGATTACCCACGAAGAAGTTTTACAAGCTGCAAAAGAAGCAGAACCTAAGCTTACATTGCTTTTCACAGAACTGGCAAAAGCTGTAGGATAAGCAAATCATTTTAATTTATTTTATATGTTGTATAGAAGCAAAGCTCCTTTAAGAATAGGTTTAGCAGGAGGTGGTACAGATGTTTCCCCTTATTGCGATGAATTTGGTGGAGCTATTTTAAATGCTGCCATCACCCTATATGCTTATGCCAATATAGAAACAATTGCTGAAGAAAAAATTATTATAGAAGCAAAAGACAGGGGCGAAACTGAGTCTTTTGACTGGAATACCCAATTGCCAATCAATGGGCATTTAGACTTGCTGAAAGGTGTTTATAATCGCATTCAAAAAGATTATGGAATACCAAAGCAAGGCCTTAAACTATCAACTTTTGTAGATGCTCCTGCTGGTAGTGGATTGGGTACTTCATCTACATTGGTAGTTGCAATTATTGGTGCTTTTGTTGAAATGCTAAAACTTCCTTTGGGCGATTATGACATTGCACATTATGCCTACGAAATTGAAAGGCAAGACCTGAAACTTGCTGGTGGCAGGCAAGACCAATATGCTGCAACCTTTGGTGGCGTTAACTTTATGGAGTTTTACAGCGATGATAAAGTAATTGTAAATCCATTAAGAATAAGGCAGGAATATTTGCACGAACTTGAAAATAACCTTGTTTTATTTTTTACTGCAACGAGTAGAGAAAGTGCTACTATTATTAAAGAGCAACAAAAAAATGTTTCGCAAAAAAACAGTGAAAGTTTAGATGCAATGCATCAGTTGAAGGAACAGTCTAAAATGATGAAGGAAGCTTTGTTAAAGGGAAAACTGAATTCTATTGGTGAAATACTTGATTATGGCTTTGAACAAAAAAGAAAAATGGCTGCCAACATTAGCAATTCATTGATTGAAGATATTTATACCGCAGCAAAAAAAGCTGGTGCAACAGGAGGAAAAATAAGTGGTGCAGGTGGTGGTGGCTTTATGATTTTTTATTGCCCACAAAATACAAGATATAGTGTTATTGAAGCATTGGAACAATTTGGTGGCAGTGTAAAAAAATATCGTTTCTCCAACGAAGGATTGACAAGCTGGACAACAATCTAATTAGGATTTGATGATTTTGGATTTACAATTTATTTTAAATAAATAACTTTAACAAAATACCCAGGCAATTGTCTGGGTATTTTGTTTGGTGATAGACTTATGAAAGTCGATTATCAATATTTGATAGTCGAGTGCTTAGAAATGGTAGCCGAGTGGTTGGAAATACTTGTGAGTATTGATAAGGTAATGTGTAAAACGACTATTTAAAAGTACTTAGTTGTGCTGACTATTGAAATGTACTTAGTTTTGAAACTGAGTAGATATTTACAAATTATATTTGAAAAGCAATTGTTTAACAGATTCAAAAATATTTGGTGGAATGGGGACTTGCGTATATTTTTGAGTTGGCTGTAATGCTATGACAAACCTCAAATTCATATTTATTTTTACTTTTTTGTTCTGTATTTCTTTGACAGGAATTGCACAGACTGATAAGATAATTGACAGCTTAGAAACTCAATATCAGAACTGTTTGGACAAAGGAGAATATATGTTTGGTTGTACCAAAAAGTTTTATTCCCAAATGGACAGTATGTTAAATGTTGTTTATCTCAAATTACGTTCAACTTTAGACACAACGCAAAAAGTAAAACTCAGAATAGACCAAAGGACTTGGCTTGTAAAACGTGACACATACTTCAAAAAGACTCTGAAAGAGTTTAAAACTAAAAACCCAGACAACTCACCATATGGTTCAGCTTTTGGTGCTCAAGACGATGCAATGTTTATGTATGACGACAATGCAAAGTTTGTAAAGGACAGAGTTTTGAAACTTATTAAAAGACTTAAAACATAGACAACCTAAGTTTTGACAAAACACAGTATAACGTAAGACAAAACTATATTTGTCTATAGTGAAAAGGATTTGAAACACATTGAAAAAACAAATTATGGTTTGACAAAAGCACTACAGCCAACATTAGGTTTGGCATTATTGGGGCTTGACGAATATAACCTCAAAATTTGTTCTTTATTGTGCTTCAGTTCGGGCTGGACGTTATAAATTTGGCTTATGACTAAAACATCAGCAATATTGCAATTATCAACTTTAGTTATGGGCTGACGGAACTCGAATTCCCCAACAACGCCAAGCCTTGTTCGTTGGCTGCTATATTGCTTCGCAGTTTTGTCGGTTCGACAAAACGCAATTATAAGTAACTATTAGACAATGGCTTTTTGGAGTAGCGTATCGAAAATTTACATCAAAGCATCGACCTTTTACACCAAAGCATTGATGGTTCACAGCTTAACAAGAGTTGCTTACATTCAAGCAATGATAACTAATATCGTATTTATGATAACTTACACTCAAGCAATGGCAAGTTACATTTAATCAATCAAAAGTGATATTCAATCAATTAAATATAACCTTCAATCTATAATGACTTTATTTCCATCAATGACAAATTATATTCTATCAATTTAAATTTATATTTAATTAATTATAGATTACTTTCGAGTATTGACAAATTACATTCAATCAATAACAACTTTAATATGCTCAACTTAGACTTACAACACATCTTTAAAGCTCGTGGCATTGACAAACCTTACACGTTTTTAGTCAAAGCTGGTTTTACGCCACACACTGCAACTTCAATTTGTAGCAACTCGACAAGAGTCTTCAAATTAGACCACATTGAGTTACTCTGCAAAGCTTTAGTGTGTGAACCAAATGACTTGTTATCATTCACAGCAGATAAGGGAGAAGTTTTACAATCAGACCATCCACTTTTAAAACTTCAACATACAGAAATAGAACAAAACTGGAGACAAACTTTAGCCACAATTCCATACAAACAACTTAAAGAATTGAGCAAGACAATAGCGAAGAGCGAATAGAAAAAAATACAGCAGCCAACATTCTGCCTTTGTTGGTGTTCTGCTTTTCACCAACAACTGTATCAAAAACTTGTTGGTGAGGAAACACCACCAACAACAAAACAGGAACTATACAAATTATCAGATAAAATAACCATTATACCTAAGCCTCGAAGCAAATACTTCGGGGCTTTTTTAGTAGCTTAATACAAGTTGCACACTTTTCAAATCGCAAAAACACGCTTTCATTTTAAAAAATACGCCTTCAACATTTTATTCTCGTTTTTAATAGTTTATATTAACAATTTAGCATTGGCAACGAAAAGTTGCTTCCCGTTTTTAATACATATCCTACATTATTTAACTATTAAAATAAAACAAAATGAAAAAAAGAATTCAACTCTTGCTGCTCTCATTAATGTTGATTATTACATCAACCATTAAAGCACAAAACTGGCAACCACTTGGACCAGATGACAACAACCAACCTACTTATTCTGGAGCTACAAGCATTACTGCAAAAGCTAATCACGCAGGCATTGTTTATATGGCTTACAGGGATATAACCGATTATTTGCGTGTAAGAAAATACAATGGAACGCAATGGGTAGATGTTGGTGGGGCTGTAAGTGCAGGTGCACCAGGCGTGCCTTCATTGGCTTTTGATACTGCTGATATTCCTTACATCGCTTACGCTGATTTTGGGTATTATCAAGGTTGTGTAAATGTTAAGCAATTTGTTGGTGGAACTTGGATACAAGTTGGCTCACCTTGCTTTAGTGGTAGCTATCCAGATAATGTTCATATTGCCATTAGTTCTAAAGATTCTGTTTTTGTTTTATGGAGAGATGGAAATATTACCAATAAAACCAATATGAAAAAATATGATGGAATTGCCAATTGGAATCTTGTTGGAATAGCTGATTTTTCTGGCGTTGCAACTTCTTCTTGTGATATGGCAATGGATGCGAGTGATAGTATTTATGTAGTTTATGCAAATGCTTCCACATACAAAGGTTCAGTAAAGAAATTCAGTAACAACAGTTGGAGTTTAGTAGGCAATGCTGATTTTTCAATTGGTACCACAAGCTCAATTAAGATTACTACAGATGCAAGCAATAATCCACTGATAGGTTATGCAAATAACGCAGGGGGTAACCAACCTGTTATTATGAAATGGAATGGAGCTAATTGGAATGCATTGGGAACAATGCAAACTGCATCTGCACCTTACGATATGAATGCAATAGTATTAATGATAGCAAATGGACAACCAACACTTGCTTATGGAGAGTTTTATAATGGTAGCATATCTGTTCAACAGTATAATGGCACAACCTGGGGTTTTCTTGGAACAAAATATTTAACACCCATTAACTATGGAACTGGTTACCTGGCTGCAACTTCAGACAATAGTGGTAACATTTGTATAATGTATCGTGATGGTACAAATCAATCTAAAGTAACTGCAAAAAAATATGTTGGCGGTGTTTGGACAGACTTTGAAACCCGTGGGTTGGCTGTGGGTTATATGACAGATGTGAGAACATTTGTTGATTATAATGGTATTCCCTATATATGCTATTCAGATGTTGTGAATGGTTACAAAGCTTGTGTTAAAAAGTTTGCTGGTGGCAATTGGGTAGATGTTGGGTTGACTGGTTTTTCACCTGATAGAGCTGATAATTTTAGCCTTGCTTTTGATAGAAATTCAGTGCCTTATATATGCTATCACGATGGAGCAATTAATGCCAGTACCATTCAAAAATTTAATGGAACAGCCTGGGTAACTGTTGGCGTTAAAGGAATTACTGGTCGCACTGCTTTTACGCCTTATATGTCAATGGATACAGCTACTACAACGCCTTATGTAATTAGTCAAGATGATAATGGACATAACTATAAAGCCATTGTAGAAAAGTTTGATGGAACAAATTGGGTGGTTGTTGGTAGCACTCCTAACTTTTCTGTAGGTAGGGTTTTTAATCCTAAAATAATTGTTACAAGTGCTGGTGTTCTTTACGTTACTTATGCTGATGAAAATATCAATAGTCAGGCAGTAGTAAAAACGTTTGATGGAACTAATTGGGTGAATGTTGGCACTGGTGTTATATCGGCTTTTTATAACACAGATTACAATTCCATTTCTTTAGGCAAAAATGATACGCTGTATGTTGCTTACAGGGATAATCAGGTAACGTATAAAGCCATTGTTCAAAAATTCGATGGAACAAATTGGAAGCAATTAGGTCCTGGTGTTGGTACTGCTACTAAATATTTAAGTCTTGCTAATAATGCTGCTGGCATACCTTATATTGCTTATGAAGAAGGAGGAAATGGTAATAAAGCATACGTTCAAAAATACAACAAAAGCGACAGTAGCTGGAAAGATGTAGCTACAACAGCAGGTGGTGTAACTTCAGGTACTTCAGACTGGGTTTCATTGGCAAGTAATAGAACAAATAATACATTTTATCTTGCTTATGCTTATGGGGATGTGTATGCAAAAACTATTGGTTTATCTATCACTGCAACTGCTGGAGCAGGAGGAACAATAACGCCTTCTGGCTCTACAGATGTTGCAAGTGGCACAAATAAATTTTTTACAATTGCTGCCAATGCTGGATTCTGTATTCAGGATGTTTTGGTAGATGGTGTAAGCATTGGTGTTGCTACAAATTATATGTTTACCAACGTTACAGTTTCGCATAGCATTAGTGCAAGTTTTGTGGCACAAGTAACACCTTCTGTAACTATTGCAGCAAGCCCTGGCAATCATATTTGTGCTGGTGTAAATGTAGTATTTACTGCAACTGCAACCAATGGTGGAAGCTCTCCATTATACAATTTTATGGTAAATGGTGTTACGATGCAAAGCAGCAGCAGTAATGCTTTTAGTAGTTCAACATTAAATAATAGCGATGATGTAACTTGTATGTTGCTTACTAATAATTTTTGTCAAACATCAGCAATTTCATATAGCAATACCGTTAGAATGATTGTTAATGTTTCTGTAACACCATCTGTTACTTTAATGGCAAGTAGTAACAACGTTTGTGCAGGAACTAATATAACATTTACTGCAACAGCAACCAATGGAGGAACTGCTCCTTTATACAATTTTACAGTAAATAGCAATAGTGTACAAAGCAGTAACAGCAATACTTACAGTAGTTCTTCATTAAATAATGGAGATGTTGTAGTATGTGTATTAACTGCAAATAATATTTGCCAAACAAGTGCTACAACAATGAGCAACAATGTTACTATGACTATGATTGCATATCTCACTCCATCTGTTAGCATTGGTTCAAACTCTGGTTTAAACGTTTGTTCTGGTTCAACTGTTGTATTTACTGCAACACCTGTTAATGGTGGAAGCAATCCATCTTACAACTTCTTTGTAAATGGCAATAGCCTACAAAGCAGCAGT
>JANYEP010000167.1 GCA_025363075.1 Chitinophagaceae bacterium | reverse complement strand
TTCAAAATTTCAGATGAAACGTTTAATGCAAGTAGTGCAGTAAGCACTAAGTACATCAAGTTAATCATCTTCTGCCTAGGTTCTTTAGGTAATGACATTTCTTATTTTAATTTTAAGATTTACGAATTTTGTTTTTTAGACATCAAAGTGAAATTATCTAGCACCTTGCATAGCAGAAAGCATATTACCGTAAACTGAATTTAACTTGGTTAAATTAACAGCCAATGCAGCAATTTGATCTTTAGCTTTAACAGCATCTTCAGCAGTATTGTTCATAGCAGCAGAAGCTTGAGCTAATTTACCATAAAACTGATTCATAGTTTTAAGGTGATTGTTGCTTTCTTGTAGTTCTAATTCGTAAATTGTATTTAGTGAAGACAAATTTTTAGTTAAAACCTGTACTTGACCGTGAAATTGTTTAGTAGTTTCGCTAGCAGCGTTGAAAGCATTAAACGTACCTGTTGATTGATTAATTGCAACAGCCACTGCACCTAAAGCAGTAGTAGCTTCTTTGGTTTTAGCAGAAAAATCTCCAGTAGATTTAACAACATCTCCAATTTCGCCCATTTTATCAACAGTAGATCCTAATTTTGTAAATCCAGCACTTAATTTACCCAAATTAGCAGGGGTAATATCAGCTTCTGTTAACATTTTTTCCATTGATTTTAAAGCAGGGTTACCTTTATCTACATTTTCCATACCAGGAATATGTACTTCATGCTCATCCATTGCTGGATAGATTATATATAATATACCATAACACAAAAACAAGATAGCTTCTGTAGTAAGACCAATCTTCAACATAATATCTGCAATTGGTGAGTGCAATATTTTTTGTAGAGCACCATAAATTACTACTGCTGCTGCAACAGATACGAAGATGTCCATAAACTTGTTAACCTTTGGTGGAATTTTTGCTGCCATGTTTTTTTGTTTTTTTTGTTAAAGTTTAGTTTTTGTTATTTAGATAGGAATTAATACCTTCTATTTTAAATTCGAAGGCAAATTAATAAAATATTTGTTAGGTAATGAATTTTAACTGTTAAAAATTAGCTAAAATTATTTCATACGTGGTGCTAAGTCAATCACACAACGAAAACCTATGTAAGATTTAGCAGTATCTTGGTACTCAAAAGCACGAGTACTTACTTGCAGATAGAAAGCAACATCTTTCCAACTTCCACCACGAATAGTCTTACGTTTCATATATGGAGGATCAGAATCTTTTGCATCATATCTCAAATCTGGACTCATTTCACTGAAGAAATTGTATGAACCTTCATTGTAGTGTGAGTTTGTCCATTCTGCAACATTACCACTCATATTATATAAGCCGAAATCATTAGGCCAGTATGCATCAGCTCTAACTGTGTAAAAACCTCCATCTTCAGCATAATTACCACGACCAGGTTTAAAGTTTGCAAGTAAACATCCTTTTTTATTACGAGGATAGTAGTTACCCCAAGGATACATACTATTTGTACGACCTCCACGAGCAGCATATTCCCACTCTGCTTCACTTGGTAAGCGATAATTTGTTTCTCTCGCCATTCCTCTTTTAGCTAATGATTTTTCTTGAACGGCTGTTCTCCAATGACAAAATGCTTTCGCTTGTTTCCAATTGATTCCAACTACTGGGTAGTTTCCAAAAGAAGGATGAGCAAAATATCTTTTAGTCATTGGCTCGTTGTAAGCATAAGAAAAGTCTCTCATCCAAACTAAAGTATCAGGATAGATTTTTACACTTTCTCTAACAATGAAGTTCTTACGAGCCATTCCATAATTTTCTTTTTTCGCAGCTTCAGAAAGAACAAAGTCTTGGTAGCTATATTTGAATTTTTCTGGGTCTAATTCAATTGTACCATATAATCTATTGTCGGGAGCTAAAACTAATTTTTCTCCTAACTTTTCTAAATTTTTAGAATCATATTTTATTGTTTTTGCTTTTTCCCAATTAATTGCTTGATTAGAATCTCCAGCAACGCCTGGTCCACCATTTTTTACAAATCCTAATTCTTTTGCTGCAAGAGAATCTCTTACCCAATTTACAAAAGAACGGTATTTGTTATTTGTAACTTCGGTAACATCCATCCAAAAGCCTGGGATAGATACTTGACGATTTCTTTGGGTAATATTGTAGTTAACATCCTCGTCACTTGGTCCCATATGAAAAGTTCCTGGTGGTATATATGCCATACCAAATGGAGCCCCCATACTTTTCTTAGAGGTTGGTGCTGTTCCACGAACTTGCCCATCAATATCGAAAGAATCTTTTCCAAGATTTTTACTTTTCGAGTTACACGACATCATTCCTAACGTTAAAGTTGCAGAGAACAATAAAAAAACAAAATTCTTCATCATTTGTGATTCAATTAAATGGTGATGACAAAAATAGAGACAAAATTTGTTATAAACAAAAAATGTCTTTTTTTACCCTTAAAATATTTAGTAAAGTTTAATAACGATAATGAAATGATTAAATTTTATGGATAGTAACTTAAATAAGTAACCACTAAATCGGCTGCAATATATATAATTAAATGTTACAGAAATGTAAAAATTTTGAAAGGCTATTTTGTGCAGGCAAACAAGTTTGATTTTTACACAAATAGTACAATACTTCTTCTGTGTAGTTTTTATCAGCCAAAAGAGGCAGTTTTATATCATTATTTTCGTTGCAAAATAGTAGAACCTTATTTGGAATATATTGGCTTAAAACACTTGATATTACAGCATTCGCATTCTCGCCAATCACTACTATTTCTTCACTAAGTTTCACATTAATTTGTAACGTTGAAGCCCAAACCCCAAACGAGGTTGGATGTTTAACAATAGCCTGCTGCAAACTAACGAGCATTTGTAGAAATCGTTTGCGTAATTCATCATCAATAAAGACAGAAGAAAGGTAATTTAAACATAGAGCCATTATTCCATTTGCAGAAGGTGTGGCACCATCATAAACCTCAATTTTTCTTACAATAATATCCTTTTGAGAAGCATCTGTGTAGAAAAAAAATGGTGAATCTGTATCGCCAAATTTTTCGAAGATGATGTTGCTCACTTCTTTTGCTTTTACCAAATAATCTTGATTTCCTGTAATTTCTTGCAGGTGAATTAATGCCCAAACTAAGTAAGCATAATCGTCTAAAAAGCCATTGATGTATGTTTCGCCATTTTTATAACAATGCATCAGCTCTCCATTCACAAACATTTTGCTTAAAATAAAATCAATATTGTTAATTGCAATTATTCTATAATGTTCAATTCCAGTGGCAGCATAGGCTTTGCAATATGCAATGTTCATTAATGCATTCCAAGAACACAGCGTTTTATCGTCTAATAATGGGCGAGTTCGTTTGCTTCTTTCGGCAAGCAAAATCGGTTTACAATTTGCAATTTTCTGTTTCAAAAATTCAATATCAACATTCTTTTCAACTGCAATATTTTCTACGGTCGTTTTCAACCAAAGAATATTTTCGTGTTCCCAATTTCCATTTTCTGCTACATTAAAAATTTCACAAAATAAAGCTCCATCATCACCAAGCAATTCTATGATCTCACTTTTGCTCCATACATAAAATTTACCTTCAACACCCTCACTATCTGCATCCAATGCACTATAAAAAGCAAATTCATTACTCATCATTTCTCTTTCAATAAATTCAAGTGTTTGCTCTATCGTTTCTTTATACAATTCCTTTTTTGTAATTTGATAAGCTTCGCTCAAAACGCTTACCAGTAAAGCATTATCATACAGCATTTTTTCAAAATGTGGAGCAAACCAACACTCATCAGTACTATATCTTGAAAAACCTCCACCTACTTGGTCATAAATGCCGCCAAGTATCATTTTATCTAAACTTAATAATGCTTGGTTTAAAAATTTTTCGTCTTTTGTAAAATGATAATGCCGAAGTAAATATTGTATGGAAAATGTTTGTGGAAACTTTGGTGCTTTGCCAAATCCACCCCAAACTGTATCAGCATTTTTTAATAAATTATCTGCAATTGTTTGCAATGTTTCATCATCACTTTCTATATCATTTTCTTTTTTTATTTTGCCAAATGAATTGCTGTTTTTTATATAGTCTGTAAGTTTTTCAGCTTGGTCTTCTATTTCTTCTTTTCGTTGATGAAATGCAGTACTAACAGAAAGCAATGTGTCTTTCCAACTCATTCTACCGTGTGAGTTTACTGGAGGAAAATAGGTGCCACCATAAAAAGGTTTTAGTTGAGGCGTTAAAAAAACATTCAGTGGCCAGCCACCACTTCCAGTCATTGCTTGCAATGCATCCATATAAATGTGGTCAAGATCTGGACGCTCTTCTCTATCAATTTTTATATTTATAAAATGTTCGTTCATTATGGCTGCTGTTGCTTCATCTTCAAAACTTTCACGTTCCATAACGTGACACCAGTGGCAAGATGAATACCCTATGCTAACCAAAATTGGTTTATTTTTTTCAAGTGCTTTTTTCAGTGCATCTTCGTCCCAAATATGCCAATCTACTGGGTTGTAGGCGTGTTGTAGTAAATATGGTGATGAAGAATTAATGAGGCTATTGGTATGTTGCATTATATATTTTATTATGAAATAAATTATTTTTTATTTCTCTCTTTCCACATTTCATTAAATGTTTTTTTGCTAAAATTCAAGTCGCTTCTATGTGTATTCCAACCTTTAAAAATATTGTTCACAACCTTGTTTTTTAAATTACCATTTCCCATATTCATCATACCTCTATTAAGGCTCGATGCTTTCCAAATCTTCCAGGCAATTCGTTCCATTAAACTACTTTTTCCTTGCACAACTGCTTCATGACGATTGTCTAAAAGCAATTCGTGCAAATTAATTCTTACAGGACAAACCTCTGTGCAATTGCCACATAAAGATGAAGCATTGCTGAGATGTTTATACTCATCCATTCCACTTAAATAAGGTGTTATTACACTACCAATTGGTCCACTATAAGTTGTTTCATAACTATGCCCTCCAATATTTTTATAAACAGGGCAGGCATTTAAACAAGCACCACAACGTATGCAATACAAGGCTTCACGACTTGTGGGATTAGCAAGTAAATTAGTTCTACCATTGTCCAATAAAATCACATACATCTCTTCTGGCCCATCAGTTTCATTTGCTTGTTTTGGACCCGAAATAATGCTATTGTAAACTGTAATTTTTTGCCCTGTACCAAAGGTTGATAGCAGTGGCAGAAATAGTGCTAAATCATTAATTGAAGGAAGCATTTTTTCTATACCAACTATAACTATATGCGTTTTAGGCATTGAGCAACTTAACCTTCCATTACCTTCATTTTCTGTAATGGAAATGCCTCCAATATCAGCAATGATAAAATTTGCACCAGTAACACCAACTTCTGCTTCAATATATTTTTCACGCAGATTTTTGCGTGCAACCTGTGTTAATTCTTCAGGAGATAAACCACCTGGAACACCCAATTTTTCAGCAAAAAGTTTTGCAACATCCTCTTTGCTTTTATGCATTGCTGGAGTAACAATATGATATGGAGTTTCGCCATCTAATTGTTGAATATATTCACCCAAATCTGTTTCAACACTTTCAATTCCATTTGCTTCTAAGTAATGGTTGAGATGAATTTCTTCGGTAACCATACTCTTACTTTTTACAAGCGTTTTGCAGTTTTTTTCTTTACATATTTTACCAATCGCATCTAATGCTTCTTGGCTATCATTTGCCCACAAAACCTTAGCTCCCCGAGCAGTAATATTTTTTTCAAATTGTTCAAGATAAGTGTCTAAATGCTCGATAGCTTTATGTTTCACATTTTTTGCCATTTCTCTTGCAGCTAATACATTGCTGAATTGAGCCTTTCCTTGCGGCACAACAGCATTATATTTTCCTATGTTAAAATTTATTTTTCTGCGATGATTTAAATCAGCCGCTTTAATAGTGCTTTTTGCTATAAATGATGACGCTGTTTTGTTCATAATATCTTGTTAACGCAAAAGTAAAGAAGTGAAGATAACGAAAATAAAAACTCCCCTTGCCAAACAAGAGGAGCTAACAAAAAACAATCTACGAAAACGAGTTATTAATCTGGTCTTTGACCATCAAGAAATGAATTTTTTGTTGAAATAAATGTTTCGTCTTTATCATTTTTTTCAACTGTAGCTCTACCATAAAAGTTTTCAACTGTAGTTAATGTATTACCAAATAATTCCATATTTCTACGAACATAAGCTGGCACATTATCAAACTCAGTATTACTGTCAGCAGTATTCATATTAAACGAAAGATTACGCAATTTTTGAATTCTTTCCAATGCTCTTCTACGTTGCTCTTCTTCTTCTGACAAATCATCTACAACTATTGATGCAACTGGTGTTTCAGCAATATATTGTTCTTTTGTATTTACTTCAAATTTGATTTCTTCTTCAACATTTTCAACTTCATAAGTTGAAGCAACAGGAGTTTCCTTTATAGAAAGTTCAAACACATTTTCTGGCAAAATATTTTCAACTTGAGCTTCAATATTATGTTCTGGTTCTGCATTGTAGCTTGAATAAATATTTGAAGGTTTGCTTAAAATTATTGGTTGTGTAGTTTGCGTTTCTTCTACTAAACTCATTTCAGCAATACTCTCTTCAACGCTATCAACAACTGTTAATGGTGCTTGTTGTATTGGCTCTTCAATATTTTTTTTGTCGAACATATCAGCACCAAAATATGGCATTGTTGATAGTTGAGAAGATTCTAATTCCAACTCAAAAACCTCTGTTTCTTTTGCATCCAATGCTTCTTCTCTTTGTGCATCAAAATCGTTGACAGAATAATTCATTCCCAACATATCAAATGAGCTATGAGCCGTTGGTTCTTGCTCCATCAATTGTGGTGCAAAGGGATTTTTATCTTCAAAAGGAATGGCTTGTTGCATTGCAACAGGTTCAACAGTTTTCTTTTGTTCTTCCACTTGGTTTTCGCCAAGTGTTAAAACAATTTTTTCTATTTGTGGTTCTGCCTTTTTTATAGGTGTTTTATCAAACGGATCTTTGTGATTAAATCCTGTGGCAATAATGGTTATACCAATTTTTTTGTCCAATGAATTATCAATTCCCATACCTACAATTACGTCTGTATGTTCACCTGCTTGTGAACGCAAGTATTCATTAATTAAATCAATTTCATCCATCGTACATTCATAGTCACCTTCTGCACTATTAATGTTTATCAAAATCCATTTAGCACCTTTAATCTCATTATCATTTAGCAACGGAGAACTCAATGCTTCTGTAATTGCATCCTGAGCTCTGTTTTCACCCTCAACAGATGCACTACCAAGTATAGCAACACCACCATTTTTCATTACAGTACAAACATCTGCAAAGTCAACAATGATATGCCCTTTGCTATTGATAATATCAGTAATACATTTTGCAGCAGTTGCTAAAACATTATCTGCTTTACCAAATGCTTCTTTCATTTTAAGATTGCCATATTGCATACGCAATTTATCGTTATCTATCACCAAAAGCGTATCTACGTGAGGTTTCAAGGCATTGATACCTTCTTTAGCTTGTTGCATTCTGCGTGGTCCTTCAAACGAAAAAGGAGTGGTAACAATACCAACTGTAAGTATGCCTAACTCTTTACAAATTTGTGCAACAATAGGAGCTCCGCCTGTGCCAGTTCCTCCACCCATACCTGCTGTAATAAAAGCCATTCTGGTGTTTACTTCAAGAATACTTTTTATTTCTTGTATTGATTCTTCAGTTGCAATTTTTCCAACTTCAGGATTAGCACCTGCTCCCAAACCTTGTGTAGATGCGGGTCCTAACTGAATTTTATTTAAAACAGGGCTTTGTTCAATTGCCTTTGCATCGGTATTGCACACAACAAAATCTACTCCCTCAATATCTTGAGCAAACATAAAATTAACTGCATTGCTTCCTCCTCCGCCAATTCCAAACACTTTAATGATTGACGACTTCTGTTTTGGCAAATCAAAATGGATCATTGATTTAGATTTAATGGTTAGTACGAATTTATTATATCAGTGTTAACAATTATGTAATGTTAATTTCATTTCAACTTTGAAAAACATATCAACGTTAACAAAAAAAAATTACATCATTTTATCCTCTTCTTCTTTAAACAATTCTATGATTGTATGTTTCATTTTATCCCAAACATTTATTTTCTTTCTTGCTGAAACATCAATAGGGTTAGGTGTTTCAACAACTTCTTCTGTTTGTGATGTGACTTTTTGTGTTACCTCTTTTCTAAAACCTGTTGGCACAGCTACTTTTTTAAATTGCTCTGCAAATTCTTTATACTTGTTTTCATAATCATCATAGCCTTTCAATATCAAACCCAAACAAGTGCTATACATTGGCTTCTTCAACTCTTCAATGTGGTTTGGTGCAAGATGCTCTGTTGGCAGACCAATACGAGCATTTAAGCCTGTTGCATATTCCGTTAATTGAATAATGTGTTTTAGCTGAGAACCACCACCAGTAAGGATTACACCACCATTCAATGTTTTGTTATCCAATCCAACAACTTTTAGATTATACACCACAAAGTCAAGTATCTCACTCATTCTTGCTTGTATAATTTGGCTCAAATTTTTAACGCTAATTTCTTTTGCAGGCATTCCTTTTAAGCCAGGAATAGTGATGTAAGCATTTGCATTTGCAACTTCTGCCAAAGCACTACCAAACTGAACTTTCATTGCTTCTGCCTGTGTTTTTAAAACACCTAACCCTTGTTTAATATCATTGGTAATATTTTCACCACCAAAAGGAATTACAGCTGTATGCTTTAAGATGCCATCGTGAAACACAGCAATATCGCTTGTTCCACCACCAATGTCTAAAATTACAACACCAGCTTCCATATCAACATCGCTCATAACAGCACCTGCACTTGCAAGTGGTTGCAACACCAAATCTTTAGTTGTCAATCCGCTTTTTGTTACAGCCCTATTAATGTTTCTTATTGCATTTTTATCTCCAGTAATGATATGAAAATTCGCACCAACTTTTACACCATTATAACCTACAGGATCTTTGATACCATTGATGTTGTCAACATGAAAATCTTGAGGAATTACATCAATAATTTGGTCGCCAGCAGGAATAAAAGTTTTGCGTTGATTTTCTATTAACAAATCAATTTCTGCACGCTGAATTTCAAGTTCAGAATCTTGTCTCACAATATCGCCACGAGTTTGTAAACTTTTAATATGGTGTCCTGCAATACCAACATACACTTCACTAATTTCCAAGTCAGGATTACTTGCATAGCAATTTGTTAATGCTTGATTAATTGCTTTTATTGTAAGGTCAATATTTAATACCTGACCATGTTGCACACCATTACTATTAGCTCTTCCAAAGCCAAGTATTTCCAATTTTCCGTGTTCATTTTTTCTTCCTGCAATTGCAGCAATTTTGGTAGTTCCAATATCTAGTCCTACAATAATGGGTGCTTCAGTATGATTCATAAAATGTTTTTGTTAGTTTTTTATATGTACAAAATTTATCGGTAGCACATACAACTATTTAGTGATAACGATTTTTTTGCTTCTTTATTTTATCATTCAATACAGATATTTATAATTTTGTATTTTTACTACAAAACATTGCTCAATATCTTATTTTTTAATAAGCAACTCCTCTCAAACTATCATTACTGTTATTGTTCAAAGAGTCAATGAGTATTGGTGAATTTGCCACACTATCAACAATATTTTTTAATGACCCTTTTCTTGTTGCTACAACTTGGTTACTAAATCGTACATCAAGCATTTCATAAGTATCTATACCATTTTGCAACCACGCTTTTGAATAAAATGTTAAGAGCCTATCAAATTTATCTTTCAAATTATTTGCATCTCCCAATTGAATAATATGATTTCCAAATGCTGGTGTCAGCTCAAATTTTCCAGATGAATTAATATTAATCTGTGCTATTTGAGCATTCCAAAAAGTATCTGCATAAACATAGTTCACAACATTCTTCACACTCATCAATAACACACTATCTGCGTGAGCTAATGTATCATTATCGCTTGGGAAGCCAGTAATCACAAGCACTCTTGCAGTTGTTGCATTTTTTACAGGCAATCTCAAAGCTGTTTTATCGAGAAAATATGAATTTCCATTTACTGAAAAAAGTCTTGCAATAGGTTGGCGTTGCTCAATATCTACGTGCAGCATTCCATTGTTTTCAAAATATAGTTCCGCATTTTTTATCCAACTATTTTTTTTTAGTGCTGCTTCTAACGTAGCAATATCAATGCTTTGAATGGTATGTTCTTTAATATCTCCACTTGCATTAATAATTTCGTTAACTTCTTTTTCAGTAACAAAATAGTTTTGATTGCCAGCACTAATTTCAACTTTGCTTCCAGCACACAGGCTATTTTTTTTGCTTTGCATAGCTGCTACAAACAGAATTAAAATTGATAATCCAATTAGCAGCCAAAGCCCAAAAACAATTTTATTTTTTAGTTCTACTTTCAAATTCGTTTCTTATAAATAATTTAATGACTCTTTGACTTTATTTACTATTACATCAATATCGCCTGCACCTGCAATCACTATTAGCTTTGGCTGATTTTCTTTGATATATTTTAGCAACTCATTTTTGCCTAATATTTTTTTATTTTCTAATTTCATTTTGTCCAAAATCATTTCACTATTTACTCCTTCAATTGGTAATTCTCTTGCAGGGTAAATTGGTAGCAAAATAACTTCATCAGCCATAGATAGACTGGTTGCAAATCCATCTGCAAAGTCTCTTGTTCTTGTGTATAAATGTGGTTGAAAAATGAGTGTCAATTTTTCATTTGCATAAATACTACGAACGCCTGTTATCAATGCTTTCAGCTCATCTGGATGATGAGCATAATCATCAATTAAAATTTGGTTGTCATTTTTTATGATATACTCAAATCTTCTTTTAACACCTTTAAAATTTGCTAA
>JANYEP010000127.1 GCA_025363075.1 Chitinophagaceae bacterium | reverse complement strand
CGCCTGGAACAATGGCTGGCAAAAGGCATGCATGGTAACATGCAATACATGGAAAATCATTTTGACTTAAGGATAGATCCAACCAAACTGGATATTGTAGCTTAGTAAACCAACATAAGACTTGAAAATTCCAAAGTCAATATTAATGCCGTGCATTTTGTTTAAGTGAATACCAGCATAGCCTTCAGTAACGTAACGAAGTGCATTGTACAAATCAAATTGACCACGTAAAGGCGTGTTATCATTGCGTGGAATGCCTGTTGCTCTACTTCCAAATTGTAGCATTAATTTTGCCCTTGCACCACTCTTTGGTTCATAAAATTCACCACCAGCTTCTATGTAAGATAAATTAAACTCGTTGCTGCGAAACGTAGCAGTAGAGCCACTATTGGTATGGTCAATAGGATTTACAAAGTTGTAATTGTAATTGCAATCTATGGTAACGCCACCAGTAAAATATTTAGATTTTAATAATGAATTTTTCTGCCTGTTATTCCCTTGCACCCAGCTAAAATCGCCCCAGGCAAAAGGTTCACTTTTTCGCTTTGCAGTATCGCCCTTATCTTTTGTGATTTCATCAATCAAGTTTGGATTATTCTTCAAGCTATCCAATATTTCCTTTCTTATTTCTTTAATAATCTCTTGCCTCTCCTGTTTGGAAATTGTTTGGGCAAAAAGATTTGTGCTTGCAAATAATGCAAGGGCAATCATCGTTTTTTTCATTTTACTTAAATTTAATTTTTTGTGAGTTCGAATTATTATCTATGTACAATACCTCTTTTATAAGTTTATGAGGAATCAGTTTACTAAATGAATATTCATCTTCTTGTGGGCTTAAACCATTGTTATCATTGGATTCTACAAAATGCCAAGTCGCAATTTTCTTATTTGCTGTGTCTAAATCTTCGTAGTAATAACCATTAAAATGACCACTTAATTTTTCGTTGTTGATAAGTGCAATATGAATGTTTTTATTACTTAGGTTGAAATATAATTCACAGAAAATTATCGTGATATCAAAGTCCATTTCTTACTAATTCAAAGTTTGCAATAGGTTGATAGACCAATGGAATATCTTCTACAACAACATCGCTTTTATCAAGCCCAAAAGCTTTTTCATCACTTTGCCCTAAGCTTTTTAATAAGAAATAATATTTAAGCAGTAAGCCATCTTTTAAAGCAAACTCATTTTCTACAGATAGAAATTTTTCTATCACCACAAACTTAAAGTCTGGTTGATTATTATACTTTGTAGAACCATCTGGTCGAATGTGTAGATTCAGTTCTTTATTGGCAACTAAATCTTGCACAATTCTTTTAAAATATAATTCGGTTTTTGGTTGCACTCTAAAGCCAACATTGATATTTATTTTAATTACTTTGTCATCAATTAATTCAGAAACATCGTAAGAAAGTGTGTAAGGATTTTCTGTTCTGTTAATGTGTACAAACCAATAAACATCTGCTCTTTTGGGTTGTTTTGCAAAAATGGATTTGATGATTTTCTCCTCAATATTATGTCTAAGATTTGCTTTACTTAAATAAATAAGATGCGTAGAAAATTTAGGAATCGCATCGTCTTCACTCAATTCTTTTATCTGCATTGCATACTTTCCAAGATCGGTGAATTTGGTAAACTTGTTATTGATTTTTCTGGCAAAATACCACACATACATTGTCATAAAAATGAACAATTCAAAAAATAAAAACATCCACCTTTCTTTTATTTTAGCAACATTGGCAATAAAAAAAGAGCTTTCTATCAATACAAAAATGCCAAGAATCGAGAACACAAAAATTTGATTCCAACGAAGTTTATATAACAAGAAAAATCCAAGTAAATAAGTTGTCATCATCATTGCAACTGTAATAGAGAAACCATAAGCAGCTTCCATTGCACTTGATTCTTTAAAATAAATCGTCATCAATACACAACCAAACCACAACAATGTATTAATGCTTGGAATATAAATTTGCCCTTTCATTTCTGTGGGCTGACGAACTGTAACTCTTGGCCAAAAATTAAGATTGATAGCTTCACTAATAAGTGTAAATGAACCACTAATTAAAGCCTGTGATGCAATGATAGTAGCTGCTGTAGCTATCAAGATGCTTGGCAATAAAAACCAACCTGGCATAATTTCGAAGAAAGGATTTCTACCATTTAACAACGATTGGCCTTGATGCATTAACCAAGCTGCTTGCCCCAAATAACAAGCTATTAAACTTATTTTTACAAAAGCCCAAGTGATGCGAATATTTTTAATTCCACAATGTCCTAAGTCGCTATACAAAGCCTCTGCACCAGTGGTACAAAGGAACACAGCACCCAACAACCAAAAACCTTTTGGATAATGCACCAATAAATCATAGCCATAATGTGGGCTTAAGGCTTTAACAATACTTGGAAAATGTGCAATTTGTGCA
>JANYEP010000157.1 GCA_025363075.1 Chitinophagaceae bacterium | reverse complement strand
ATTTAATGTTGTTGCTGGTACTGGTCCATATAATGAACACTTCACAATACCTCAAATTGTTGGTAGTTCTGCAACAAATACATTGACAATTAATGGCAATGGTGCAACGCTTTTGTATAGCTCAACAGACCAAAACAATCGTGCAGGAATCATTTTAAATGGTGCAGACCACGTGATTATTGATAGCTTGGTTATTGATGTTTCTGGTGGCACATATAGCCTTGGAATTGTATTGACAAATCAAGCAGATAGCAATATTATTCGCAAATGCAGTATCTATTCAAACGCAACTTCTACCAATCAAAATGCAATGGGTGTTATGTTTAGTGGCTCAGCAAACTCCGCAGCTTCATCTGGTAACAATGCTAACTACAACACTTTTACAGACAACGTAATTAGTGGTGGATATTATAGCTTTAGCCTCTATGGAAACTCGAGTTCTTCAACACAAAACATCAATAATGTTTTCAAGAGAAATGTGTTGACAGATATGTACGGTTATGGTTTTAATGCTACTTACGAATCGGCTGGTTTAGTAATTTCTCAAAACGATATTTCTCGCCCAACACGCACCAACACTACAGTTACAGGTTGTGCATACATTTATACAGGATGTGCAGGTGTGTTGGTAGAAAAAAATAAAGTGCATAATTTATTTGATGCAATGCCAACAAGTACACAAGTAAGTTATGGATTTTTTATTGGTGCAAGTCCATCTGTTGGACAAGAAAATAAAGTGATAAATAATTTGGTTTATAATATGAATGGTAATGGAACAGTCTATGGTATTTTATGCACCTTTGGTGGCAATTGCCAAATGTATCATAACACCATTGTATTGGACGACCAAACAGCTATAATTGGTGCTACATACGGCATTCACGAGCCTATGCAATTGACAGGTGTTGATGTTAGAAACAATCTTATTTATATTTCAAGAAGTGGAACTGGTGCAAAATATTGCCTGTCTTTTGGCAGTTCAACATCATCAATTATCAGCAATAATAATGTGTTGTATATTCCATCAAGCACAACAGGAAATATTGCTGTGATGCAAGGAACTAACTACGCAACTCTTGCAGCATGGCAAGCATCAAACAGCAATAAATATGACCAGCTAAGTGTGAGTGCAGACCCAGTGTTTACAAGCACTACAAACTACAAACCAACAGCAGTTGCCATTGATAATATTGGTGACGCATTGAATGTTGTTGATGATGTTGTTGGCGTTGTTAGAAGCATTGGAAAACCAGATGCTGGTGCTTATGAATTTGGTACTATTTTACCAATTACCGCACTTAACTTAAAAGGTGAAAAGGTTGGCTCTATCAATAAATTAATATGGACAACAGCAACAGAAAACAATAATTTTGGTTTTGAAGTATTGCGTTCTAACAGCACCAATAATGATGATTTTGTGAAGCTAAATTTCGTTGCTTCAAAAGCAATTAATGGCAATAGCAACAACACACTTATTTATACTTATGATGATGCAAGTGCTACTGCAAATAATATTTACTATAGACTGAAACAAGTTGATAGAGATGGTAAGTTTTATTTTAGTAATACAATTTTAGTGAAAGCTTTAAAGGCAACAGGAATGGACATTACAGGCATTTATCCAAACCCAACAAAAGATAACTTGAGTGTTACAATTTCTTCTCCATCACACACAAAAGCATCGTTGATTGTTGCAGATATTTTTGGCAAAATAGTTATGCAACAAAATGTTAATTTGCTTGCTGGAGAAACTGCAACAACCATTAACGTTAGCAAATTAGCTGCTGGAAATTATACCATTAAACTTAGTTGTGAGAATGGCTGCGAAAGCACGATTAAAAAGTTTGTTAAACTATAAATGATATAAACCTTTCATTTGTTAAAAACCCTCGAAGTGTATAAGCTTCGAGGGTTTTTGTTTGTAAAAATTTTCGCCGTTGTTTTTGTTCCTCACCAACAACTGCGGAAACAAAAACCTCCAGTGGCTTAACGCTCTGGAGGTTTTTTTATGAGCGAATGTGTGGATATATTGCAAGTAACAATGTTGAAACAGGTGAATGTGACGGACTGGCACCTCAACGCAATGGAACAGTAAGTGAATGCTTCGGAATAGCATCTCAATGAACCGGAATAGTAGCTCGATGAACCGGATTGAGAGGTGAATGGACCGGACTGACAGCAGGATGCGACGGACTGACAGCACAATGCCGCGGAAAGGCATCTCAATGGAGTGGATTGACAGCTCGATGGAGCGGAATGGCAAGTGAATGAACCGGAATGGTAGCTTTTCGCGGTTGTTGGTATGTCATAGCCTACCAATAACGTTTTTTATGCAGCATAATATTGGTGAAGAAAACACCAACAACAGTGGAAATGGTTGCCGAGTAGGAATATTTAATGTTAGATTGCTTAGTAGAACGTAGCTTGTTTGACGATAAGGTAATGTGTAAAACGACTATTGAAATGTACGCAGTTTGTATAACAATTAAAATGTACTTAGTTTTGAAACTACGTAGATATTTACAAATTATATTTGAAAAGCAATTGTTTAACAGATTCAA
>JANYEP010000140.1 GCA_025363075.1 Chitinophagaceae bacterium | reverse complement strand
GTTGGAGTAATGGAGGAGCAACAACACAGGCAATAACAGTTAGTCCAACAGTTACCACTACATATACAGTAACAGTAATGTTGAATGGTTGTAGTGCAACTGCCAATCAAACAATAACAGTAAATATTACACCATCAGCAGTAACAATTACACCGTCATCAGCATCAATTTGTGCTGGGGGTACTCAAGCATTAGTTGCAAGTGGAGGAACAATTGGCAGTAGTAGCAATAACGGTACCTTAGGAACTGCAATTACATTGACAACAGCCACGACACAGCCAACAGCATTTTGTAATCGTTGGGCACAGTATTGGAATCAGACAATTTATACAGCAGCAGAGTTAACTGCTACAGGTTTAAGTGCTGGTAATGTAATTAATTCAATTACATATACAACGACCACGCAAGGCGATGCAACTAATAATACAAATTTTTCAATAAGAATAGGAACTACAGCAAGTACAACTTTAAGTGCTTTTCAAACAACAGGATTGACGACTGTGTATGGTCCTACATCATACACACACGCTATTGGTGCTAATTTAATATCATTCACAACAGGCTATACTTGGGATGGAGTATCAAATATTATTGTAGATGTAAGACAAGATGGAGCAGATGCAACAAACAATGCAATTACATATTTTACAGCTGCATCTGATAACAAAAACTTTGAAGCACATACCAGTACAGCATCTGCAACCAATTCACTTCAGACATTGGTTTCAAATGCGACAGTAACTGGAACAGCTACCACATCTCGCTTAAATATTATTTTTGGCTATTCTAATATTCAAACAGCATCGTTCACTTGGGCTCCTTCAGCTACACTGGACAGGTCAAATGTAGCAAGTGTTGTAGCAAGCCCAACAGACCCAAGCACCACTTACACTGCAACAGCAACAGTTAATGGTTGTTCAAATAGCAATACTGTAACAGTTACTCTCTCAAATGGTGCTGCTGTTACCACAGACCCAATAGCAAGTGCAAAATGTGCTGGACAAACAGCTACATTCACAGTGGCTGCAACTGGTCAATCATTAACATATCAATGGCGTAAAGGTGGAAATGATATTACAGGTAATGCATCTGCAACTACGGCAACTTTAACATTAACCAATGTTTCGGCTGCTGATATTGACATTTACGATGTTGTTATTACAGCAACTTGTGGAGCACCAGTTACTAGTGCTGCTGTTGCACTAACAGTTATAACACCACTTGTTGGCATTAATGCATCTACAACAGCACTCTGCACTGGAAGCTTTAGCAGTGTAACATTAACAGAGAATGGGGGTAATGCAACATCTTGGAGTTGGAGTAATGGAGGAGCAACAACACAGGCAATAACAGTTAGTCCAACAGTTACCACTACATATACAGTAACAGTAATGTTGAATGGTTGTAGTGCAACTGCCAATCAAACAATAACAGTAAATACTTCACCATCAGCAGTAACAATCACACCGTCATCAGCATCAATTTGTGCTGGGGGTACTCAAGCATTAGTGGCAAGTGGAGGAACAGCAATTAGTACAACTGTTACTACGAATGCTACACTTGGTACAGCTACTACATCAACTGGAGCAACAACTCAACCAACAGCATTTTGTAATCGCTGGGCACAATACTGGAATCAAACCATTTATACAGCAGCAGAATTGACAGCAGCAGGTTTAAGTGCTGGAGTTGTTATTAATTCAATAACCTATACAACAACAACTCAAGGTGATGCTGCTAATAATGCTAATTTTTCCATAAGGATTGGCACTACGTCAAGTACAACTTTGAGTGCTTTTCAAACGACAGGCTTGACCACAGTGTACGGTCCTTCAACTTACACACACGCAGTTGGTGCTAACTTAATCACTTTTGCAAGTGGTTATACTTGGGATGGAACATCAAATATTATTATAGATGTGAGACACGATGGTGCAGATGCAACTAACAATGCAATTACTTATTTCACAGCGGCTTCTGATAACAAAAATTTTGAGGCACATACCAGTACAACTTCAGCAACAAATACAATACAAACTTTAGTATCAAATGCTACAGTAACTGGAACAGCTTCCACATCTCGTTTAAATATTATATTAGGCTACTATGGTTATCAAAATCCATCTTGGTCTTGGGCTCCTTCAACAACACTCAATGCATCTACAGGAGCAAGTGTTACAGCAAGTCCTACAAGTCAAACTACTTACACTGCAACAGCAACAATTAACGGTTGTTCAAATAGCAATACTGCAACTGTTAGTATTTCAACTGGTGCTGTAATTACAACAGACCCGATAGCAAGTGCAAAATGTGCTGGTCAAACAGCTACATTCACAGTGGCTGCAACTGGTCAATCATTAACATATCAATGGCGTAAAGGTGGTGTTAACATTAATACTACAACAAACACAAGTGCAGCTACAGCAACCTTATCATTAACCAATGTTTCAGCAACAGATAATGCTAATTATGATGTTGTAGTTACAGCAGCTTGTGGCAGCCCAGCAACGAGTGCTTCAGTTGCTTTAACAGTTACAACACCATTAGCTAGCATTGGTGCATCTGCAACAACAATTTGTTCTGGTACTAGTGCAACACTAACTGAAAATGGTGGCAACGCTACATCTTGGAGTTGGTCAACAGGAGCAACAACACAAGCTATCACAGTTAGTCCAACCACAACAACTTCATATACTGTAACAGTAATGGTGAATGGTTGTAGTGCAACAGCAACTCAATCAATCACAGTTAATCCTGCACCAGTCGCTGCAACAGCAACAGCAAGTGTAACTTCAGTATGTTCAGGTGTTGCATTCAACCTGTCTTCAACACCATCAATTTCTTCATCAACTATTTTAACAGAAGGGTTTGAAACAGGTGCAACAGGTTGGGCTTTCCAAGATTCATCATCAACAGGAACTACTGTTTCTGGGCAAATCTGGCATATACAAGGGTCGCCATACAATGATGCAAGTGGTTCAATTACGTTTAGTAATTTCAGTGTATCGGGATCTAATTTTGCTTATGCAAATGCAGATGCAGGAGGTACTGGAAGCCAAACTAATACATTTATGACAAGTCCATCGTTTAGTACAGTAGGCTATACTGGAAGTGCAACACTTACTTTTAAAAATTTGTACAAATACTACTCTTCAAGTTCTCCTGTAGAACAAGTAAAAGTTCAAATAACCAAAGATGGCGGTACAACTTGGACTGATCTTGTAAATTATAGTGGAACAAGTGTGGGAACAACTACAAGTAATGCTGAAGTTGCCACTATTTCTACAGTAACAGTTCCTGCTACCTATATTGGACAACCAAGTGTAAAACTACGTTGGAGATACCTTTCAAACTGGGGTTATGTTTGGGTTGTCGATGATGTATTGTTAACTGGTACACCTTTATCATATACTTATAGTTGGAGTTCGTCTCCTTCAGGCTATTCTTCAACAACTCAAAATCCTACTGGTATTACTCAAACAGCTGCAACAGCTTACACAGTAACAGTTTCATTAGGAAGTTGTAGCACTACTGCTACAGCAAATGTTGGATTAACTACTTCTTCAGTAGCACCAACAGGAGCTACAGGAACAACTACTATTTGTAATGGTGGTAGCACCACATTAACAGTTGCTGGTGGAACTGCAGGAAGTGGTGCAGTTGCAGAATGGTTTACTGGCTCTTGTGGAGGAACTTCAGCTGGTACTGGAAATAGCATAACTGTTTCTCCAACAGCTACTACTACATATTATGTTAGATATAATGGTACTTGTAATATTACTACTTGTGCAATGGTAACTGTAACTGTTAATCAACTTTCAGTAGCACCAACAGGAGCTACAGGCACAACTACTATTTGTAATGGTGGTAGCACAACTTTGACAGTTAGTGGGGGTACAGTTGGAACAGGTGCAGGAGCAGAGTGGTTTACTGGTTCTTGTGGAGGCACATCTGCTGGTACAGGAAATAGTATAACTGTTTCTCCAACATCTACTACTACATACTATGTTAGGTACAATGGTACTTGCAACACTACAACCTGTGCAGCTGTTGTGGTAACTGTTAAGCAACCATCAGCCCCTTCAAATGTTACAGTTAGTATTTGTCCTGGCAGTAATTATGTATTCAATGGTACTACTTACAATGCTGCAGGTACACACACTGCAACTTTTGCAAATGCAGCTGGTTGCGATAGTACTGTAACACTTAATATCACAGTACAATCTCCTGTAACGCCTACAATTACTATAACTACAGCAAACACTACAGTTTGTAGTGGTAGCAATGTTACTTTTAACGCTACAGGAACTAATGGTGGACCTAGTCCAATATATCAATGGCAAAGAAATGGTAGCAATGCAGGAACAGGAACTTCAATTACTTTCCTATCTGGAACATTAGGAAATGGAGATGTAATACAATGTATTCTAACAGCAAATAACCCTTGTCAAACTACAGCCACGGCGAATAGTAATACTGTTCAGTTAACAGTTAATACAAGCCCAACAGTGGGTACATCAACACTTAGTTCTCCATTGCTTTGTACCATAGGTGCAACCACCGCAGCATATAACTCTAATACAAATGGTGGCGGTACTTGGACAACTAGTAATTCATCAGTTGCAACTATTTCAACATCAAATGGTGCTACTGGTAATGTAACAGCAACAGGCGTAGGAACTGCAATACTTACCTATACAAAAACTGTTGCTAATGGTTGTGTATCTGGAGCTTCAACAATAGTTACTGTTGCACCAATTGCTGCACCTAACACTATTACAGCTACCAACAGTAGCATTTGTAAAGGTGCTACAACTATCTTAAGCAACACTACAACAGGTGGAGCTTGGAGTACTCCTTCAAGCAGTATTGCATCTGTAAACAGTGGTGGTGTAGTAACAGGAAATAGTGCTGGGGTATCTGCAATTGTCTACACAGTATCAAATGTAAGTGGTTGTAAAGCTTCTGTAACATACAATGTAACAGTAAATCCAACACCAGCAACACCTGCAATTTCTTATGCAGTTAATAAATATTATCAAGCAGGAGCAGGAGGAGCGTATTGTATAGGAGACACCTTTACAGTAATAGCAAAAGTTTCTGGTTCATTAGTAAGTGGTAACTGGGTATCATCAAACACAGCTATTGCAACAATAGGTGCAACATCAGGGTTAATGTCAATAATAGGAACAGGAGGAGGAGCATCAACCACTATTACATTCACATACACATCACCAGCTGGTTGCACAATTAGTAGAGCAATTCCTGGTGTTAAAGCAGTGGTAGTTTGCCCTGCACATAGAGGTGGTGTAAGCAATGAAGTATTATTAACAAGCAGCAAAGACTTCACACTTTATCCAAACCCTGCACGTTCAACAGTAAGTTTACAAGTTGAAAAATTGGTAGGTTCTGGAACTATTGTTGTTACTGATTTGTATGGCAAACAAGTAAAAACACAAGCATTAAGTATGGGAACAAATACTATTGACATCAGCAACCTTGCCAAAGGATTTTACCTAATTTCAACCATTACCGAACAAGGAAAAACAACTAAGAAATTGGTGGTGGAATAAAGCAAAGTACGAAGTTAGAAATACAAAGTACGAAATATCAAACACCTCGAAGCATTGCTTCGAGGTGTTTGTTTTTGCATTGCTCTTTCCAAAGCTTTTTTGTAGCATTATCAAGATGTTTTATAGCATTACAAAGTATTCTTATAGCATTGTCAAGAAGGTTCATAATGCTACAGTGTATCTTCATAATGCTCTAAGGTATTCTTGTAGCATTATCAAGAAGGTTCATAATGCTCCAAGGTATCTTCATAATGCTCTAAGGTATCTTCATAATGCTCTAAGGTATTGTTGTAGCATTATCAAGAAGGTCCATAATGCTCCCACATATCTTCATAATGCTCCAAGGTATCTTGATAATGCTCTAAAATCATTTCATAATCCTCTAATATAGATTTATAATGCTATAAAATATTTCTATAATGCTGATTATTAGTAGTATTTCTGAATAAGTTGTTTAAACAATGGTTAGAAGCCAGTGACTCTTACTTATGCTTACACAAATTTAAATGGGTGCAATGCTAGCAAAAGTGTACCGGGTATAGTCGTGGGCAACTGCTCAGTAGCTCGTGGGGTAAAGAATGAACAATTAATAATAGATAATGGACAATTTACAATGTATTCAAACCCTGCACGTTCAACAGTAAGTTTACAAGTTGAAAAATTAGTAGGCTCTGGAACTATTGTTGTTACTGATTTGTATGGCAAACAAGTAAAAACCCAAGCATTAAGTATGGGAACAAATACCATTGATATTTCTAACTTAGCAAAAGGATTTTATTTAATTTCAACAATTACAGAACAAGGAAAAACTACTAAGAAATTGGTGGTGGAATAATAACAAGTACGAGGTACTAAATACGAAGTACGATTTATAAAAAAGCCACGAAGTTTTATACTTCGTGGCTTTTTGTTTTGCAATAGAACCTTAAGCTCAACATATATTTGTTAATAATATTATAGTATAAAATGATAGCCATTAATTTATCACCATTCCCCATTTTAGAAACAAAACGTTTATTGCTTAGAGAAATTGATAGTAGTGATGTTAAAGATGTGTTTTCATTTCGTTCCAACGAAGAAGCAATGAAATATATTAGCAGGCCTATAGCAAAAACTGAAGATGATGTTTTGACTTTAATAAACTTGATGAAGAATTTTCACGAAAAAGAGCAAGGTATTAGCTGGGGAATTTGTTATAAAGAAAATAGTACTATCATTGGCACAATTGGATATGTTAACATTGACAAAGAAAACCATCGTGGTGAGATTGGCTATATGCTGCATCCTGATTATCATAGAAAGGGAATAATGCAAGAAGCCATTGAAACCATTATTAATGTTGGGTTTCAGCAATTTAATTTCCATAGCATATCTGCAACTATTCATCCAGATAATATTGCCTCAAGAAATATTTTATTGAAAAATAAATTTGTGCAGGAAGCACATTTTAAAGAAGATTTTTTTTACAATGGTGTGTTTATGGATACCGTAATTTTTGGATTGCTGAAGAAAAGTTATCTTCAAAAATTATCTTAACAATTGTATCCAACCACTCTTGTTTTCAGAAGCATTATTTTGCGTAATGGTTAACACGTAGTAGTAAGTTGCAACAGGCAATGGTTGCCCATTATACATTCCATCCCATTCAAGTTTATTTCCAAAAATGGTTTTAACCATTTTACCATACCTGTCAAAAATGTTTATTCTTAAATACATTTCATTGGTTTTATCTTCCACAAGCCAGGTATCATTTTTACCATCGCCATTGGGTGAAAAAACATTGGGTATAAACAAACTATTTACAATGCGAACCCAAACAAAATTTGTTGCAGTACAGTTTTTATTTGTGCTAACAGTAATGGTATAAAGCGTTTCTTTTTTGGGAGAAGCAGTAGGGCTTTCAGCAGTTTTGCTCGACAATGTATTGCTGGCATCATCCCAAATTAAGGAACTATAAATACCAGTGATTTGAGTATTTAATACAACAGAACCACCTGTGTGAACTGATTTTTCATTTTCCGTTGTAATAACAGGTGTAGGGTTTACGGTAATTGTTTGCTCTTTGAAAGTACTGCATCCATTATTAGCAATATATGTAAAACGAATAGTCGATAAACCATCGCCAATTGCAGCAGGATTGAACAAGCCATTTGCAGAAACTCCAGCACCACTAAAAATACCAGCATTACCAGCAATTCCCGTTATTTCATTTGCAGATAAAACAAATGGAGCAACATTGCTACATACTTCTGCTAATGCTACAAACTGCACTTGTGGATTAGGTTTCACTTTAATAAAGGCACTATCTTTTGCAGTGCAAGCACCAACAGAAGCAGTTAAAATATATTTACCACTATCATTATAGTTAGCAGTTGTAATATTAATATTTGGTGTTGAAATATTGCTGCCATTTGGTAGTGTCCAATTGAAACTGGTATTGTTTGCAGAAACACCACTTTTTAGTTGAATGTTTTGTTGCAAGCAAGCGTTGTTGTTAATAACAGTAATGCTTGCAGATGGAGTTTCATTTATAACAACCGAAATAGAATCTGTAGAAGAACAATTATTAGCAGTAGTAATAACCTTGTAGTATCCACTTAAAAGCGTTGCTGCATTTTGAATAATGATATTAGTGTTGTTGCTTACAAAATTGTTAGGTCCAGTCCAACTGAAACTTGCACCAGTATATGTTGCATTTATGTTTAAATCTTTTCCACTGCAAATAGGAGCGTTGGTTGTTAAAGTTGGTGTAGGCGTTGGGTTTACAAGAATGGTTAAAGGAACACTCACTGCACTGCAAGAAAACTTAGTTGCAGTTAAAGTGTATGTGCCAGATCCATTTGTTGTAATGCTTGTTATGATTGGATTTGAAGCAGTATCTATAAATCCATTTGGACCAATCCAATTACAATTCACAGCAAGAGCATTGTGAAAATTGGTAAAAAATTTCAAATCGCTTTTAGCACAAATTGCACCGTTAACTGCATTACTTGTAGCTGTAACATTTAGTTTGTTAAAGTCAGAGAAATAACCATATCTCGCACCACCACTTCCATCGCCATGAATAACACTTAAATGAAATTCTATACCACTATTTTTAACAATGGCAGCAGCACCAACAGGTAGTTGCGTAGTGTTTACAAGTACCCTTGCATATTTCCAAAGACCATTTGTGTAGGGTACTGTATCAAATAAATTTGCAGCAATAAAATTGGCATCACCATTAAATGTAAATTTATTTTCATACCCATTAGGCACAAGAATATTCATATACAAATTATTAGAATTGCTTCTTGTAAAAGCAACTTTTTGGCTGCCTGTGCATTCAATTTGTGGAAGCATTGCGTGTCCAACCTCACATCCAAAACCAGATAAATGCAAAGCATAAGTTGGCAAACTTGTTACCACATATTTTATTTCATTCATCGAAGAGTCGTGATACGTTTGCCCTTTGTTTATAAGGGTTCTAAACGTTCCATTGATAGTAATAGAAGTATTATCTTGTGTGGCTAATAAAAATAAATGATCAGTAGGTTTGCCAATTGGATCATTTAAGAATCCTGGTAAAGTAATGTATTTTGTACCCACTAAACTTGTTGGAACAATCTGGTCTCCTGCAAGGTCTAAGCAACCACTATATCCAGCACCACCAATGCTATCATCTTTAATTGTAATGGCTATTTTTTTATTGCTCATAACCACACTTCCCATTAAGTGATTTGCAGCATCACGGCTTGTGGCAGCAGCAGAATAAACCTGACCTTTATTGAGTGTTATAGTAAATGTTGATCCTGCATTATGCCCTACAATATCGTTAGCAGGAGTGATGCTAACAACTGTGTTATCTTCTGTGGCAACAATGTCAAATGATGAATTTGGAATTACAGGAGGAAGTGCATAAAACCCCCAATTATTCATTATATTTTGTGCAGGGATGAAGAAATTTGTTCCTAAAGCATTATTGCCTTTAAGCACAAACATCTCTGGATTGAATTGAGAATTTTCTTCATAATATGCAGTTACCAATGCACTACTGGTGATTTGTAAACCATAATTCAACACTTGATTTGCTGGCTTGGATTCTATTTTATCTATTTGATTTGTTAAATCATAAGACACACTTGAATTGGCAGCTACGTTTAAAGTGATAGAACTAAAACTGGGATTGGCAGGCTCTGTAATGCTTACTGTTGCTGGCTTTTCAAAAGCAGTAATTCTTATAATAATTGGTCTGTTGGTATGGTTGCTATTGGGGTCGTAAGTAATTGCTGGTGCTGCAAACCAAAATACACTATCTGTTTGCGAAAACAGATTATTGAAAAGTAAAGAGAATAAAATTACAGAAAGCCACTTTAGCATAAAGTAGGGTACACAATGGTTTTGCCATTATTACGGATGCACTAGTAACGTAGAAATGGGTATAATATTGCACTCATAAATTTGAATTCTTAATCCCCATTTTTAGTTGCTTTGTGTTTCACCCATATATTTGTTTCTGTTAAATAATTTATGAAAAAGAAGATTGCACTGGTTACTGGTGGATATAGTGGAGAAGCAGCAATTAGCTATAAAAGTGTTATTACTGTTGGCAATAATATTAACAGGGAAAAGTTTGATGTTTATACTATTGACATCACTACAGAAGGATGGTTTTACACCAACGATGCTGGTGAAAAAACCACTGTTAACAAGCAAGATTTTTCCATTACAAATAACAATGCTACAATCACGTTTGATGCAGTGTTGATGTGCATTCACGGTACACCTGGAGAAGATGGAAAACTACAAGGCTATTTTGATATGCTTGGCTTGCCCTACACTTGTTGCGATGCTGCTACTTCTGCACTTACATTCAATAAAAGATATACCTTGGCTGTGGCTGCTTTTGGTGGTGTGGCTGTTGCAAAAAGCTTGCATTTATTTAAACACACACCTATTGCTGCAAGAAATATTTTACAACAATTGCAATTACCGGTTTTTGTGAAACCAAACAATGGAGGAAGCAGTTTGGGTATGAGCAAAGTTATTGAAGCAAATGAGCTGCGAGTTGCTATTGACAAGGCTTTTGCCGTAGATGATCAGGTACTTGTAGAAGAAATGATTGTTGGTAGAGAGTTTACTGTTGGTGTGTTTAAAACACAGGGAGAAATCATTGTACTGCCCATTACAGAAATTATTACCCAAAACGAGTTCTTCGATTACGAAGCAAAATATCTTGGTAAAAGTGAAGAGATAACTCCTGCACAAATAGATGATACAATGCTGCAACAACTAGAATCAACTGCAAGAAGAGTATATGAACTATTGAATTGCAGGGGCATTGTAAGGATAGATTTTATTTATGATGCAACCAAGCAACAACCTTTTATGTTGGAGGTAAATACTGTGCCTGGTCAAAGTGCAGCCAGCATTGTACCACAACAAGTGCAAGCAATGGGTTGGACGCTCGAAAAATTTTATACTTCTATCATCGAAAATGCTCTAATTACTAACAACTAATTACTAACTTTTGTTTAAGTTTATAACACATAAAAACCTTTTAATAAACGTTCTAATAGGGATATTTTTATCGTTGCTATTAGTAGTGCTTTTTTTTCTTGGGTTAGGTTGGATAACTGGACACGGTGAATATGAAAAAGTGCCAGCAGTAACAGGTAAAAGCATAGAAACAGCCCGAGCTTTATTGAAGGCAAGAGGCTTTAATGTAGAAGTGGCAGATTCTGTGTATGATTTAGCACAACCTAAACTAAGTATCCTAAAACAATCACCAGAACCAGAAGCTACCGTTAAAAAAGGAAGAACAGTTTATCTTACCATTAATAGACAAGTAGCACCTACTGTGATAATGCCAAATTTGGTGGGTTTATCGCTTCGTTCTGCTGAATTGTATTTACAAGGAATGGGACTTAAAATGGGTGACACAACTTCTAAACCAGATATTGCTCGCAACTCTATTTTAAATCAGATATATAATGGAAGTGATATTAAACCAGGTTCTCCTGTGCCTATTGGAAGCAAAATTAATTTTGTTGTAGGTAGAGGTATTGGCGAACAAGAAATTGATGTTCCAGACTTAGTAGGATTAACTTATGCCGATGCTCAAAGCCTGTTGGGTAGTATGAATATTACAGTTGGCTTGCCTATACTTTTAGATGCTTCTATTAAAGACACTGCAAAAGCATTTATATCAAAACAAGAACCTCCAGTATATACTGAAATTGCACCTGGGCAAAAAGTAAATAATAAGATAAGACAAGGGCAAGTAGTTGACTTATGGTTAACGCTTATCGCTCCAGTCAAAGATTCAACAGCTACCAAACAAATTGATAACACAACAACTCCATAACGATGTTTAATACCATTACTCCCGAAGAATTGAAAGCAAAAATTGATGCTGGTGCATCTGTAAATTTAGTAGATGTGAGAGAGCCTCACGAAAACGCAGAATTCAATATTGGCGGTACTTTGCTGCCACTTGGTAAAGTGCAAACAATGCAAATAGACGATATTGAAGATTTAAGAAATGAAGAAGTAATTGTGTATTGCAGAAGTGGTGTAAGAAGCAGTCAGGCAGCAATGATGTTGCAACAAATGGGTTTTACCAATGTTATAAATTTAACTGGTGGAATGGTTGCCTGGCAAGAAAAAATTAAATAAGGATTTATATAAATTGATTAACTAAAATGTTTAGAAGCTTCTTATTTTTTTTTGGTGCAACCTTGGTTTTCAATGCAAGCAATGCACAGCCATCTTTTATGCAAGCACAAAAGGAAAATCAAAAGATTGATTTAATTTTTAAGCAAAAAGAGGATACACTAAAAAAGCAATTTGCTGCTGTTAAAATCAGCTTTCCTCCTAAGCAGATTTATTTGCGAAGTTTTAAGTATGATAGTGAATTGGAAGTGTGGGTAAGGAATGATGTTAACGATTCTTTCAAGCTATTTAAAACCTATAAAGTTTGTGCATTAAGTGGCAGCCTTGGGCCCAAAAGAATGGAAGGTGATTTTCAAGTGCCAGAAGGTTTTTATCACATCAATGAATTGAAGCCAAATAGTAGTTACCATCTTTCTTTAGGCATTAATTATCCCAATGCTTCCGATGATATTTTAAGCGACTATTTAACACCTGGTGGAGATATTTATGTTCACGGTGGTTGTGTAACTGTTGGTTGCATACCTGTTAAAGACAATCAAATAGAAGAGCTGTATTTATTGGCTTCTTATGCAAAGGACAATGGGCAGGATTTTATACCTATCCACATTTTTCCAATCAATTACAACAACACAAGAAGTTTTCGTTACTTAGCTTTAAGTATTAAAGACAACAAAGAATATCAAACCTTCGCCCTCACTCTGCAAGAAGCATTCGACTACTTTAACCACTACAAAAAAATACCCATTATTGGTATAGGAAGTAGGGGAGAATATTATGTTATAAAATAAGAATTATTCCCTTTACACATACTTCATTCTACCCAGTTTTAACAAGGCTTTCATAATAAGTTCTTGATGCATACTTTGTATGATTTGGTTTGTTTTAACCAGTTCAATTACCTCATCAATTGTTTTAAAATACACTTCAATATCTTCCCCTTCATCAAGGCTTTGTTCTGCAATTTTTTCGCCACCAGTAGCTAAATAAAAGTGCATTAAATTATTGTTGGTAGATGGATTAGAAGAAGAGCTTCCCAAGTATTCATAAGCATCAAAAGCATATCCAGTTTCTTCAAGCAATTCCCTTGCAATGGCATCTTCAAGTGTAGCATCTGTAGCATCTACACAACCACCAGGCATTTCAAAATGCGTTTGATTAAGTGCATATCTAAACTGTCTTTCAACAATTACTTCGCCTTCTTTAGTAATGGCAAAAGCACTAACCCAATTTGGAAATTCATACACATAATACGGCTCAATAATTTTTCCATCAGGTCTTAAGCAACTATCTGCCCTCACTGTAGCCCAGGTATCTTTAATAATATATTTTGAGGAAATTTGTTTCCAAGATAAGTCTTGCATTTTAAAATGAGTTTTACTCAAAAGTTATAGTTCCTTTACTATCAATATTGGTGCGTTTGCCAAATGCAAAATCAAAATATTTAGCTTCTCCTTTTAATCCTTTTATCTGCTGAGAAACTCTGCCATATTCCAACCCATTTTCAGTAAATACCTTGATGGTGATTTTGCAGTCAATATCATTTTCAAATATCAGGTAAGCAGCTAAAATATTATCTACGGCACTGTCAGAATCAGTAATATTTACCTTGCCCGTTTTTAATCCTTTTCTGATAAGTTGTTCCGATAAAACAATTTTATTGGAAAATGTTTTTCGACACCTTTTGCAACGCCATTGGCAAATTCAGAACCTGCTGTGGCAACTACTTCGCCAGTTTTATTTGCAGTTTCCTTTGTTTTCTCCTTTGCCCAATTGCAAGAGCAAATGCCCATTGCCAATAAGATAATTAGATGTTTCATAAACTATAGTTGCTGTAAAACTAAAAAAGTATTTCCATTACAGAAATACTTTTTTGTTTATTAAATCAGGTTTAAACTAAGATTTCACTCTTTCTACGTAATCGCCAGTTTTAGTATTTATTCTAATTGTTTCACCTTCTGTAACAAACAAAGGCACTTGAATGGTTGCACCAGATTCAATGGTAGCAGGCTTTGTAGCCCTTGTTGCAGTATCACCTTTAACACCAGGTTCGCAATAAGTAATCAATACAACAATTTTTTCTGGCAACTCAGCACCAATTGGCTGTTCAGTTTCAGTGTTAATCAATACAGCAACTTCTGCACCTTCTTTCAAGTAAGCAACACCATCAATCATTTCTTCAGCAATGGCAATTTGCTCATAAGTTTCGTTGTTCATTAAGTTGTAACCAGCTTCATCTTTATACAAAAACTGATAGTTTTTCTTTTCAACTCTCACAGGGTAAACAGTTTCACCACTATTCCAGGTTTTTTCAATAGTTCTGTTATTGTCAACGCCTTTCAATTTTGCCCAAACTTTTGCAGCTGCACGAGCTGTTTTGTTTTCGCCAAATTCTACTACGCTATAAAGACTACCATCCAATTTTAAAACCACGCCACGACTAATGTCTGATGTTGATGCCATTGTATATTTTTTTAAGTTGGCAAATGTAGGGTGTAATGCGTTAATTCGTTTATTGGTTGGTCTGTTTATTGGTCAATCCATCAATTTGTTGATATAAATCAATAAATAATTAACAAAATGTTTTGCAGTTTATTTATAGCTTCTATATTTGCAACCCATTCAAAGGAGGTGAGATGGATGAGTGGCTGAAATCACCAGTTTGCTAAACTGACGTACGGGTTAAACTGTACCAAGGGTTCGAATCCCT
>JANYEP010000129.1 GCA_025363075.1 Chitinophagaceae bacterium | reverse complement strand
TATCCAGCTGAGCTACCAGATCATCCTAATCTTTTCAGATTGGGCTGCAAATAAATAACATTTTATGTTATTATGCAAACATCATTCTTAAAAAAATAAAATTATCGGCTCAAACACTTTATTTTGCTACATAAACGATTGATAAATGAGTGAAAATAAATTAGAAATTGGGTTGGAAACATTGGAGTTTGAAACAATAAAAAGGTCTATTCATCAACCTACGAATATTACCATCTCATCTACAGCCAAAGAAAAAATAAATCATTGCAGAAACTATTTAAACAATAAAACAGCCGATTCAACCAAAGCTTATTATGGCATTAACACTGGGTTTGGATATTTACAAAATGTAAAAATTGATGCTTCTCAAACCCAACAACTGCAATACAACCTATTAATGAGCCACGCTTGTGGAATGGGTAATAAAGTACCCGATGAAATTGTAAAGTTGATGTTGCTACTAAAAATCCAATCACTCAGTTATGGCAATAGTGGTGTGCAGGAAATAACTGTTGAACGCCTTGCAGATTTGTATAACAATGATATTTTGCCAATCGTTTACACACAAGGTTCTTTAGGTGCATCAGGAGATTTAGCTCCTTTGAGTCATTTGGCTTTGCCATTAATTGGAATGGGAAAAGTGAAAGTGAATAATGAAGAAATTGATGCAGCAACCATTTTACAAAAAAATAATTGGCAGCAAATTAATTTGCAAAGCAAAGAAGGATTAGCATTGATAAATGGTACGCAATTTATGAGTGCTTACGGCATTTACTGCTTGCAAAAAGCACAAAAATTATTGCAATGGGCAAATATTATTGCAGCTATTAGTTTCGATGGATTTGATGGAAACTTGCAACCCTTGAATCCTTTAATACACAGGGTTCGCCAACACAAAGGACAAGTTGAAACTGCTGCCACTTTGTTCAATTATTTAAAAGAAAGTAGTATTGCTACAAACCCCAATAAACAAACACAAGATCCATATTCTTTTCGTTGTATTCCACAAGTTCACGGTGCTTCAAAAGACACTTTTGATTATGTGTTAAGTGTGTTTATGAGAGAGGTAAACAGCGTTACAGATAATCCAAATATTTTCCCCAATGAAGATGAAATCCTTAGTGGTGGCAACTTTCACGGTCAACCTCTTGCTTTGGGTTTAGATTTTTTATGCATTGCAATGAGTGAAATTGCAAGCATCAGCGAACGCAGAACTTATCAATTAATCAGTGGGCAAAGAGGCTTGCCTTTGTTTCTTGTTAATGAGCCAGGATTGAACAGTGGCTTTATGATTCCTCAATATACAGCAGCAAGCATTGTGAGCCAAAATAAACAACTTTGCACACCTGCAAGTGTAGATACAATTAGTAGCAGCAACAATCAGGAAGACCACGTGAGTATGGGTGCAAATGCTGCAACAAAGTGTTTGCAAGTAATAGAGAATGTAGAAAGAGTTTTAGCAATTGAATTGCTCACAGCTGCACAAGCATTGGATTTCAGAAGACCTGCAACAAGTTCTCATTTTATAGAAAATATTATGAAAGCTTATCGCAGCAAGGTTTCTTTTAACGAAAGAGACAGGTTGTTACACACAGATATGCAGGCAAGTGTTGAGTTTTTGAGAGAGTTTGAGTTGTAAAAACTGCAAATATTTTAAGCGATAAGAATATTTTTACAAAGCCCATAGTTAAAATTCTATGGGCTTTGTTTTGTTTATAAAAAACTTTATAGAAACACATAAATTTGTCGCAAATAACAGACAAGCAATACCATCAATACCACGCCTAATATATTATCATCGCCTATTGAATACCTTAAAGGTGTTGGTCCTTTACGTGGAGATTTATTGAAGAAAGAATTGGGTATTTTTTCCTTTCAGGATTTGCTTGATCATTTCCCTTTCAGGCATATTGACAAAACAAAAGTAGAACCAATTTCAAGTATTAATTTTCAAACAGAATATATACAAGTTGCTGGGCGTTTACAATGGTTTGAATTGATAGGAGAGAAGCAAGGAAAGCGTTTGGTAGCAAGCATTAGAGATAAAACTGGTGAACTTGAATTAGTATGGTTTAAAGGCATTAGTTATGTACAAAAAATATTGGTTGAAGGAACTGACTATTTACTGTTTGGTAAAGTAGGATTCTTTAACAGTAAGCCACAAATGGCACACCCTGAATTGGAAATTTTTGTGCCACAAAAAGCTGGTGGAAAAATATTTTTAGAACCCATTTATTCTACCACAGAAAAATTAAAAATAAGGGGTTTAAGTTCTAAAAATATTTCAAGGTTATCCCATCAATTATTTACCCAACTTCAACCAAAAGATATTGAAGAAAATTTGCCTGCTGATATAATGAGCAGGTTGAAGTTAATAGATAGAAATGTGGCTTATCGTGCTGCTCATTTTCCTAAAGATGAAGATGAGTTTGAAGAGGCAATTCGTAGATTAAAATTTGAAGAATTATTTATTGCACAAGTTCGATTGGCATTGGTTAGAATTCAACGCCACAAAGCTTTTAAAGGTGTTGTGTTTGAAAAAGTGGGCGACTATTTCAATACTTTTTATAACAATCATTTACCTTTTGCATTAACCAATGCACAAAAGCGAGTATTAAAAGAAATCAGAACAGATACGGCTCGTGGTTATCAGATGAATCGTTTGTTGCAAGGTGATGTTGGTAGTGGCAAAACCATAGTGGCATTGCTTTCTATGCTTATTGCTGCTGACAATGGATATCAAAGTTGTTTAATGGCACCAACTGAAATTTTGGCTCAACAACATTATAATTCCTTAACAGATTTACTAAAAGATACAGGCATTACTGTAAGAATTTTAACTGGTAGTACTAAGGTAAAAGAACGCAGGGAAATTTTAAAAGGCTTAATAGAAGATACCATACATTTTATTGTTGGTACACACGCTTTGATAGAAGAAGTTGTACAGTTTAAAAACCTTGGTTTTGTGGTTGTTGATGAGCAACATCGCTTTGGTGTTGCACAACGTGCAGCACTTTGGAAGAAAGCTACAATTCCACCTCACGTTTTGGTAATGACAGCAACACCAATTCCCAGAACCCTTGCTATGACTGCTTATGGCGACCTTGACTATAGCGTGATGGATGAATTGCCTCCAGGTAGAATTCCTATTACAACTGTAAGCAGGAATGAAAATAAACGTACACAAGTAATGGATTTTGTGAAAGAAGAAATTGCAAAAGGAAGGCAGGCTTATTTTATTTATCCATTAATTGAAGAAAGTGAAAAGCTTAATTATGAAGATTTGATGCAAGGGTATGAACAAGTGAAAAGTTATTTTCCCGAACATCAATACAATATTGCAATGCTGCACGGCAAAATGAAATCAGATTTAAAGGAAACAAATATGCAAAGATTTGTTTCTGGCGAATGTCAAATAATGGTTGCTACCACAGTAATTGAGGTTGGTGTAAATGTTCCTAACGCAAGTGTGATGGTAATTGAAAGTACAGAAAAATTTGGCTTATCTCAACTGCATCAATTGAGAGGAAGGGTAGGGCGTGGCAGTGAAAAAAGCTATTGTATATTATTAATGGGTAGCAAAAGCAGCGTTGAGGCAAGAAAACGCATCAATATAATGTGCGAAACAAATGATGGGTTTAAAATTGCTGAAAAAGATTTGGAAATTCGTGGCCCAGGTGATATTGAAGGTACAAGGCAAAGTGGTGCTTTGAATTTTAAGTTGGCTTCCATTGTTGATGATAAAGAATTGTTGGAATTGGCAAAAATTGAAGCCGATAAATTGTTAACTGAAGATATTGATTTAAGTTT
>JANYEP010000123.1 GCA_025363075.1 Chitinophagaceae bacterium | reverse complement strand
ACCATCAACAATTTCACAAATAGTTTTGTAGTGATTTAGAATTGCATCATTTCCTTTAATACCTTCTTTAGCCATTAAAGATGGATTGGTTGTTACTCCATCTAAAATACCAAGTTCATTGGCTTCCCTTATTTGGGCAAGATTTGCTGTGTCGATAAAAAATTTCATAAAAATTGAACTTGTGGGCTGATTTTAATTGATAAAATTTAAAATACCCCTTTATATTTTTTTAATAAAAAATGGCAGGCTACTCACATCGCACCGCTCAACCACCTGTCCTTGCTGTATTCCTACCCTGGGGAGTTTCAGCAGGAGCTGGTCGTGTAAGACCTGCCGCTGCAAATGTAGTGGATGAAATATTTTTACCAAATGTGTTTTCGTTTACTTATTAACTTTTTCGTTGAAAACAAGGAAAAAAATATCCGCAGCTATATATTTGTGTAAACAAAAAATAATTTATGAAAAAAATTTTTACTTATTTCTTAGGGTTTGGATTACCATTAGCAGGAATAAACCAAACCGCATTTACGCCAGGTAATTTGGTGGTGGTGCAAGTTGGAAGTGGTGGGGCTGCTCTAACAAATAAATCGGCTCCTATTTCTTTAGTTGAAATAAACCCAACTACAACACCTGCAACAGTAGTTCAAACTATTCAATTACCTTATACTACAGCTATGGCTACTGGTGGTAATAATAGAATTGTTGCTCAGGGTTCTTCTTCAAATGAAGCCAACCTAACAATCTCTGCAAATGGCTCATTTTTTATAATGACAGGTCACAATGCAGACACAGGCATAGCAACCATTTCGGGTGTTGCAGGAACTAATAGAACATTAGCAAGAATTGCGATGAGTGGCATTGCGAATACATCAACTTTAATGGATACTACAAAATCAAAGGGTAATGCAAGATGTGCAGCTTCTAATGATGGAACTGGTTTTTGGTATGTTGGTAATACTGGTGGTGTAAAATATGTTCCTTTTGGATGTACTGGTTTAGGCAATGATACTGCTGTATTAATAACTCCTAAAATTAGTAATTTAAGAACCATTCAACCCTTCGGTGGTAATTTAATCGTTGGTGATGGTTCTGGAACAATATCAAGAGTTGGTAAATTAAATGGGTTTCCAACAATTGCATCTTCAGCTGATACAATTGCTCCATTGCCAGGCATTTCACTTACTTTAACTGCAAATAGTATTTATATGACTAGCTTACCAGGTGGACCAGCAGGACTAAATACTTTGTATTTAGCTGATGATGGGGGTAATCCGTCAGGTATTAAAAAATATTCATTAAATGGAAGCACGGGAAATTGGGATTCAACAGGTATAATGGATGCTGCAAGTAATTATAGAGCAATGACTGGGGTTACAACTGGTTCAACAGTTGCATTATCAGCAGTTAAAAGTGGTTCTCCTTTAAATGCATTTGTAGATGCAACAGGTTATGGTGTTGCACCAACTGCTGCTCCTATAAAAATTATGTCTGCACCAACAAACACAGCATTTAGAGGTGTTCAAGTAGTTCCTGTTTCTCTACCAATTCAGTTATTAAGTTTTAACGCTACAAAAAACGATGCTGGAAATGCGAAAGTTTGGTGGGTTATTGCAAGCGAAACGAATGTTGCAAACTATGTTGTTGAAAAAAGTGTTGATTCAAAAAATTTCAATACAGTTGCCACTATTAAAGCAGCACACCTGAACAACTATGAATTTACTGATTCAAAAGTGCTTGATGTAACAACTTATTATAGAGTAAAATTTGTTGATAATGATGGCACTTTTAAGTACAGTAATGTTGTTGCTGTAACTCCAAAAAAATCAATCAAATTGGAGGTTTTCCCTAATCCTGTTAAATCTAACTTGATCGTTTCTTATCCCAAAACTACCGTTGTTTCTAATGTTAGAATTACAACCTTAGATGGTAAAACATTAGTTAATCAAGCTGTTCAACAAGGCACTACACAAATTAATTTAGATGTTGCTAATTTGCAATCTGGAAATTATATAATTGTATTTAACGATGCAGAGGGTAATATTACTACCCAAAAATTTGTTAAATAACCAAAGCAATTTTTAATATAAAAAAAGTCCCGAAAAATATTTCGGGACTTTTTTATTTGTGTTTATTTGAGTAATTTTTTAGCTATTTAGCTAAAAAAT
>JANYEP010000048.1 GCA_025363075.1 Chitinophagaceae bacterium | reverse complement strand
TATTGCTTGGCAAATTTCCATTGCCTAAACCTTGCCTGAAATATCGCCATTGGTCATCACTTGTGTCATCGATATTGTTTCCATAATTGAAGCAAATGAGCCCATTGCCTTTAGGACTTAGCATCCAGATATTATTGTTATCGTCCACCAATATTTGCCCAATAGCATTTTCATTTAAGTTAAAAGGAACAGAAAACGCCTTAAAACTATTATCTATTTTTTTAACGTGCAAAATATTGGGAGCTCCATAATTACCAATCCACAAGTTGTTATTGTGGTCGAAAGCCAAACCACTAATTCTTACAGTATATTCATCACCAATAGCTCCTTCTAAAGTAGAATTTCCTTTTTTGTAAATGGTAATGCTGTCGTTTGTAAAAGCAACCAATCCTCCAATATAGCTTCCAGCCCAAAGTGTATTGTCTTTTTTGTTGTTGGCAAGTGTTATAAAGTCAGGAAGTGAATCTAAGGCTGGAGTGTTATAATAATTTTTAAAGTTCCATATATCATTTGAAAAAGAGTAAATACCGTTTTTATTATGCTGGTAATTCCAGTTGTCATTTATACTTCCTGCAGCTGCATAAAGTGTGTTATTAACAAAAATCATTTGTCCATCTGCTGTGCCTGGTGGACCATTTGGAATAAAATTTTCTGTAATATTTTTTGAAAGCCCACTAATTGAATCTGCAATCCAAATATCTGTATTATATAATATTACAAATTTTGGTTTATTAATAAATATAGGTAAAATGAATGTTTTTATCAAAGTTCCATTTTCATCCAATTGAACAACCTTGCTATTGCCATTTACATCAGTTTCGCAAGCAAGTAGCTTGTTTTCTGATGATGAAATATTTTTTATAAAGTAATTTATATCATTGTATATCAATATATAATTATTATTAATTATTTTAAATATTGAATCATTTTTTTGAATAATAATATTGTTGTTTAAATTAACAACATTTACCACAGCATCTGCATTACCAATTATCTGCCAATTGGTATAGTTGGATAAATCATTTAATAACGATGCCTGCCTTAAACCCTGTGCTGTGGCTGCATAAAAATAATTAGCATCTTTTGCAACTGCATTTACAATAATTTGACTGCCACCATTACCAATAAACCAGGTATCTTTTATTTCATATTTTTCAAGGTCGAGTACTATAATTCCTAAGCCAGTAGATAAATATGCAAAACCTGCATTGCAATAAATGCTGTAAATGGTTTTGTTGCCAGCAATTGTGCTTCGCAAAATATCGCCAATATTTTTTACGATACCATTTTTAAGTATGTCAACATTGCTGTTGCTATAAGCAATAATCAATTGACTGGTAGTTTCATCCCACGCAATGCAATTTACCCCAGTTTCACTAAGACCTGTTACCCTGCTATATCTTTCAACTTCATCTCCATCAACACTAAAAACTGCATTTGTGGTAGCACAATATATTTTATCTCCTTTAATAACCTGAATGGCAGATTGATAGTTTAAATGTTCCCTCCATTGACCAATTGGAGGCAATTGTGCCTGGCAAATGGAAGAAAGAAGTAATAAAAAAATGAGTAAATATTTCACTGCGTAAAATTATTAAAAAACAAATTACAGTTTCGTGCAAATATGTAAGAGCTTTCATCTAATTTTTTCGTCTTTTTTTCGTTATTGTATTAAATGAATATTATCAAATGGACATTGTAAACCCTTTGGCAGAAGCATATATAACTAAACTAAGTTCTATCCACGATGAAGCTCTATTTGCTGTTCATCAAAAAACTTTAGAACAACATCCTCATCAGCATATGCAAAGCAGTTGGGTGCAAGGACAATTTTTAACATTTATAAGTGAACTTACAAAACCCCAAAATATTCTTGAAATTGGAACTTTTACAGGCTATAGTGCAATGTGCTTGGCTAAAGGTTTGCAGCCTAATGGTGAACTGCACACCATTGAACTGCGTGAAGCAGATGCTAACACTGCCTTAGCAAATTTTAGCAGTTCGCCTAAGGCAAATCAAATACATTTGCACCTTGGAAATGCTTTAGAAATCATTCCTACACTCAATAAAAAGTGGGATTTGGTGTTCATTGACGCAGATAAAACAAACTATATCAATTATTATGATTTGGTTTTACCAATGCTAAATAATGGTGGTTTGATTATTGCAGACAACGTGCTTTTTCACGGTCAAGTGCTTGAAGAAGAAATAAAAGGCAAAAATGCCATTGCAATTAATGCTTTTAACGAGTACGTTGCAAATGATGAAAAAACTGAGCAGATTATTCTATCTGTAAGAGATGGATTGATGCTTATTAAAAAGAAATTTTAAATGAAGAAATTATTAGTAATAGTAGGTTTATTTGTTAGCCTTATTTCTTTTTCGCAAAAAGAAAGAGGTTTTGCTTACGTTGAAAAATACAAAGAAATTGCAATTAAAGAAATGCAAAGAACGGGTGTTCCTGCTGCCATTACACTTGCACAAGGTATTTTGGAATCGCAATATGGTGAAAGCGATTTAAGCATAAAATCTAACAATCATTTTGGTATTAAATGTAAACTTGATTGGACTGGAGAGAAAGTTTACCACGATGATGATGCTAACCAAGAGTGCTTTAGAAAATATGCATCTGTTGAAGATTCATATAAAGATCATTCTAATTTTTTAAAAACTCGTGAACATTACAATTTTCTTTTTTCACTTAATCCACTCGATTTTATTGGCTGGGCAAAAGGATTGAAAAAAGCTGGTTATGCTACAGAAAGTGATTATCCTCAAAACTTGATAAAGGTAATTGATGATTACAATTTGAATCAATACTCAATTTTGGCATATAACAGAAGTAAGAATAATATTATTGATACAATTTACACTGCCTCTGCTGATAAAAATGAAGCAAAAACAATTAGTAAAACACAAATAAAAACTACCATTGTTGAAGACGAAAAAGATGAAGTAGAAACAAAAAAAGCTGATGTGAAGTTAGAAGTAAAAAAAGAAGAAACTTATCCAAATGGTATTTTTACTGTTAATGGTTCTAAGGTAATTTATGCAGCAGAAGGCACATCAATGTTAGCTTTGGCTTCGCAATACAATATTTCGTTCGCTAAACTTCTTGAGTTTAATGATATGGATGCAATGGATATTGTAGATAAAAATCAATTGATTTATTTAGAGAAAAAGCAAAAGAAAGGTGCTAACGATTTTCATATTACAGCAGTAGGCGAAACCTTGCATTATATATCGCAAAAAGAAGGTGTGAGAATGGATGCTCTTGTGGAATATAACAGTACACATAAAAAATTAAATCCACTGGTTGGCGAAAAAATATACTTGCGTAGCAAAGCTCCTATACCTCCTAAAATGAGTTTAGCAGTTTCAAACAATTCTACAATATCATCTACAATAAACTAATTTATGAGTGAACTAAAAGTGCTGGATAAAGTATTTGTTCCCTTCATTTCTCAGGAAACATTGCAGGAAAAAATAAAAGAAATTGCACAAACAATTAACAAAGAATATGCAGGTAAAAAGCCTTTGTTTGTTGCGATACTAAATGGCTCTTTTATGTTCGCTGCAGATTTGTTTAAAGAAATTACTGTTGATGCTGAAATATGTTTTATTAAATTGGCATCATATAAGGGTACACAATCTACAGGGCACGTAATTACATCTATTGGTTTGGATTCCAATATCAACGACCGCCACGTAATTGTAGTTGAAGATATTATTGACACAGGAAAAACATTGCATAGTTTTCTGCCTCAACTTGAGGTGCAACAACCTGCTTCATTAAAAATTGCAACATTGCTCCATAAACCAGAAGCTACTGTTTACCCCCTACAAATTGATTATTGTTGCATTAGCATTCCCAACAAATTTGTTGTGGGTTATGGTTTAGATTACGATGGTTTTGGAAGAAACAACAAAGAAATCTACCAGTTGAAAGGATAGTAGAAAATTTTAATAACTCTGCTACCACATAAGATCCACCAAATTGTAATCGTTTGCATAAAAGATTGAATGGCCATATTCACTCTTGTTTTTTTATTCCTCTAACTTCACATCTAAACGATTCTTAATATGAAAAAAAATTTCCTATTCGCGATTCTATTTTCATTTCTTACCATTGCTGCAAATGCCCAATACAACAAGGTTGTAGCCAAAGATGGTAGTGGTGATTACACAACAGTTCAGGCATCTATTGATGCTGCACCAACAAACAGTACAACTGCTTGGGTTATTTATATAAAAAATGGCAAGTACAACGAAAAAGTTGTTATTCCAAGCAACAAGCCCAATATTCAATTGATAGGAGAGAGTGTTGCCAATGTTGTTATTTATTTTAACGATTTTGCTGGTAGAGTATTGCCTGGCGGAGGAACTATAGGGCAAAATTGTGCTACTATAATTGTTAATGCAGCAGACTTTGTAGCTGTTAACGTCTCATTTTTTAATACATTCAATTTTGATAGTGCAGTAGCTGCTGGTGTTACTGGCTCACAAGCATTAGCAGTTTTTATTAATGCCGATAGGGCTGCTTTTAAAAATTGTAGGTTTTTGGGTAATCAGGATACCCTGCTTACAAAAGGTAGTGGCACACCACGACATTATTTTTACAAATGCTATATAGATGGTATTGTAGATTTTATTTATGGTAATGCAGTAGCTATTTATGATAGCTGTGTTATTTATGCAAAGTCAAGAACTACCAGTGGAAATTCTTTTATAACTGCTGCAAATACTCCTATTGGGCAAACCTATGGTTACCTGTTTCGAGATTGTAAAATTCCATCAAACACGGGGGCTACACTATATTTCTTAGGTCGCCCTTGGAACAATAGCAATGGAAGTGTAACATCAAATACCAAAGTCGTTTTTTTTAAT
>JANYEP010000260.1 GCA_025363075.1 Chitinophagaceae bacterium | reverse complement strand
GGGCTTGACGTTATAAATTTGGCTATTAATAAAACACCAGCAATATTGCAATTATCATACTTCGGTTATCGGCTGACGGAATGCTAATTCCCCAACAACGCCAAGCCTTTTTCGTTGGTAGCAATTTTTCCGAAACACCCTTAATTTGAAAAGTGTTTAATAATTGTAACGAAATTTTATTTTAACATTTACCAATTTTTGGTATTTTTGGCAAAAGCTTTTATAAAATGAAAAATACATCAATATCACTCGGTAATTATTTTGACAATTTTGTAAGTAGCCAAGTTTCAGTTGGACGATATAAAAACGTTAGTGAAGTAGTTAGAGCAGGACTTCGACTATTAGAAGATGAAGAAAGTAAAGTCATAGCGTTAAAAAATGCAATTCAAAAAGGACTTGAAAGTCCAAGAGTTGAAAACTTTGATTTTGACGCACATTTGACCAAACTAAAATCTTCAAAAATGAAAAATGCTTAAACTAACATTAAGACAAGAAGCAATTGATGATTTGAATGACATCTGGAACTACACAAAAACTCAATGGTCGGAAAATCAAGCTGAAAAATATTATCAAACAATTAAATCTTCGTGTAAGCTAATTGCAGAAAATCCCAATATTGGAAAAAGCTACAATGAAATAAGTGGACATTTGTTTGGACTTAAAATAGGTAAACACATAATATTTTATAGCATATTAGCAGGGGTTGAAATAGAAGTCATTAGAATTCTTCATGAAAGAATGGATTTGATTAATAGATTAGCTGAATAAAACTGCTACCAATATTAGGTTTGGCATTATTGGGGCTTGAACGAATATTGCCTCATCATTTGTTCTTTATTGTGCTTCAGTTCGGGCTTGAATCTTCCATTTACATAGGGAGAGTTTTTTACTCCGACCCTCCCAATTTCACTATTTCCTCAAACCCTTCACCAATGCTGATTCCAAAAGTTTGTGCTGCTTTGGCATTATAAACTTTCTTTCTCAGTTTCACCATTTCCCAATGCAGGTTGCTGGTAGATTTTGTTTTTAAATATTGTGCAGCTTGTTCACCTGCCTGATAACCCCATTGATACATATCTGCACCATAAGCAGCCACTGCACCACGAGCTACCAAGCCAGATTCGCTTGTAAACACAGGCACTTTGGCATTGTTGCAAGATTTAATAATGGTTTCAAAAGAAGCGAAAACAACATTGTCTGGGTTGGCAAAAAAAGCATCTATTTGTTGTGCCAGTAAAGACTGGGTAACCAATTGTGCATCTGCACTTGCATTTACAGGCAAAGCCACAAGCTCAATGTTCATAGTAGTTGCAAGACTTTTTATTCGTTGTAAAGCATCTACACTTTGTGGTTCACTTTGGTTAAAAATCATTCCTACTTTTAGCTTTTCTTTTTTGCTCAACAGTTTTTGAATGAGTGTAAATGAGGTATCAATGTAGCCAAGGTTTTCGCCAACGCCAAATAGGTTTGCAGGTGCTTTACCATCTTTATTGTTTAGTTTCATCAGGCTTGGTTCTGGTGCAACCATCATAAACACAGGAATGTCTTTAATGTTCTGCAATGCAGCAATGGTGGGCGTTGTAGGGCAAGTTGCAATGCAAGTTGGTTGTTGTGTTTTGCAATATTGAATAATCTGATTGAGCGTTATATCGCTGCCTTGTGCATTTCTATAAATAACGTTGATTGTTTTTTGTTCTTCACTAAAACCATTTTTTTTAAGTGCATCAAAGAAACCTTGTTTTGCTTTGCCAATGGTTGCATCTTCAAAAGCATCAACAAAAGCTACGGTTGGAAGATTGTTTTTTGGAGTGCAGCTATAGAAAGTAAAAAATAAAAAGGCAAAAAATAAAAATCTGAAATTCATATCGGAGATTTGTTGTTTGGTAATATAGTTGATTTGTTTCTTTGCGTTAAAACACAATTACATTTGTAAAAACAAATATAGCAGCTATGCAATTTGGAATGATAGGAAGTGGAAGCTGGGCTACGGCTCTTGCAAAACTTTTAACTGATAATGGCAATAACATTAACTGGTGGATTAGGAATAATGATACCATTAAAACCATAAAAACTCGTAGGCATAACCCACATTATTTACACGCTGCATATTTTAATGTGAGCCAGCTTTCTTTAAGCAACAATATTGCTGAAACCGTTGCAAACAGTGATGTTTTGGTGATTGCAACGCCAAGTGCTTATATAGAAGATGCTTTGAAACAGTTGGATAAAAATGCGTTGAAAGGTAAAAAAATCATCTCGGCAATCAAGGGAATTTTGCCTGCAAAAAACCAATTACTGAATGATTTTCTGCAAGAGGAATTTGGTTTTGGAATAGAGAATTATTATACAGTTCTAGGTCCTTGTCACGCAGAGGAAGTTGCCAGCGAAAAGTTGAGTTACTTAACTTTTAGCGGTAAAGATGAAGCTGCTGCAAAAGAGCTTGCACAGTATTTTAAAACAGATTATTTAAACGTTGTAACCAACCACGATGTAGAAGGCGTGCAGTTTGCAGCGATTTTGAAAAACATTTATGCCCTGGGTGCAGGTATTGCACACGGTCTTGAATATGGTGATAATTTTTTGAGTGTTTACATTACCAATGCTGCCGATGAAATGGTGCGATTTTTAAAATTACTGGTGTGGAATAATGAAACAGAAGAGGAGCAAAAGAACATTAATTATTCATCGTCTGTTTACCTGGGAGACTTGCTGGTAACGTGTTACAGCTTGTATAGCAGAAATAGAACTTTTGGAAATATGATTGGTAAAGGCTATAGCGTTAAGGCTGCTCAGCTTGAGTTGAATATGGTTGCTGAAGGATATAACGCAAGCAAGTGCATTGATATAAAAAATGAAATGGTGAAAGCTAATATTCCTATTGCTCACACTATTTATGAAATTCTTTGGAAGGGAATGTCTGCAAGTGAGGGTTTTAAAAGAATTGAGAGTTTGTTAATCTAATTTATTTCTTCACTTTTTAAAATGATTTAATCTTTACAGCGAATAATAAGTCAATCCTAAGCAATCAAAATAACAGCAACAAATGCGTAAATATTTAGGTCTTTTTCTCATCGCTACTATTTCAATTTGTAGTGTATCTTCTTCTCAATCTCAAGACAGCCTCTTAAACAAATTTGCCAATGATTATGCACAAGAAAAAGTGTTTATTCACTTTGATAAACTTGCATATAGCAAAGGCGAAACTATTTGGTTTAAAGCATATATAATGGATGGCAATATGCCGTCTGTGCAAAGCAAAAACTTCTACACAGACTGGTATGATGATAAAGGAACATTGGTTAGGCACGATGCTTTTCCTGTGTTTCAATCATCGGCAAAAGGACAGTTTGTAATTCCTGAAAAATATCTTGGAACAAGCCTTCACGTGAGAGCTTATACAAAATGGATGTTGAACAGCGATTCTGCTTTTTTCTTTAGCAAATACATTACTGTTATTCAATCTAAAACTCCACAATCACAAACATCGACAGTTAAAACAACACTTGATTTTTTTCCTGAAGGCGGTGATATAATAAACGGCATTGGCAGCTTTGTTGCGTTTAAAGCAACTAACCAATTTGGACAGCCAATTAATGTGAAAGGCATTGTGAAAAATAATCTTGGTGAAGTTATTGATTCCATAAAAATTGATCACGATGGAATGGGAACAATTTACATAGCTAATCCAACAACACAAAACCAATACATAGCATTTTACAAAGATGAATTTACTGGTATAGAACACACAAAAGCATTGCCTTTGGTTGCAACAAGTGGCATTGCAATGCAGGTGCAAAACCTGGGCAAACTTGCAGTGGTAACCATTAAACGAAGTGATGATGTAAGTGATGATAAAAAATATGTAAAACTCTTTGCCTTTGCTGGCGAGGAAGTGATTTACAGAGCTTCCATAAAACTTACCAATAAAACCACACAAACTTTGCAAATTCCTACTGATAGTTTTCCAACTGGAATTTTGCAATTCACATTATTCAACGATAATTATTTGCCTTTGGCAGAGAGAATTGTATTTGTAAAAAATGAAAATTACCAATTTAATCCACGCATTGAAACATTGGCTAAAAGCCTTGCAAAACGTGGCAAAAACACCATTGATATTGTTGTTCCAGATACCTTGTTCAGCAATATGTCTGTAGCCATTACTGATTACAATGTTGTTGCTGATTCTGCAACAAACATATACTCTCAATTGTTGTTGAGTGGTGATATAAAAGGCACTGTTTACAATCCTGCTTACTACTTTTTAAACAATGATGAAACAACACTGCAACACCTGGATTTGGTGATGCTAACCAATGGCTGGAGAAAGTACAACTGGCAACAAATCTTGAATGGCAAAATGCCTTATACAGGATATAAAAAAGACAGCTCTTACTTGCAAATCGAAGGAAAAACTTTTGGAATTGATAAAAATGATTTGATAGTAAAACCTGACATCTTCCTGTTTTTGCAGGCAAAGGATAGCAGTAAAAAGCAATTTATTTTACCACTAAGAAAAGATGGAAGTTTTGGAAAATCGAATTTTATTTTCTTTGATACGATGAAAGTATTTTACACTTTTTTAGGCAACAAAAAACTCAATCAATCAGCTGAAGTAGCATTTAGCAATGGCTTATTTAACACGCCATCAAAAAACAATTTAGATACCATCATTAGTAAATATGCTGCTGTTAACTATGCTTTCTTTGAAAGGCAAAGAAAATTGGATGAAGAATATAGCAGGCTCGCAAAAATTAAAGGCTCTGGAGTGCTGGAAGAAGTAACAGTAAAAGCAAGAGCAAAATCAACAGAAGATTTACTGGATAATACTTATGCCACAGGCTTGTTTAATGGTGGCGATGCTTATCAGTTTGATATTACAAAAGACTTGTCAGCACAATCAGCACAAACAGTTTTTACTTATTTGCAAGGGCTTGTACCAGGCTTGCAAATTGTGCAGCAAGATGGTGAAACTGTTGTGAAATGGAGACATCAAACCACAGATTTTTTTGTAGATGAAATGCACTCTGATGCTGATATGGTTGGCAGTCTTAATATGAACGACATTGCATATATCAAGGTATTTAAGCCACCATTTTTTGGTGGTTCAGGTGGTTCTCCAGG
>JANYEP010000259.1 GCA_025363075.1 Chitinophagaceae bacterium | reverse complement strand
TGTTCTTGTATTGGAAGTACAACAACATTTAGGGGAAGACAGTGTTAGAACCATTGCAATGGATGGTACCGAAGGATTGGTTCGTGGAATGGCTGTAACCGATACTGGTAAAGCAATTGCGATGCCTATTGGTGAAGGAATTAATGGTCGTTTGTTCAACGTAACAGGCGATGCTATTGATGGTTTACCACAGTTAAGTAAAGTTGGTGGTCGTCCAATTCACAACAAACCACCATTGTTTGAGAACCTAAGTACAGCATCTGAAATTTTATTTACAGGTATTAAAGTAATTGACCTTATTGAGCCTTATGCAAAAGGTGGTAAAATTGGCTTGTTTGGTGGTGCTGGTGTGGGTAAAACAGTATTGATTCAAGAGTTGATTAATAATATTGCTAAAGGACACGGTGGATTATCAGTGTTTGCTGGTGTGGGAGAAAGAACTCGTGAAGGAAATGATTTATTGCGTGAGATGATTGAAGCTGGTATTATGAAATATGGCGACAATTTCAAACACAGTATGGAAGAAGGTGGATGGGATTTAACCAAAGTGGATATGGAAGGTTTGAAAGATAGTAAAGCTACTTTCGTGTTTGGTCAAATGAACGAACCTCCAGGAGCAAGAGCTCGTGTGGCTTTATCTGGTTTAACTATTGCTGAATATTTTAGAGATGGAGATGGCACAGGAAAAGGTAGAGATATCTTGTTCTTCGTAGATAATATCTTCCGTTTCACACAAGCAGGTTCTGAGGTATCAGCTTTGTTAGGTCGTATGCCTTCAGCGGTGGGTTACCAACCAACTTTGGCTACAGAAATGGGATTGATGCAAGAGCGTATTACTTCAACTCAAAATGGTTCTATTACATCTGTGCAAGCAGTTTATGTACCTGCAGATGACTTAACAGATCCGGCTCCTGCAACAACATTTGCTCACTTGGATGCTACAACAGTATTGAGTCGTAAGATTGCCGATTTAGGTATTTATCCTGCGGTTGATCCATTAGATTCTACTTCAAGAATTTTAACTCCGGCAATTGTTGGTGAAGCTCACTACGAATGTGCAAACAGGGTTAAATTGATTTTACAACGTTATAAAGAGTTACAAGATATTATTGCAATTTTAGGTATGGATGAGTTGAGTGATGAAGATAAAACAACTGTATTTCGTGCCAGAAAAATACAACGTTTCTTATCTCAACCTTTCCACGTGGCAGAACAATTTACAGGTTTAAAAGGTGTGTTTGTAAGCATTGAAGATACTATCAACGGGTTCAACTCAATTTTAAATGGTGAAGTAGATGAATATCCAGAAGCAGCATTTAACCTTGTAGGAACTTTGGCAGATGCTATTGAGAAAGGAAAGAAAATGATGAACTAATAACTACTAATAATGATTTTAGAAATATTAACTCCAGAGAAAAAACTTTATAGTGGCAATGTTTATGGTGTGCAAATGCCTGGCATTAGTGGCTTGTTTGAAGTTTTGGAGAAACACGCCCCCCTTGTAAGTGCTTTGGGTAAAGGCAATTTAAAAGTTTTAGAAACAAAAACTCAATTTAAAAATTATACCATTCAAAGCGGTTTTGTTGAAGTGTTAAATAACAAAACTACCGTTTTACTTGAGGGTGCTACAGAAGCATAAAACATTAAAATTATTATTAAAAAAGGATAGGCAGATATTATCTGCCTATCCTTTTTTGTTTTAATCAATTATCAATTTCATTACAAAAGAATCGCCTTTTTTCTTAATTATTTTTACATAAAAAATCCCTTTGCTTAAGTACTCAATATTAATTGTATGAACAGGTGTATTTGGGTTAAGAACGTTTAAAATAGTTCTACCTAAACAATCAGTTATTAAAATTTCTTTGCTTTCTAAGCAATTAATATTAATAAAATTTTTTGCAGGATTAGGATAAATATTAATTGACTCTTGCTTGCTATCAAGTGCAATATATTTAGTTAGTGAGTAAGTTTTTGACCCATCATTATCAACTATTTCCAGTCTGTAATATAAACCTGTATTTAATTCAAGGCTTGTTGTTAATACATCTTTAAACTCATATTTTGCAGCACCTTTAGTTTTCACAAGACCTACAGTTATAAATTCTTTTCCATCAATGCTTCTTTGTATATTAATATGCGATGTATTTATTTCTGTTGCAGTTATCCAGCTATTGCTGATTTCTTTTTCCAATTTCTTCAACTCATAACTTACTAAACTAACAGGCAAAGAATAATTACTTTCAAAACAACCAATATCTGGAGCAGAACCATAATACCTAAGCCCCATTGTATCGTAGTAACTAACTGTTGGCAATAGAGCACCTCCATTAATTAATGCAGAACCTTGTGCCAAATGCATATATCCAATATCTGGAAGACTACCGTCTATTTTTCTTTTTCCAGAAACTCCAGTAGTATCAATACTTGTATAATTTGAACTGGTTGTTGAAGTGCTAAAACTATTGTTAGATTTTACAGTACCTGTTTTAAAAGTAGTGCCTTTGGTACCTAAAGAATTGCAATTTTTTACAGTAAAAACCGAACCTGTAGCATAAGTTACACCTGTACTATTTAATCCATAATCATTATCGCCATTTTTGTGGGCAGTACAATTGTATAGGCTGATAGAACCTGCATTATTATTTTGGTCAAATCCCTTTGCTTTATTATAAAATGATAAACATTTCACTAAAATAAAATTATGTGCCTGATCTTTATTGGCACTTCCACCCATTTTAAAACCATTTCCATTTTCTGCTGCGGTTGTAGAACCATCAAACCAATAATAACCATTACGCCAGGTCCAGCAATTTTCTAAAATAGTCGTCATTCCATCTGACAAGCCAGCTTCTGTAGCTTTTAAATAACCATCCCATCCATCATCAGAATTTAACCAAGCCCTGCAACCTCTAAAAGTAATGCTATCTCCCAAATCCAGCTTTGGAGCAAAGCCATCTGCATTTCCTCCTAGTGTTGTTGTGCCTGTTCCTAAATCTGCATTTTCATAAGAATCGCAATTTAATATCAGGCAATGATGAGATTGATTTCTTATTTGAAAACCAGCATCCCTGCTTCTAAAAAAATCACAAAGCTCAATTCTAAAATTATTGCAATTGTCAACCAACATTCCATTATCGCCAGCACCTTTTATTTTTAATCCATAGATTCTCCAGTACGAAGCATTTTTTGCTTGGATACCCTGATTACTTGAACCTACTGCAAGGGAGGAAAAGTCTAATATTGGTCTGCCATCAATTGGATAAACAGATGTTACATCAGCTGGGTAAGCAGATAGTGTAATGTTGTTTGTACTCGTTCCTGACTTTGTAATATTGAGCCTTGCAGTTAATGTGTAAGTTCCACTTCTCACATAAATTGTATCTCCTGCAATAGCCTTGGATAAAGCCTTGGCAACTGTTGCAAAAGGAGCAGCAATGCTTGTTCCAACATAAGTATCCAAACCAGTTGTAGAAACATAATAAGTAGTACCAAAACCATTAATGGTTATCAGACACAAAATGAGCGAAGCAATTTTTTTCATATAAAATAAATCTTTGCTAAATTAATTTAGGTAATGATGCTTGTGTTCAATTGTTTTTGCAAACGATTGCTTGCCTCAAAAAAATTATCAAACGATATGGCAAATTTTTGCACTGCATACCTCAATAAACTATTTTATAATCGGCAAACTTGTCATATTAAAACCAACTACTTTTGATGTGTTCAACAATCTCAAATGACACTTACAGATTCTTTTTTATTAGCATATTCAACCGTTAAAAGCAATAAATTAAGAACGGGTATAACCGTTGCTATCATTGCATTTGGCATAATGGCTCTCATTGGCATTATCACAGCAACAAAAGCAATGGAACAAAGTATTACCGAAAGTTTTTCTTCAATGGGGGCAAATGCATTCAACATTCGATTTAAAGAAAGTAATGTGCGTTTTGGTCACGATGGAGGTGGTGATGCAAGTGTTTCTAAAAGAGGATTGATTCAAAAAAAATCAAATCTCAATAAACCTATTAAAAGAGAAGACGCAGAATTTTTTAAACGCAACTTCAATTTTCCTGCAAAAACAAGTATGTACTTGCGTGGGGGAAGAAGTATTGATTGTAATTATGAAACTAAAAAAACCAATCCTATTTGTGCAGTTTGGGGTGGCGATGAAAATTATTTGGAAGTAAATGGCTATAAAATTGAAACAGGTAGAAATATTAATAAATTGGATGTTGAAACAGGTAGAAGCGTTTGCCTTATTGGTAGTGATGTTGCATCAAAATTATTTGGAAATAAACCTACAACCTGCATCGACAAAATCATTCGTGTAAGTGGAATGCCTTATCGAGTAATTGGCTTACTAAAAAGTAAAGGAGCAAGCCTTGGTAGAGCTGATGATATTATTTTTACATCATACAATAATGCACGCAAATTTAGTGATGTTGCAAGCTCTTACTTAATTGGTGTAATGGTAAATAGTGTGATTGATTTAGATATGGCAACAGGCGAAGCTGCTAGTGTTTTTAGGGCTGTAAGAAAGCTTGAACCAAAAGATGCCGACAATTTTGTGATTGAAAAAAGCGACAAGTTTGCCGAAATGTTCATTGGTTTTTTAAGTATCATATCTGGTGCAGCAGGAGCTATAGGGTTAATTACATTGTTGGGTGCTGCAATAGGATTAATGAATATTATGTTAGTTGCAGTGAGCGAAAGAACAAGAGAAGTTGGGTTAATAAAAGCACTTGGTGGAACTCGCAGAAATGTAAAAAATCAATTCCTTTTTGAGAGTATGATTATAAGTATTATGGGAGCTTTAGTAGGAATTTTTCTTGGTATTTCGGTAGGTAATTTGGCTGCTGTTTTTGTTTTTAAAACGGGCTTTGTTGTTCCCTGGGTTTGGGTAATAACAGGCGTTGTAATATGCACTGGTGTTGGGTTGTTAGCTGGTGTTTATCCAGCAAATAAAGCTGGAAAATTAAACCCTATAGAGGCGTTAAGAACTGATTAATACACCTAATCTAAATCCAATCTCATCTCTCTTTTAATTCTTGTATCAACGATATTGCTAAGCAATCAACATCTACATTTGCATCAATTGATTTTTAAATGAGCAAACAATACAACAGATACTTAATTACTTCAGCATTGCCCTATGCCAATGGCTTAAAGCATATTGGTCATTTGGCTGGTGCGTATATTCCTGCAGATATTTATGCAAAATATTTAAGGCAGCAAAAACGAGATGTGGTTTTTGTATGTGGAAGTGATGAACACGGTACAGCTATTCCTATTCAGGCAATGAAAGAAGGCACAACTGCACAAGCTATCATTGATAAATATCATCCCATTATTGAACAGAATTTTAAAGATGTAGGAATTGAGTTTGATATTTATCATAGAACATCTTCGCCATTGCACCACGAAACTGCACAAGAATTTTTTAAAAATTTGAACGATAAAGGAGATTTAGAAATAAAGGAAAGCGAACAGTATTATGATGAAGCCACCAATACTTTTTTAGCAGATAGATTTATAAAAGGCACTTGCCCAAACTGTGGCTATAACAATGCTTTTGGCGACCAATGCGAAAAATGTGGCAAGAGTTTAAGCCCTGAAGAATTGATTAATCCTGTATCAACTTTAAGTGGAAATGCACCCATAAAAAAAGCAACAAAGCATTGGTATTTGCCATTAAATAAACACGAAGATTTTTTGCGTGAATGGGTTTTGGAAGAACATAAAAATGATTGGCGTGCAAATGTTGTAGGACAAGTAAAAAGCTGGATTGATGGGGGTTTGCAGCCACGTGCAGTTACAAGAGATTTGGATTGGGGTGTGAAAGTTCCTGTAGACAATTCTAAGGTTTTATACGTTTGGTTTGATGCACCAATTGGTTACATCAGTGCAACCAAACAATGGGCTTTAAATAATGGTAAAGACTGGAAACCTTATTGGTATAATGATGATACCAAACTTGTTCATTTTATAGGAAAAGACAATATTGTTTTTCACGCCATTATTTTTCCAGTAATGTTAAAGTTAAATGGAAATATTTTGCCAGCCAATGTTCCAAGTAATGAGTTTATGAATTTGGAGGGTGATAAAATGAGTACAAGCCGTGGCTGGAGCATTGAAATGGACGACTATATAAACGATTGGATTAAACCAGAAAATGGTGGTGGGCAAATGGCTGATGCCTTGCGTTATTACTTAACTGCCATAGCCCCAGAAACAAAGGATAGTGAGTTTACGTGGAAAGGTTTTGCCCAATCTTACAAAAGTGAGTTGAGTGATATTTTGGGAAATTTCGTGAACAGGAGCTTTGTATTGATGCACAAATTATGTGGTGGTAAAGTGCCTAAGTTTCATAATGAAATTATTGATGAAGATGATAAAGATGTAAAAAACTGTATTCACAATGCAAAGGTTAGGGTTGAATATTTATTAGAAAACTACAAGTTCCGTGATGCCCAGTTTGAAGTAATTCAACTTGCGAAAAGAGGCAATCTTCATTTACAAATAAAAGAACCTTGGAAACGTAAAGCAATTGATGGTAAATATTCTGAAGAAGACCAAAAACATATCGATAATTGTATCAATTTATCTCTTCAGTTAATGGCTAATTTGTCAATATTAATTCATCCATTTTTACCATTTACTTCAAAAAAAATGTTGAAAATGATGAAGGTAGTTGATAGAATGTTGGATTGGGAAAATGCAGGAAAAGTTGATTTGCTGAAAGTTGGTTACAGTCTTAATGCCCCAGAAATTTTATTCAGGAAAATTGAGGATAGTGAGATTGAATTTCAAATAGAAAAACTAAAGAATAAAAGTTTAAAAAATAAAGAAAATAAAGTGGAAGAAACGAGAAACGAAAACAACGAGAAACAAGAAACAAGAAACGAAGTAATTGAAACAAGAAACGTGAAAGACGAAATTGTGTTCGATGATTTTGCAAAAATTGATTTAAAGGTTGGAACAATATTAACGGCAGAAAAAGTTGAGAAAGCTGATAAGCTATTAAAGCTTGAAGTTGATTTAGGCTTCGAAAAAAGAATCATTGTAAGTGGTATTGCAATGCACTTTAGTCCAGAAGAAATTGTTGGCAAGCAGGTAACCGTTGTTTGCAACCTCGCACCACGTAAAATGCGTGGCATAGAAAGCAATGGAATGATTTTAATGGCAGAAGATAAAAGTGGTAAACTTAATTTTGTAAACCCAGATACTAAAATTGATGAGGGAAGTGGGGTAAGTTAAATTTAAGCAATGATTGAAATAAAAAACATAAAAAAAACCTTTGGCGATAAAACTATTTTGCACGACATATCTGCTGTTTTGCAAACTGGTAAATGCAATTTAATTATTGGCACAAGTGGCAGTGGTAAAACGGTTTTAACCAAGTGTATGGTGGGTTTATTTCAACCAGACCAAGGGCAAATTTTATATGATGGTGAGGATATGTTGCTGATGGATAAGCACAAAAAAAAATCGCTTCGCCAACAAATAGGAATGTTATTTCAAGGGTCTGCTTTGTTTGATAGTATGACGGTTGAAGATAACATTAAATTTCCATTGGATATGTTTACCACGTGGACATACAAGCAAAAAATGGATCGTGTAAATGAAGTATTAAATAGGGTAAATTTAAAGGAAGCCAACAAAAAATATCCTGCCGAAATTAGTGGTGGAATGAAAAAAAGAGTTGGTATTGCAAGAGCCATTGTGCTTAATCCAAAATATCTTTTTTGCGACGAGCCAAATAGCGGACTCGATCCTCAAACTTCTTTATTGATCGATAAACTAATTAAAGAAATTACTATCGAATTTAACATCACAACAATCGTTATTACCCACGATATGAATAGTGTAATGGAAGTTGGTGATAATATTGTTTATCTGCATCAGGGTCGTAAACAATGGGAAGGAAACAATCAGGAAATTATTTACAGCAAAGATGAATTGCTAAATAAATTTATTTTCGCATCAGAGTTTTTGCAAGATGCAAAACAAATGAGAATGATTGAAGCAGGTAAATTGAAAGGTTGATTTGTTAATTAATTTTAAATTTTTATAAATGAAATACTGTTTTTTTATTTTAATCTTCTTTATTCCTACAATGGCTTTTTTGCAGCCATCAAAAGATACAACTGCTCCTTATTTTAAGACAACTGGTTATCCCGATATCAAATTACTATTGACAGATAGTGCAACCATTTATACCAAAGCAAATCTGCCCAAAAACAAAACGGTTGTTATACTTTTCTTTTCGCCAGATTGTGAGCATTGCCAGCATACAGCAAAGGAAATTACCAAAAAAATGGATAGCCTTTCAAGTTTGTTAATGGTATGGAATGGGCCAAGTTATTTACCATTGGCTGACGACAAGAAATTCTACAATCACTACCATTTTAATAAATACAAAAACATTATTCTGGGTAAGGAAATGAGTTATTATTTACCATTGTTTTATAGAATAGAAATTACTCCTTACACAGCGGTTTATAAAAATGGAAAGCTATTTACAGAGTTTAGAAACGGCTTAGAAGTTTCAGATTTAATTGCCATTGCAAACAACACATACACCATTCCAGCAGTTGTAGAAGATACTCAAAAATAAAGACCTTGTTTATTTCTAAACAAAGGCTTCGTTTTTCTTTATAGGGACAGGATTAGTATATTTCTCTTTGCACATAGTGTCCTTCAACCCACACTCTTCCATAATTACTTTCTTCCCAGTGTGGTGCAACCCATTCTCTCACCATTTGTGATTGAGGATTAGTATTAACAATTACTCTGGGTCTTGGTGCAATAACAACATCAATCAAAGGTCTTCTATAATACGCATTTGAATAATATCGTTGTTGTGGATAATAAGATATGCCACAATGCCTTTGATTTTGATAATGATGATAGCCACAACCTCGTTGTGCTTTGGCAAAAACTACTGTTATTGAAAGCAGCAGTAGCATAAATATTTTTTTCATTGTTTTATAATTTTATGTTTAAAAATATTTGAAAAAAATGCAACAACTATACCAAGACTTTTTAGTAATTGTTAAATAAAATCTTTTTGCCATTTAAAAAAACTCTCTCATCTTTGAATAGTTGCATAAACAACTATTATGGCAAACAATCAATTTAAGCGAGGCGAACTTTATAGCGTTATCAATGCAATGGCTGCTGCTGCAATAGCACGACGGATGCAAAAAAATTTTCGGTTAGCAGGGTTAGAAATTACCATTGAACAATGGAGTATCTTGTATCATTTATGGAAAGAAGATGGACTAAACCAGCAACAACTTTGCGATAAAACTTATCGAGACAAACCAAGCATCACACGGCTTTTGCACAACCTGGAAAAGCAAGGTTTGGTAGAACGAAAATCAAGTGCAACAGACAAAAGGGTGAACTACATTTTTTTATCTGCAACAGCAAAACAGTTACAAGACCAAACTATTGAAATTGCAAACCAGACAATGGATGAAGCATTGGTTGGTATTACAAAAGAAGAAATAGAAACAGTGAAAAATGTATTGCAAAAAGTGTATGATAATTTAGTAAATTAAATAATTAAAATAATCAAATTATGGCAACTCAACATTCAGGTGGTTCTTGGCTTATTAAAGATAGCAATGCCTTGGAAACCTTTACACCAGAGGATTTCAATGAAGAACAAAAAATGGTGATGGATATGTGTCACCAATTTATATCAACAGAAGTTGAGCCAGTCGTTGATGCACTTGACAAGCAACAACCAGGGCTTATGCAAAGCCTGATGGATAAAGCTGGTGAGCAAGGTTTATTGGCAACTTCTTTTCCTGAAGAGTATGGTGGTTTGGGTAAAGATTTTATTACTTCCACCTTGGTAAATGAGGGCTTGGGTGCTGGGCATAGTTTTAGTGTTGCTATAGCTGCTCACACAGGTATTGGTAGCTTGCCAATTTTATATTTTGGCACCGAGGAGCAAAAGCAAAAATATATTCCAAAGCTTGGTAGTGGTGAGTTTAAGGGTGCTTATGGGTTAACAGAACCTAACAGTGGCAGCGATGCTTTAAGTGCCAAAACAACAGCAACTTTAAGTGCAGATGGGAAGTATTATTTATTAAATGGTCAAAAGTGTTGGATAACCAATGGTGGCTTTGCAGATGTGTTTACAGTGTTTGCAAAAATTGATGGCACACAGTTTACAGGATTCATTGTAGAGCGTGGTTTTGAAGGATTTACCCAAGGATCAGAAGAACATAAAATGGGTATCAAAGGTTCATCTACTGTCCAACTATATTTTCAGGATTGCAAAGTGCCAGTAGAAAATGTTTTGGGCGAAATTGGTAAAGGGCATTTAATAGCTTTTAACATACTAAATATTGGTCGATTAAAATTGTGTGCAGCCGTCTTAGGGGGTAGCAAAAAAGTAGTTAGTACAGCTATTAATTATGCTAATACTCGTGAGCAATTTAAAATGCCTATCGCAAAATTTGGTGCTATTAAACACAAGTTGGCAGAAATGGCAATAAAAATTTGGGTAGGCGAAAGTGCTTTGTACAGAACAAGTAAATGGATAGAAGATAAGGAACACGATATTTTACAAACTGGCGAAACCTTCGCCCACGCCTTGCTTGGTGCTGCTGAGGAGTTTGCCATAGAATGTGCAATGCTTAAAGTTTTTGGTAGCGAAGTTTTGGATTATGTTGTTGATGAAGCTGTGCAAATACATGGTGGTAATGGTTTTAGTGAAGAATATGAAGTTGCGAAATCCTATAGGGATAGCCGTATCAATAGAATATTTGAAGGAACCAATGAAATTAATAGGTTGCTAACAGTTGATATGATGTTGAAACGTGCAATGAAAGGCAAGCTCGATTTGATGACACCTGCTATGAACGTGCAAAAGGAGTTAATGAGTATTCCTGATTTTGGTAATGACGATGAAACGCCTTTTGCCAAGGAACTTAAATACATTACCAACTTTAAAAAAGCAATATTGATGGTGGCTGGTGCTGCAGTGCAAAAACTAATGATGCAACTTGATAAAGAACAAGAAGTGCTGATGAACATTGCAGATATGGCAATTGAAACCTTTCACTGCGAGAGTGCATTATTACGTGTAATAAAGTTGAGCAGTAATAATGCCCCACAAACTTCATTGAGCCAGGATATGATGCAAACTTTTATTTACGATGCAGCAGATAGAATTAACAAAGCAGGAAAGGATGCACTAAATAGTTTTGCAGAAGGCGATGAATTAAGGATGATGCATATTGGTTTAAAAAGATTCACCAAAGTAGAACCATACAATACCAAAGAAGCAAGAAGAAGAATTGCTGCAAAAATGATTGAAGTTGGTAGTTACTGTTTTTAATATAGTTTATGAAATATTTTTTTTCTTTAATACTATTATTTTTTTACAGTTGCAATAATGAATACAATGTTAAAGGTTGTATGAAAGAGAAAATTGATAGCTTTAAAATGAAAACTTGTGCTACGGGAGATGCTGAAATAAGAGAATATTTATTTCAGCATAAAAAAGTATATAGTTTTAATAATGGGTGTATAGTTTTAGATGGGTCAATAAAAATATTTGGAGCCGATTGTGCATATTTAGGTTATATAGGCGGAAGTGCTAATAATGTATTTATAAATAGTGAGCATTTTAAAACAGCTAAATTCTTACGAGTAGTTTGGAAAGACACTTTAAAGAACTAAGATAAAAATAGAGATGCTTTATTAGAAGTGATAAATCATTTTACTTTGCATTACAATGCAACAAAACAAAATCATCATCATCACAGCACCATCAGGAGCAGGCAAAACATCTATCACACATTTTTTGTTAAACAAATATCCCAACCTTGCGTTCTCTGTTTCTGCTGCAACACGTAAACCTCGTGGTGAAGAAAAAGATGGAATAGATTATTATTTTATTGCTGCTGAAGACTTTCAGCAACGAATAGAAAATAATGAGTTTGTAGAATGGGAAATGGTGTATGAAGGAAAATATTATGGTACTTTAAAAAGTGAATTACAACGCATTTGGGATGCTGGTAAAACACCCATTTTAGATATTGATGTAAAGGGTGCTATTCACGTAGAGCAACAATATAAAAAATCCACACTTTCCATTTTTATAGAGCCGCCAAGTATTGATGAATTAAAAAACAGGTTACAAGGACGAGGCACTGAAACTCAGGACAGCATTGATGCTCGTGTAAATAAAGCTGCATACGAGATTTCTTTTAAACATCATTTTAGCGTTAATATAATTAACAATGATTTACACACAGCTTGCTGCGAAGCTGAAAATGAAATTCTAAAATTTCTTTCAAATTAATAACACATATCAGTTATGAAATCTAAACAACAACTCGGGTTATTTTCTTTCATTATGATTGTTGTTGGTTTAGTAATTGGTATGGGAATTTTTCGCACAGCTGCTACCTCTGCTAAGGGTGCTATTGAACCTTCTGTTTATTTTTCTGCGTGGATTATTGGTGGTTTCATCGCTATTTGTGGTGCGTTAACCTTTGCAGAAATTGGCAGCAGAATGCCTACTACTGGTGGTTATTACAAGGTTTTCAGTTATGCCTATCATCCAAGTATTGCTTTTGGTGTTAATTGTATAATCATCATTAGCAATGCTGCAGGAGTTGCAGGTGTAGCCATTATTGGCAGTGGTTACATTGCTAAACTTTTTCCCTCGCACTTATGGACAGATATTGACAAAGCACTCCTAAGTAGTGCTGGCATTATTGCTTTTTATTGCCTCAATTTATTTGGCCTAAAAGCAAGCAGCTTAGTGCAAAATATTTTAATGCTCATTAAAATTTCAATGGTAATGTTATTGGTAGCCTGTCTATTTTCAACATCAAACTATGCAGAGCAAACACATATAATAATTAATAAACCAACAAACGAATTAACGCACACACTCAATTGGATTCAAAGTTTAGGGGTAGCATTAATTGCTGTTTCTTTTACTTGTGGTGGATACGAACACACAATAGATTTTGGTAGTGAAGTAAAAAATCCAACAAAAAATATTCCTCGTGGCATTTTCATTGGAATAGGCGTTATCATTGCGTTGTACCTACTTGTTAGCTTATGTTATTATTTAATTATTGGATTTGAAAATATAAAAACCGAAAACGAAATTGCCTATGTTTTGGTGAATAAAGTATTTGGGCAAGCTGCAGCAAAAACATTTTCTTTCTTTTTATTTTTAGGTGTGTTAGCTTATGTAAATACACAATTAATGAGCAATCCAAGATTAATGTTTGCAATGGGCGATGAAGGAACTTTGCCAAAAATATTTTCAAAGCAAAATGCAAAAACTCAAGTACTAACCTTTGCTCTCACTGTGTTTGCAGCACTTTGCATTGTTATATTATTCTTTGCACAAACATTTGACAGAATACTCAATTTTTCTATTTTTTTAGATTGTTTTGGAATGGTTGCAAGCTCTGCTGCTGTGTTCATTTTACGCAAAAAAACAAAGCACTTGAATGGAGCTGGTATTTATCAAATGAAATATAAATTCCTTACTTTGTTATTCATTATTGCATATTCATTTGTAGGTATAAGTATTGCTATTCAAACGCCAAACGTAGCATTGATAGGGCTTTGCGTGTTAATGGCATTTGTTATTATTTATTATTTATTTGCAAAAAAGAATAAAACAAATACTGCTAACCATTAGTAATTATTCAATTATTTTTAATTCAGTTCTTCTATTTTTTTGCCTTCCTTCTTCTGTTGAATTATCTGCAATTGGCTGCAAAGAACCATAGCCAAAAGTTTTCATTCTTGTTGCATTCATTCCTTTTTGTATTAAGTAATTTTTAACAGCATCGGCCCTTTGTTGCGATAATTTTTTGTTCTCAGCATCATTACCAACATTATCTGTGTGTCCAGCAATTTCAATGGTTACAGCAGTTTTACGTTGCATAAATTCTACAAGTTGGTCAAGCTCTTTATATGAAGCATTTTTTAATGTTGCTTTGGCTATATCAAATTCAAGATGATGAAAAGTATATGCTTTAGCAGGCTCATAAATCATATCAATATTGAACGGCGTTTTATAAAATTGATTTCCTGTTAGTGGGTCAATTTCTATGTTGCCGTAAGTAGTAGTATCACCAATGGTTTTTAGTTTGATGATGTAATTATCGCCAGGCTCAACGCTAATGATAGCAGCACCTTTAGCATCTGTGATGGCTCTATAATTTTTCCTGCGAGCATTAGCAACAATAATAATTTCTTCGTTTGGTAAAGGTTTTTGTTTGCTATTGGTTAAATGAATTTCTATAACAGCTTTCTTGGTAGAATCTTTTTTTGGTTGAGCAAAAGATGTGGAATAAGTTGCAAATAGAATTGAAAGTAAAAAAAATTTTCTCATAAATAAAAATTAGAAAAGCAAGTTATGTTTTATCATTTCTAATTTTCATAAAATATTGTTAAGTTATTTTTTAGAGTAAAAAATGTTTTACAAAATGATTATTTTTGGTTAAATTATTTTATGAAAATTTTAATCAAACTGTTGCTTATTCTGCTACCATCTTATGGTTCTGCACAAATAAAGATTTACAACTCAATGCTGAAAGATTCAACACAAAAAATATTGTATTATGGGTTAGACAATATTCTTAAAGTTGAAGGAGAGAATATTAAACCCAATGAAACCAGTATGTCCATTGATAAAGGGCGTATAATTTTTTTAGAAAATAATCAATATCAAATCAAACCAGAAGCTTTTGAAAGTATATTGGTTAGTTTTTACAAGAAAGGAAAATTGATTTTGTCTGAAAAATTTGATGTGAAAAGAGTACCTCCTGGCAGAGCGGGTGATATTAAAAAAATTATTAAATGATAAAAAAGTGTTATAAAATCAACTCAAAAATCAATCACAATGCCAACAAATATAGCAATTGATAAATACATAGAAAATGCTAAACCCTTTGCCCAGCCTATCATTCAGCATTTGAGAAAACTTGTTCATCAGACTTGCCCAATGGTTGAGGAAAATATTAAATGGGGAATGCCAAGTTTTGAATACAAGGGTTTAATGTGTGGCTTTGCAGCCTTTAAAGAACATTGTGTTTTTGGCTTTTGGAAAGCATCTTTAATGAGCGATCCAATGCTGATGGAAAATGCAAGGAGCGAAAAATCTATGGGGCATTTTAGCAGGATAAAATCCTTAAAGGATTTGCCACCTGATAAAAAAATTCTTGGTTACATTAAAGAAGCAATGAAACTGAATGATGGTGGAGTTAAAGTAGCGAAAGCAAAACCTACTACAAAAAAAGATGTTATAATCCCAGACGAAATGCTTGCAATTATCAAGAAAAATAAAAAAGCATTTGCAATATTTGAAGCATTCAGCCCCAGCAATCAAAGAGATTATATTGATTGGTATAATGAAGCTAAAACTGCAGCTACAAAAGAAAAAAGATTGAAACAAGCAATAGAATGGATGGCAGAAGGTAAACCAAGAAACTGGAAATATATGAAAGCCTATTCGCTAATTGTTTAGTTCTACAACTCCTCCAAAACCTTGTCAATCCTTGCTTTCAGGTCATCGTAAGAAGTATAACCCCTTGCAACAAGATGAAATTTAGATTCGCTTAATTGTATCAACACACAAGGAAATCCTGTAACATTAAGTTGCTTGCACAAAGCAAATTCGTACTCTGCTTTCTCTTTGTATTCTTCACTTTTTAGTTTGGTATAAAAGGTTTCTTCGTTGATACTATATTTTTCTAAAAGATGTTTATAGGCTGCATCATCTGTTAAATCTCTCCCTTCAAAATGCAAAGCATATTGCAAATCCGTTATAAATTCTATTTGCCTTTCAGGATAATATTTTTTAAAAATACTCAATGCTACTGCGGGTTTCAGGCTATGTGGAAACCAATCACTCAACTCAGGATTATTGATATGCCACAAATAATCTTCTCCAAATTTTACACCAGTATATTCTTCAACAGTTTTATATGCTTGTTGAATATAGTGTGCAGTAACTTCAATAGAGACGGGCTTTTCTGGCACAATCATTCCACCGCTTAACACTTCAAATTCAAAGTTGTTTGCATATTCTTTTGCTATTAAATTAATAACATTGCTAAATCCATAGCACCAGCCACAATAGGCATCATAGCAATAAATTATTGTTGGTTTCATAGATGCAAAAGAAACTCTTTTGGACGACAAAAAGAATTGTGCAGCAATACACCAATAAAACTATTTTATGATTTACTAATCAAATTTTAGTTACAAGCTTTATCTGCACAACAACTGCTGGCAAAAGCTTCTGGCTTGGCTTTAAAGGCAAATCCCATTCCTAAAATATAGCCCATTGCATCTTTTAATGCATCGTTACTTTTAAAGTGGGGATCTGTGTTAATGTCTGCGTGAACTTCCATTTCAACATTGTGTTCAATAAATAAATCACATAGTTGATAAGCAATATCAATGCTCATTCCAACCTCTGCCAGCATCCTTTCTTTGATGTGATATTTTTGTTTTGTTTTCTCGTTGTGGATGAACATAAAGCCACCATTATGTTCTCGAAGAAAAACAATAACTGTTGCAAACTCGGTATCGCTACCTTTTACCTGACTATCGGTTCCAATGCAAACCTTTAGCTTAATTCCTTTCGATGTTTCTTTGATAATTGTTTCGGCTACCGCATCTTTAATTGGAAGATTGAGAGCCTCGCCATTAAATTTTCGCCAATGCATAATAATAAAGTTTGTTAAATGTAAAAGCTATTTAACAAACGTGATATTACTTTTTTATTAACAAGGCGTGGAAAACACAATAGCCATAAAGGGTTAAGGTTTATTATACCAAAATGGCTTTGGCTTCAAATTGCTTTTCATCATTTAAAATAGCAGCATTGGAAGTATCAGGTAATGAATTTTCTTTCCTGTCCTTATTATTTTTATCATTAGGAAAACCCAACTTTCCTTCTTCTATTTCTGCATTTGTAGAATCTTTTTCTTCGCTTTTCATTTCTATTAACCCAGCAATAGAGTCTTGTTTGGCTCTCTTTGCAGCTTCCATTTTATCAATAGCTTCCTGCATCAGTTTAGGAATACATTTTTTGTTTTCCATTTCTTCCATCTTCTTTTTTCTATCTCCATCAGCAATGGTATCATTCAAATATTTTTCAATTAATAAACTTGCAATTGGTGCGGCCGTTTGCGAGCCAAAGCCAGCATTTTCGCACATTACAGCTATTGCAATCTTTGGATTATCACGCGGTGCAAATGCTCCAAAAAATGAATGGTCTTTTTGTTTTTCGCCTCTGTCATAATTTTCAACTGTTCCTGTTTTACCACACACAACAATGCCTTTTATTTTTACACCAGCACCTGTTCCATAGTCCATTACGCCTTGCATACCATCGTGCACAATTTCAAAAATACTGTCTGGTACATCTAATACGTGATGTTTTACTTTAAACGAATCTAGTAAATGATATTCGTCTCCACCTTCAATAGAATCTATTAAATGTGGTGTGTAGTAAGAGCCTTTATTAGCAATAGTTGCCATCACATTGGCAAGTTGTGTAAGCGTTACACCAACTTCGCCTTGCCCAATTGCATTTGAAATGATATTGCAAGAATGCCAATTAGTGCCGTGCATTTTTCTATAAAAAGCAGAGGAAGGAATATTCCCTCTTTTTTCTGAAGGTAAGTCAACGCCCAACTTTTTGCCTAAGCCAAATGAGTTGGCATATTTATTAAAATGTTCTAATGCACTATCTGTGTTATCGTACTTTGGTTGGTCTAATATTTTTTTATACACTGTTGCAAAAAATGTATTGTCACTCATTGCAATCGCGTGCCTGATGTCAAAAGTTCCTTTATCAAGGCATTTTGGTTTTCCGTTTCCACAGCCATAAAAAGCACCACCACAACTTATAGAAAACCTATCTGTAATAACGCCTTCTGTTAAGCCTACAATGCCTACAAGCGTTTTAAATGTTGAGCCTGGCGAGTATGTACTGTGCATTGGACGATTCATCAATGGCAATCTTGGGTCTATTTGCATTTCGCCAAAATGCTTTCTTCTTTCTGAGCCTGTTAAAAAATTAGGGTCATAGGTAGGTGCACTAATCATACAAAGAATACCGCCTGTTTTTGGATCAATAGCAACAATGCTTCCTACTTTATTGCTCATTAATTTTTCCCCCAACTTTTGCAAGTCAATATCCAAACTGCTGTATAAATGTTTACCAGCAATTGCCATTGTATCAAAAGCTCCATTTTCGTAAGAACCCATATTTCTGCTTAACTTATCCTTTATTAACCTTTGCACGCCACGTTGCCCCATCAATACTTTTTCATAGCTCAATTCAAGCCCAGATTTACCAGCATAATCGCCCATTTCGTAGCCATCATCTTTGTGTTTTCTCAAAAATGAAGTATCAACTTCTGCAATGTATCCAAGCACATTTCCTCCTGCATTGTATGGATAGCTTCTCACAGAACGTTCTGCCAGCATAAAGCCAGGAAAGCGATACATATTCTCTGAAAGCCTTGCATATTTTTCTGGTGTTAACAGCGATTCAAAAGTTCCTGGTTTAACGGCAGTGCCAGTTTTGTTAATGATTTTAATGATTTTTTTCTTGTAAGTAACAGTGTCCATTTCCATTAAGTTACAAAAGGCCAATGTGTCCAAACCCTTGGTTTCACTGGGTGTTACAACCAAATCATACATTATTACATTCTCCAGAAGAGAGTGTTTTTTTCTATCGAAAATAATGCCCCTGTTTGGATAAACTGTTCTTCGTAAGTTGGCATTATTATCTGCTTCTCTGCGATATTTTGATGAAACAATTTGTAAGTTGATTAACTGAAGAATAATGAGAATAAAAACCGCAACAAAAATGGTTTGCACCACTCTGCTTCGATTTTGATTGAATACAGACATAAACTATTTACTATTTATTGATGTTAGATTTACGATTTGTAAACCACAATGTAAGATGTGTTGGAACACGAAATTAGTAGTGTTGATGAAATTTTGGATGGATTTGTTGAATAAATGTTTGAATGTTTTTGTTAAAATATTTATTTGATAAAATGGTGGATAACATAATTCACAGTCTTCTTTAAATTGTGTTATTCATTGTAGTTGTTGTCATATTTCGTTTAATTTGCCTATGGAAAAAAAATTGTTTCTATTGCTTGTTACTATTGTTGGTTTGACCAATATGTCTATGGCTCAAGACATGGTTGCCTCCACAGCAAAAATTGGACAGCTCAATTTAAAGATGAACAATCTTGATGTTGAAAAAATCATCAAAAAACCTATACTCAAAAGTGAGTTACTAAAGTGCGATACAAACTATGGCTATAACATTAAAATAAAAGTTGACAGCATTGATTACGAAGTAAGATTTGAGAAAGAATATGATTCACTTGGCAAAGCACTATCTATTTATAAAGTATTTTCCATCAAGTGTAATTCAAATAAACTCAAAACGAAGTCAGGATTGGCGATTGATATGAATAAGTTTAAAGCAATGGAAATTTTAGACAAAGCAAAGGTTTTATATAGTTATTCAAAATCTTTAGATTATTCAACTGAAGTGAACTCTGATAAGCTTGTTGAAAAATTTACATTTATTGATAATAAGACTTATGACATACTAATGATTTATTTGAAAGATGGTGTGATAGAAAGTTTTGAACTGACTTGGGTAATGGATGGCTGTTAAATTTTAATATATGTCTTTAATTATATCAAATAACTTGTGTCCTCGTGCCTTTGTGGCAAAATAAAAACTATATGGAAAAAAAACTATTTCTACTCGATGCTTATGCCTTGATATTTCGTGCTTATTATGCACTCATTCGCAGCCCACGCATTACATCAAAAGGTCGTAATACCAATGCACAGTTTGGTTTTACCAATACATTAATTGAGTTAATCAAAAAGGAAAAGCCCACGCATTTAGCTGTATGTTTTGATGTGAGTGGACCAACTATTCGTGATGAAAAATATGAGTTTTACAAAGCCAACAGACAAGAAACGCCTGAAGATATAAGAAGTGCTGTGCCTGATATTAAAAGGATTATTGAAGCCTTCAATATTCCTGTAATTGGTGTTGAGGGTTATGAGGCAGATGATGTAATTGGCACATTGGCTTGGGAAGCCCACGATGTAGGCTATGAAGTATTTATGGTTACACCAGATAAAGATTATGGGCAGCTTGTAAGGGATGGAATTTATATGTATAAACCAGGTTATGGTGGTAGCGATGTTGAAATTTTAGGGCCAAAAGAAGTGTGTGAAAAATGGGATATAAAACGAGTTGATCAGGTAATAGATATTTTAGGATTGATGGGTGATGCTGTTGATAATATTCCAGGTATAAAAGGTGTGGGTGAAAAAACTGCTGCCAAGTTATTGAAGGAATATGATACGCTTGAAAATATTTTAGAAAATGCTGAAAACATTAAAGGTTCAATTGGCGAAAAAGTAAAAGCAGGAAAGGAAGATGCTGTAATGAGCAAGATGTTGGCAACCATTATAACCGATGTTCCTGTTGAGTTTCACGAAGAGAATTTTAAATTGGGCGAATGGAATAAAAACGCCTTGGAAGAAGTATTTAATGAACTTGAGTTTAGAACACTTGCTAAAAGATTGTTTGGTGAGGGGGCAACAAGCATAGAAACAAATCAGGCAAAAGATTTATTTGGAAACCCAATTGCTGGTTCATCTTCCAGTAAAAAAACTTCAAATACACAGGGCTCTAAAGCACCTTCTCTTTTTGGAGAGGAGGTTGGGGGTGAGGCTGCTTCTCGCCACGGCTCAATTGCTTTGCCTTCATTCTTGCAAAATATAGCACCGGTTGAAGCCGAGGGTTCTGATTCCCCTCCTGTGGAGGGGCAGGGGTGGGTTACTTCTTTCAAAACAATTAAAGATGTTGAGCATAAATACCATCTAATTGATACGCCAGAGAAAATTGTCGAATTGTCGAATTTACTAATTGATAAATTAGAGATTTGCTTTGATACAGAAACCACAAATATTGATGCTAATGAAGCAGAATTGGTGGGTATGAGTTTTGCCATTACACCACACGAAGCTTATTATGTTCCTTGCCCCAACGAGAAACAAGAAACGAGAAACTTGTTAGAGTTATTCAAGCCTTTATTTAACGATGAAACCAAAGTATGGATTGGACAAAATCTAAAATATGATATGCTGGTGTTGAAGTGGTATGATATAGAATTGAAAGGAAATATCTGCGATACAATGCTCATTCATTATGTTGTAGAACCAGAAGGCAAACGCAGTATGGACGCACTTTCTCAACAATATTTAAACTATGAACCTATACATATTGATGAACTCATTGGCAAGAAAACACGCAAAGCTGCAACCAATAAAATTGGTGAATTAGGATTAGATGCAGCTTCTCAAAAGCAAGGAAATATGAGGGATGTAGCTGTTGACATTGTAAAAGATTATGCTGCTGAAGATGCTGATATTACACTGCAACTAAAGCAAATTTTACATCCTTTTCTTAAAGAAAAAGAAGTAGAGAAAGTGTTTAATGAAGTAGAGAACCCTTTAGTGAAAGTGTTGACAGCAATGGAGTTTGAAGGAATTAAAGTAGATGTTGATTTTTTAAATGAATACAGTAAACTGCTTGATGTGGATGCACGCAAGGCAGAGGAAAGTGTGTATATGCAGGCAGGTGTTAAATTCAATTTAGCATCGCCAAAACAATTAGGCGAAGTGTTGTTTGATAAAATGCAATTGGATGCTTCTGCCAAAAAAACAAAGACAGGACAATACCAGACTGGTGAAGATGTGTTGCAAAAACTGGCTACAAAAGGGCATCAGATTGTAGAAGATATTTTAGTATTTAGAGAGCTTACAAAACTTAAATCTACTTATGTAGATGCTTTGCCAAAACTGATTAATAGCAAAACTGGTCGTGTGCATACAAGCTATGCCCAGGCTGTTGCAGTTACTGGAAGGTTGAGTAGCAACAACCCCAATTTACAAAACATTCCTATTCGTACAGATAGAGGTAAAGAGATTAGAAAGGCATTTATTCCAAGAGAGAAAAATAGGATTTTAGTAAGTGCCGATTACTCACAAATTGAGTTAAGAATCGTTGCTGCCATTAGTGGCGATCCCAATATGTGTGAGGCTTTTCGTTTGGGCAAAGACATTCACACAGCTACTGCTGCTAAGGTTTATAATATTGAAGAAAGTGATGTTACCAAAGAAATGCGTTACAAAGCCAAGAGTGTAAACTTTGGAATTATTTATGGACAAGGTGCATTTGGATTGGCAGAGAATTTAGGCATTAGCCGAACGGAAGCCAAGGAAATTATTGACAATTATAAACGTGAGTTTAGCAGCATTCAAAAGTATATGGACGACACCATCAACTTTGCACGTGAGAATGGTTATGTTGAAACATTGATGGGCAGGAAGCGTTGGTTGAGAGATATTAACAGCAGCAACTTTACTGTGCGTGGCTTTGCAGAAAGAAATGCCATTAACTCACCCATTCAAGGTACTGCTGCTGATATGATTAAACTGGCAATGATAAAAATACAAGCACAGCTTGAAAAGGAAAAACTACAAAGCAAAATGATTTTGCAGGTGCACGATGAACTTGTTTTTGATGCTGTGCCTGAAGAATTAGATACATTAAAGCCATTGATTTTGGAAGGAATGAAAACTGCATTGCCTTTGCCTAACGATGTGCCTGTAGAAGCTGAATTGGGAATGGGTAGTAATTGGCTGGATGCACATTAGAGAAATTACTTTTTTGTTGATAAGACTTTTTCCATTTTAAAATAATTTGTCGAATTTATGTATCACATTCAAAGTTTAGCTTTAAAAGAAGAAAATGAAAGCATTGGTATTTTTAATGATAAAACGGTATTGGGTTCCATCGCAATGACAAGTTTAAAAATTGGAAACTAAGCAGCAAACAAATATATCTTCGCCACAAACCTTTTGCATTGAACACAGCAGTTTTATTGATTACCCCACCATTCACCCAACTGAATACGCCATATCCTGCAACGGCATATTTAAAAGGTTTTCTCAACACAAAAAACATAGCAAGTCATCAGGCAGATTTAGGAATAGAAGTAACGCTGAAAATATTTTCAAAGGAAGGATTAAAGAAAATGTTTTCGAGGTTTGATTCGTCTGCTGAAACTACAGAAAACAATAGAAGAATTTATACTTTAAAGGAAGATTACATTAACACCATTGACGATGTAATTCTTTTTTTGCAAGGCAAAAATCCAACGCTTGCACATTTAATTGGCAGTAGAAATTTTTTACCAGAAGCTAATAGATTCAAACAATTGGATGATTTAAGTTGGGCTTTTGGAACAATGGGTACACAAGATAAAGCCAAGTATTTTGCTACAATGTATCTTGAGGATTTAAGCGATTTTATTAAAGAAAACATAGACCCTCATTTTGGCTTTAGCAGGTATGCAGAAAAGCTTGCACGAAGTGCCAATAGCTTTGATGAAATTTATGATGCACTGCAACAACCCTTAAGTTTTGTTGATGAAATTTTAATAGAAATTCTTAACGAGAAACTAATAACGAGAAACGTTTCTTTAGTTTGTATTTCTGTTCCATTTCCAGGAAATTTATTTGCTGCATTGCGTTGTGGCGAGTTCATAAAAAAACATTATCCAAACGCCAAAGTGGCTATGGGTGGTGGTTTTGCCAATACTGAACTAAGAAGTTTGAAAGATGCACGGGTGTTTGAATATTTTGATTTTATAACATTGGATGATGGTGAAGCACCCATAGAAAATTTATTACAATTTATTGATGGAAAGATTGAGCAACAAGATTTAAAGAGAACTTTTTTATTGGCAAATAATGAAGTTGTTTACATTAATAACACTTCTTGCAAAGATTATAAACAAGCAGAAATTGGCACACCAGATTATGGTGATTTATTATTGGATAAATATATTAATGCCATTGAAATTATTAATCCAATGCACTCTCTTTGGAGTGATGGAAGGTGGAATAAATTAACAATGGCTCACGGTTGCTATTGGGGCAAATGCACGTTTTGCGATATTAGTTTAGACTATATAAAAATATATGAACCCATTACTGCAAACTTGCTTTGTAATAGGATGGAAGAACTTATCAAAGCCACTGGTTGCAATGGTTTTCACTTTGTTGATGAAGCTGCACCACCTGCATTAATGAGAGCATTAGCAATAGAAATTATCAAGCGAAAATTAGTAGTAAGCTGGTGGACAAATGTTCGTTTTGAAAAAAGCTTTACAAGAGATTTGTGTTTGCTATTAAAAGCATCTGGTTGCATTGGCGTTAGTGGTGGATTGGAAGTT
>JANYEP010000234.1 GCA_025363075.1 Chitinophagaceae bacterium | reverse complement strand
TAAACCAGTTTCACTTAATGAACCTAAAGGTTGGTTGTCTTTAAAAACAGGTATTTGTTCAATGTCATATTTCTTCATTAGCTCAACAGCTTCTGCAACAGTTTGTGTGGGTTCAATTGTTATCAGCTTCTGCCCTATTCTGCCACTCACAATATCTTTAAATGTTTTAACATCTAAAAATCCACGTTCCATCATCCATTGATCGTTATAAATTTTTCCAACATAACGGCTGCCATGGTCGTGAAATATACACACCACCATATCATCTTTTTTCAAGGTATCTTTTAATTGAAACAATCCTTGCAAACAGCTACCAGCACTATATCCACAAAACATTCCTTCTTCTTTTGCAATGCGTCTTGCCATCACTGCACCATCTTTATCTGTTACTTGTTCAAAGGCATCAATTACACTCATATCGTAATTCTGTGGTAAAAAATCTTCGCCAAAACCCTCACTAATATATGGATGCACAAAACTCATATCCAACTCACCAGTCTTATAATAGTTAGTAAGTAAACTACCATATACATCTATTGCCCAAATTTTAATGTTAGGATTTTTTTCTTTCAAATACATTGCAGTGCCAGTAATGGTGCCACCAGTTCCTGCTGTGCAAACAAGGTGTGTAATTTTGCCACCAGTTTGTTCCCAAATTTCTGGACCTGTGCTTTCGTAATGTGCTTGCCTGTTAGCCAAATTATCATATTGGTTCATATACATACTGTTTGGAATTTCGGTTGCCAAACGTTTTGCCACACTATAATAACTTTTTGGGTCTTCTGGTAAAACATTTGTTGGGCAAATAATAACTTCTGCTCCAACTGCTTTTAAAATATCTGCTTTTTCCTTGCTTTGTTTGTCTGTGGTTACAAATACACACTTATAACCTTTTACAACTGCTGCAAGAGCCAAACCCATACCAGTATTGCCACTTGTGCCTTCTACAATTGTGCCACCAGGTTTTAATTTGCCTTCTTGCTCGGCAACCTCCACCATTTTCAAAGCCATTCTATCTTTAATGGAATTTCCAGGATTGAAATAATCAACCTTAGCCAAAACTTGACAAGGTAAATTTTTTGTTATTTTATTAAGGCGAATCATTGGCGTGTTTCCAATGGTTTCGAGAATATTATTCTTAATGTTCATTTTAAAAATTTTGGCAAATGTAGGAGAATGGGAATTGAGAAACTAATGGGTGTTAGTTGTAATTAAAATTCTGTTTTACATTTTTTACAATACCAGTTTGCTTGACAATCTGAAACTTCACAACCACCTGGATGAGACTCTTTCTTTCTTTTTTCAGATGGACCACGTAAACTAACAAGTAATCCATATTCAATTGGAATCACATACTTTTTGGTTTTGCATTTATCACAAAACTTATCTGTTTTATGTAAATCATATTTACACCCAGGAGTTAATGTTATTCTTATAGAATCAGCATTTGAATTAATTGCTGCTAAATTGATAATCGTATTAAAATAAACATCCGCCATAAAAACTATTGCAGTATCGTCTTTAGTCAAACTATCTATTTTAAAAATCCCTTTTGTGAAAATAAAATTTTTGTTTGATGGCAGAATTTGAGCATAAAACCAACCAACCTTTTCATCAGTTTTACTATTAAGTACTATTCCTCTTATGCTTGTATGTTGTGCCTGAGCGATGTTTTTAGTACAATAAAAAGAAGTTATTGAAATTAATATTTTCAAAAAATTACTCATTTATTCTCATGTTTTCTTTTGCTAACTGGATTTCTATCCATTTTGTATTCCTCTTACACTTTGCTAAAATAGTTTTTATAAATTAGTTTTAATAATAATATTTACCCCTAATTTCGGACGGTGTAAAAATTACACATTCTAACAAATAAACGATAGCTATATGAGTACTGTCTTCACTGGCAAGAAACCCAAATTGCCAATTTCTGAAATTGTTAATATGAGTGTTGGATTCTTTGGAATTCAATTTGGCTGGGACTTACAGCGTGCCAATATGGGTAGAATCTATGAAGGTTTGGGAGCTAATCCTGATGACGTGCCTTTACTATTTTTAGCTGCCCCATTAACAGGTTTATTGGTACAACCATTTATTGGTTATTTAAGCGATAGAACATGGCATCCAACTTTTGGAAGAAGAAGACCCTACTTTTTTATTGGTGCTTTATTAAGTTCCATTGCCTTGATATTTATGCCTCATAGTGGCACTTTGTTTATGGCTGCTGGTTTGCTTTGGGTTTTGGATGTTTTTGGGAACGTAGCAATGGAGCCATTTAGGGCTTTTGTTGCAGATAAATTGCCTGATAGTCAAGTAAATCGTGGATTTATAATGCAAAGCCTGATGATTGGTTTAGGTGGTAGCATTGCATCTTCTTTGCCTTGGGTATTTACCAATATTTTTCACTCAACAAATACTGCTGCAAAAGGCATTATTGCCGACAATGTTAAATGGAGTTTTTACACTGGTGCATTCTTCTTTTTAGCCTCAGTTTTATATACTGTTTTTACAACAAAAGAATATCCACCAACAACTGCAAATGATGCTGATAAAAGCGAAGAGATAAATGATACTCCCAAAGAAAAAATATTTTTAATGCCACGTAGAATGTGGGCTTTATCTACAGTGCAGTTTTTTACTTGGCCAGGTTTGTTTTTAATGTGGTTTTTTTATACAACAGCAGTAGCTGTAAACGTGTATCATGGTGTAGATAACAATGACCCTGTATATGCCAAAGGTGCTGATTTTGCTGGGCTTACACTCGCTTTCTACAATATTGTAACATTTGTGTTTGCATTTTTCCTTCCTGCTATTGCAGATAAATTAGGGCGAAAATTAACACACAGTTTATGCCTGCTTTGTGGTGCATTAGGATTGATAAGTGTGGGCTGGGTTCACGACCCAAAAATGTTATATTTAAGTATGGCTGGCGTTGGTATTGCTTGGACAAGTATTTTAAGTATGCCTTATGCAATGTTGAGTGGTTGCTTACCAAAAAATAAGGTAGGAATTTATATGGGCATTTTTAATTTGTTTATTGTAATGCCCGAAATTATTGCATCACTTGGTTTTGGTTCTATAATGAAAAATGTATTGCATAACGATAGAATGTTTGCTGTGCAGTTAGGTGGTGGCTTGTTTATTATTGCTGCTATTTTATGTTATGTTTTGGTGAATGAAAAGAAAGAAGTTACTGCTTAAAAAGTATTATTTTTTCTATTATAACATAAAAAAAAGTATTATTTTTTCTATTACAACATAAAAAAAAGTATTATTTTTTCTATTACAGATATAAAATACCTATTTTTGCTGTGTGTATAACAGAAAAACATATAACACTTTGGTAAAATACTTTTTTAAAGGATTTGCCATTGTTTTAATAGGGCCACGACAAGTGGGTAAAACAACCTTAATACAAAAAATTGCAGATTCATTAAATAAGAAATATGTTTATTACAACTGCGATGATTTTGATGTAAAAAAAAGTTTTGAAAATGCATCGTTAAAACAATTAGCAGCATTGGTTGGCAACAATGAAATTATTATTATTGATGAAGTGCAAAGAGTAGAAAATATTGGCGTTACCTTAAAATTATTGGTTGATAGTTTTAAAGATAGACAATTTTTAGTTACAGGTTCATCATCTTTAGACATTGCAGATAAATTTTTTGAACCATTAACAGGCAGACAATTATTGTTTCATTTATATCCACTAAGTTTAAATGAAGTATATGAAAATAGCACAGCCATTCAAATACAAAAAAATATTCCTTGGCATTTGGTTTTTGGAATGTATCCAAAAGTAGTAACCACGCAACCAGATGCTGAAATAATACTTAAAAACCTTGCTGGGCAATACTTGTATAAAGATGTGCTGGCTTGGAAAGATATTAGAAAACCAGATTTATTAGATAAAATTTTGCATTTATTAGCATTGCAAATGGGTAGCGAAGTATCGCTAAATGAATTGGCAACACAGCTTAAAGTAAATGTGGCAACTGTTGATAGTTATATTGATTTATTGGAAAAAAGTGGCGTTGTGTTTAGGCTAAAATCTTACAGCACAAACGATAGAAAGGAAGTTACCAAAATGAAGAAAATTTATTTTTGGGACAATGGAATTCGCAATGCCATTTTAGGAAGATTTGAACTACTTACAAACAGAACTGATGTTGGTGCTTTATGGGAGAATTTTATTATTGCAGAAAGGTTAAAATACAACAACAATATACAATCGAATGTGCGTTCTTATTTTTGGCGTAGCAAGCAACAACAAGAAATTGATTATGTAGAATTGGATAATGAAACCTTGAGTGGTTATGAATGTAAATGGAATACTTTGGGCAAAGGCAAACCCACCAAAGCCTTTACCAATATGTATATAAATGCAACAACACAATTATTAACGCCCAATGATTTTATAGAATTTGTTGGGTTATAAAACAAATTACACAATGAAAAAAATATTATTCTCTACACTATTTTTTTTTGCTTTTTGCTTTTTTGCTTTCTCACAAGTAACAGTTTATCCAAGTAATTGGTGGGTTGGAATGAAGCATAATAAAGTGCAGTTGTTGGTTAAATTGGAAGAAGATTTTGACTTAAAAAAAGAATCTTTCTTCACTTTTCACAAAGGGATAGTAATAAACAAAATAATACAATTAGAAAACAAACATTATCTTATAGTCGATATAACAATAGCTTCTGATGCGAAGATTGGCAAAGTTCAATTCAGTAGTGGTTTAAATGGAACTCCTTTTGCAGGAAATTTTGAAACAAATTTTGAACTCAAGCCTCGCAGAGCCAACAGGAGTAAAGACTTTGCACAAGGTGTAAACAGCACAGATAATATTTATTTATTGATGCCAGAGCGTTTTAGCAATGGCGATAAAAGCAATGATAAAGTTGCTGGAATGCTTGACCATAGTTTAGATAGAGATTCAATGTACTTGCGTCATGGTGGAGATTTGCAAGGTGTTATCAATCATCTTGATTATTTGCAAAACCTTGGTATCACTACATTGTGGATGACACCAGTTTTGGAAAACAACCAACCAAATCGAACTGAACATGGCTATGCTTTTACCAATCATTACAGCATTGACCCAAGATTTGGTGGTGCAGCATCTTATAAAAAATTGAGTGATGAACTGCATAAAAGAGGAATGAAATTGATGCAGGATGCAGTGTATAATCATATTGGCGATAAGCACATTTTATTTACTGATGCTCCTGCAAAAGATTGGTTTCATCAATGGGATAAATTTACAAAAACAAGTTATAAAGACCAACCAATATTTGACCCTTATTCTTCTGCAAAAGATAGAAAAATAACGCAGAATGGATGGTTCACTGAGCAAATGCCAGATTGGAATCAAGGCAATCCTTACGTAGCCAATTTTTTAATTCAACATGCTATTTGGTGTGTTGAAGAATTTGGTGTTGATGGTTGGAGAATTGACACTTATTTATACAATGATTTGGAATTTATGAATCGCTGTAATAAAGCATTAACAGACGAATATCCAAAGATGACAATGTTTGGAGAAACCTGGGTGCATGGTGTGCCAAGTCAGGCTTATTACACAGAAAATAATGTGAACACAAAATTTAAAAGCAACCTGCAAGGTGCAACAGATTTTCAAACTTTATTCTATGGCATTCAACCTGCATTAAATGAAAAATTTGGCTGGACAGAAGGTGTAAATAAACTCTACACAACCCTTGCCTTTGACTATTTGTACAAAAACCCCAACAGAAATTGTATTATGCTTGACAATCACGATTTACCACGCAGCTTTACAAGTTTTGGAGAAGATATTGCCAAAATGAAAATGGCTTTTGGGTGGTTGTTTACTTGTCGTGGTATTCCTCAAATGTATTATGGTAGTGAGGTTTTAATGAAAGGTGGAACAAATCCTGATGGTTGGGTAAGGCTTGATTTTCCTGGTGGTTGGGATGGCGATAAAAAGAATGCCTTTACAGGTGAGGGCTTAACTGCTGACGAAAAAATGATGCAGGATTATGTGAAAACATTAGCCAATTTTCGCAAAAATTCTTCTGCAATAACTACTGGCAAAATGATGCAATATGTGCCAAAAGATGGCGTATATGTTTACTTTAGATATGATGATAAGCAAACTGTTATGTGTGTGATGAATACTGATGAAAAGGAACACGACATTAGCTTTGATGATTATAGTGAAAGAACGAAAGGATTTAATACTGCAACGGATATAGTAAATAATTCTTCTTATCAGTATAAATTTACAATTCCTGCAAAAACGATGTGGGTATTAGAATTAAAGACTTTGGAATCAGATAACAAACATTAAAAACAAAACTACAAGTAACTAATAACACTTCATCTACTTTACATTTGCAGCCACATTAAATAAAACATTATGCAAGTTTGGAAAGATTATCAAGAACAACATAAAGACCGTTTTTTAAACGAACTATTAGACCTTTTACGCATACCAAGTATTAGTGCAAAAAGTGAACATAAAGCTGATATGATTACTTGTGCTAATAGCGTTAAAGACCATTTGGTAAAAGCTGGAGCAACTACTGCAACTATTTACGAAACTGCTGGACACCCTGTAGTATATGGCGAAAAAATATTTGATACAAGTTTGCCAACTGTATTAGTTTATGGACACTACGATGTGCAACCTGCAGAACCTTTGGACTTATGGACTACACCTGCATTTGAGCCAAACATCAGAGATGGAAAAATTTTTGCTCGTGGAAGTTGTGATGATAAAGGACAAGTTTTTATGCACGTTAAAGCATTTGAAACAATGGTTGCTACTAACACTTTGCCTTGCAACATTAAATTTATTATTGAAGGAGAAGAAGAAGTGGGAAGCCCTAATTTAGGAGCATTTGTTAAAGCCAATAAAGACTTGTTAAAAGCTGATGTTATTTTAATTAGTGACAGCAGTATGTTGAGTATGGAAAATCCAAGTTTGGATGTTGGAGTGCGTGGACTGAGTTATATAGAAGTTGAAGTTACTGGACCAAACAGAGATTTGCATAGTGGCGTGTATGGTGGTGCTGTTGCTAATCCTATAACTATGTTGGCAAAAATGATTGCATCTTGCCACGATGAAAATAATCACATTACTATTCCAGGTTTTTATGATGATGTGTTAGAAGCAAGTGCTGAGGAAAGAGAAAAAATGAGCCACGTTCCTTACAATGAAAATGAATATGCAACAGACTTAGGCGTTGATAAACTTTGGGGCGAAAAAGGATATACTACAAATGAAAGAACTGGCATTCGTCCAACACTTGAATTAAATGGAATTTGGGGTGGTTATACTGGCGAAGGTGCAAAAACTGTGTTGCCAAGTAAGGCTTTTGCAAAAATTTCTACTCGTCTTGTGCCTAATCAAAACAGCACAAAAATTACTGAAATATTACTAAAGCATTTTGAAAGTATTGCACCTACTGGCGTTACTGTTAAAGCAAGTGAACATCATGGTGGCGAACCTTATTTAACACCAATAGATAGCATTGAATATAAAGCTGCTGAAAAGGCCGTATTTGCTACGTTTGGTAAAGAACCAATTCCTATTCGTGGTGGTGGTAGCATTCCAATTTGTGCTTTGTTTGAAAAAGAATTAGGAATTAAAATTGTGTTTATGGGCTTTGGTTTAGATAGTGATAATTTGCATAGCCCTAATGAAAAGTATGATATTTTTAACTACTATAAAGGCATTGAAACTATTCCTTATTTCCATCAGTTTTATACAGAGATGAAGAAGTAATGACTTTGTTAAACAATCTAATAAAAAGAGCCTCCATATTTAATATGGAGGCTCTTTTTATTAGATTGTAATTTATACTTTTAAACTCTTAATGAGTTTATATTCTGTTGAAGAATTGCCATATTGAGACTTTACCTGTTCTTTTATGCGTTGTGTGCGTTCGCTTAAATCATCGTACACATTGGTGCGAGTGGCATAACTTGTTTTTAACAATGCAAAAGTATTGGCTGCACCAATGTTTGCTGCTGTTATAGCTGTAAGTTTTGTATTTAGAGCTGGCAATTTAAGCGTTACTGGTGCTGGTGCATAATCTGTACCCAATGCAGTGAGTGTAGTAATAATATCGTTAAAATTTTGCGTGATGGAACCATAAGAACGCTCGGATTGGCTAACTGTTTCTTTAGTCTCTTTTACCTGTGCATCTGTGGGTTTGGGGTCTTTTGGTTTTGCTTTCTTTTCCCCTCGAATTTTAACCACTATTGCCATAAGATCTGTAACTGGCTTTGCAGTTTTACCCAACTTAGCCCTTAATGCTGAAGCAATGGGAGAAAGCAATTTGATAATAGAATCGAGGTTTTTGAAAAAAAGCTTTTGCCTTGTTTCGACTGCTGACGAGTAGTTTGTTTTTTTAGTAGCTACATCGCCATTTTGGGTTTTGAGGGATACAATAAGTGCATCGTAATTGGGAATGGTGGTTTCGGGTGTGGGTGCTACAAAACCCACAAACGTTTTAACTGATGCAGAAATTTTTTCGGCGTTTGCTACCCTTGAACCAAAGGTGATTTCGGAAGTGCTTGCCATAATTTTTAAATTTTTAGTTTAACAAGCGATATTGCTTGCACTATATAAGACACAGAATATGAGGATTTCGCTGCTTGAGAAATGTTAAAAGTTTGTAAAAAAAATATAATGTTGTTTTGAGTGTAGTATTTTAAATTTTGTATGCAGTAGTTAATGATGCCTATGCAGAAGTTTATTTTGATTTTGAAGAAAAATATTTTGCTTGTGCAGATAATGAAGTGGCTTACGCAGAAGATTATTTTGGCTATGCAGGAAATGTGGGTGGGCAAGTAGAAAATTATTTGGGTGATGCAGAGAAATTGCTATGGTTTTTATTATATGTTCTTTTTTTGTGGAAAAAAAAGAACCAAAAAAAACTACAGGAAAACGATATACAGCACGTTTTCCTGCAACGCCTTGATGTTGCTTTTGTGCTACTGTGGCTTTAATAGTTGCAGTGTAAATATTGCTGTGAGTATATAGAATATGATTGCTAAGGGAGGAAGCTTTGTAGAGCCGAATAATTTACATTGCATTTTTCAATGCCAACCTTTGGTAATCACCAATCGAAAGATGTGCCTTTTGCAATAATTGGGGGATGAGGGGATGAGAAAAGTGGTAAGTAAGGGTATATAAGCAACAAAAAATGCTGATAAGTATATATTTTTACAGCCTTACTAGAAACGATTATGATTAATAAAATATGCTTTAAAAATTATAAAATATTTAAAGAGCGACAGGAACTTGAATTAAAACCATTAACTATTATAATTGGTAAAAACAATTCAGGTAAAAGTGCTGTTGTAAAACTACCTACTCTAATTGAAGAAAGTTTAAATACTGAATCTGTAAACTCTGTGAATTTTATTAACGGTGGTGTAGAACTTGGAGGAGAATTAAAGGATTTAGTTTATGGTAAAGCAAACCGAGCTATTGAAATTGAGCTTGAATCCTTCGAAGATACTACGCAAAACAAGTTGAGTTTAGATGTATTAATCGTAGAAGATAAACAAAAAAAACAGACAGCTAAAATTGACCGATGGAAATTAAATGATGAAATGGATTTAGTGTCAAAGGGAGATAATAACTATTTCATTGACAAAAATACAGAGCAAGATTATAGATGTTCATTTACTGGTTTTTATCTTGATTTGTATTTTTATGGCAATGAGTTTGAAACTTCTGGGACTCCACTTGAACAACCTTTTCGCCTTAAAACAGACTACATTGGTTCAATAAGGACTTTACCTGAGAGAGATTACAGATTAACAGGAGCTCATAACCAAAACAAAACTGGTATTTTTGGAGAAAATGCATATCAATTTTTGATATCTGATTTATTCAATACCAATCCTAAATTAGTGAATAATATTTCCGAATGGTATAAAACAAATTTTGAAGGTTGGGGAATTTATATAAATGATGATAGAGTTCCGATTTTTCAAATAGAAGTTAGAAAAGACGAGTTGATACAAAACATTAGAGATACAGGGATAGGGATGTCACAAGCTTTGCCATTGGTTACTCGAGCATTTAAACCTTGCGATGATAAAACTTTAATAATTATTGAGGAACCTGAAACTCATTTACACCCTGCTGCACACGGCAATTTGGCTGAACTTTTTGCAAGTAGTTTAAGTGATAAAAACAAACGTTACCTCATAGAAACACATTCTCAAAACTTTGTTCTTAGATTAAGAAGATTGGTAGCTGAGGGTAAATTAAATAAAGATTCTTTAGCTATTTATTATGTTGAATTTGATGAAGATTCAAATAGCAGCAATCTTGAAAGAATTACTGTTGATGAATTAGGCAAAGTTAATACGTGGCCAGAGGGTGTTTTTAATGAAACGCTAGATGAAGCAATTGGAATAAGAACTGCTCAAATAAATAAAGAAGGCTATGAGGATTAAAATAAAAGTAGAAGTTTTTGAGACCTCAGTTTTTAAGAATTTAAATCATTTGCTACAGATTTGTACTCAAAATAATAGGCATATGGTTTTTGCTGAAATTAGTAAGGTTAGAACCCTAGATAACTATTCAAGATTAGATAAGGACGATAAGCAAATTTTAGAACTCGAATATAATAAAGTAGTTACTGAAAGCAAGATTGAACAGAATGATAATCAAAAAAAATTAGACTTAAATGTTTGTATGGTAGTAAAAAATGAAGAAGATTTTATTATTGTAGAAGCTATTAGGTTTTTAAATCAACCGCTTTTTATTATACTTGAAAATAATTTGAATGACCAACACTTTATTAGAGCAATAAATAAATATTTTGATAAAACAGGAAATTTTGAAAAACATTATCAAAATGGTTGGCTTGAATTTGCAAACGCAGGCGGGTGCAGCAATTTAGAAAACTTTATAAATGCAAAAAAAGCAAGTTTCAATAATCTTTTGAAAATCAAAAAGTATAAATATTTACGCTGTATTGTTATTTTAGATTCTGATAGAACACATTCTCAATTATCCTTGGAATACAAATATTCGAACTTGGTGAAATTCCTCAATGACAACGAAATTGCTTATCATATTTTGGAAAAACGTTCAATGGAAAATTATATGCCTAATGAAGTTTTTGATGAATTTAGGAATAACAATACGAACGAATGGATTAATGCATATTTAAACTTGAATCCTTTGCAGAAAGATTTCATTGATATTTCTTTTGGATTTACTGGAAAAAATGGTGATGGAACTTTTAAGAAATTAAGAGGCGAATTAGACAATAATATCCAAAATCTTTATTCTGATGTATCAGACTCTAATTACACAGTTTTAAATCATTCATTCAATCTTGCAAATTTTAAGACAGAATTTCCAACTAAATTTATCAATAGTTATAATGTGTATAAAGAGACTTTAAAGGAGATGACAAGACACCAAAATAACCCAAATGAATTGAATGATATTGTTGAGAAAATAGGAAAACTATTATGAGTAAGAAATTAAATATAGAACCAAGAGTAAGAAGTTTAGTTAGCTATCTTAATGACATTGAAAATGGCATTTTAAAAGTACCTGCTTTTCAAAGAGACTATGAATGGACGAGAGATAATATAAAGGAACTTTTTGATAGTATAAAGAATAGCTACCCTATTGGCTCCATTTTACTTTGGAAACCTGATGAAACTATTGGTGATGATAAGGCTACAATTGGTTCGTACTATACATCAAAAACTACAGTTGATAAAACATATATTCTAGACGGCTATCAAAGATTGTCAACATTATTTGGCTGTTTAACTAATCCAGAGAAAACTAGTTTAAAAAAAGATTTAAAAGAATGGAAAGAAAAGTTCAATTTATATTATGATTTAGAAGAAGGAGTATTTATTTATATTAGACCGAATACTATACCTGAGCCATATCAAATTCCTGTTTATATTTTAATGAATTCAAGTGACTTTAGACAATATACTCGCAAAGAATTCGAAAAAGTAAATGATGAAAGTAAAATAGATAATTACTACGATAAAGCTGATAGTTTATCTAGAGCATTTCTGGATTACCAGATTGCTTGTGTTGATATTAAAAATGCTAGCATAAATGAAGCTGTAGACATTTTTTCCAGAGTTAATTCAAAGGGTCTCCCAATATCATTAGATTGGATGGCCAATGCATTATCAATAAAACAAGGGTTTACATTTAGTGATGAGATAGACAGTTTAATCGAAGATTTAAAACAATACAATTTCCAAAAAATTGACAGAGGTGTTATCTTTAGATGCATACAGAGTTCTTTTGGAAAACTTTACATTGACAACTCAAAGATTGAAACACTCGCTAAAAGGTCTGATTTTGCTACAATTACAAAAGCGACCATTCCCAAAATTAAGGAAGCAATAAGATTTATTTATGAGGAACTATTGGTTTTAGATAGTAAACTTTTGCCTTATAATATTCAATTAATTTTTATAATGGATTTTTTTAAGAAATTTGAAAATCCTACTCCTGAGCAAAAAAGAAAATTGAAAGAATGGTTTTGGATTACAACATATTCAAATTATTTCACAATATACTCTTTAGCAAACCAAAGAAGAGCTTATTATCACTTTCACAATTATCTAGATGGAATAGAAAAAAGCCCTGTATATAATGATAAACCAAATATTAATTTTTCAGTTGCTGAACTTCCTGAAAAAGCTACTCTTGGTAGCGTTCGAGTAAAAGCAATGGCTTTGTTTTTATTAAATGTTTATAATTCAATAAAACAGAGTTCTGAATTTTCAAATCAGTCGATTACAATAGATAATTTTATGCAAATTGACGCTAATTCGATTGATAGTTTTGAATTACAAAAACTTTTCTTCAATCATTTTGAACCAGAAAACTTAATTCCCATTTTTTCATCCGCCGATAAAAATTCTCATAAACTCTGGCATAATAAAAAGGATTTATCTTTTCTATTAGATTCTTTGTTCCAAGGTGATTATGATATATTTATAACTGCAGAAATGTGTAATGAATATAGAAAAAATTTAAAAAACAGAAATATAGAAATACTAAAATTGAGGAAAACAGAAATTATGAAATTTGAAAAAAAGTTTATTAGTAGCTTAGGATTGTATTATAGTTATTTCGATTTTGATGATGAGTTTATATCTGGTTAAGGATATGCTATATTGAGATTTTATCTGTTTTTATATACGTTGTGTTTTTCGCTTCAATCATTATCAATCTAAAAAAAGCTATTCTATTGTTGGCACTCTTATCACCTTAACCCAACATTTGTTTTGCCAATATCCTATCCCTCCATTTCAGGAATGGTTTTTCAATCAATATATTCATAAGCAATGCTGCCAACACACAAGTAACTATACATATTGCAAGCATCAGGTTACCATTTACATCTATACCAAAATCAGAAAATAACTGCTGCGTAAGGTGTATGATGGCTTTGTGTGAAAGGTAAAGGGAATAAGAAAGTGTAGCAATTGTGGATGTGATACGTGAGTTGAATTTATATAAAATGGAAGTGTGGCTTGCTGCACCCATAACTATAATGCTATAGGCAATGGCTATTAAAGGGAAACCAAACATAGATGTGGCATAAGATGCAAGATTTGTGCAGACAAAACCTGCTGTAATAACCAATAGTAACCCAGCCAATAAAACTATATTACCCAGTTTAGTTATGCTGCTTTTGAAGTGGGGTAGAAATTCAAAAATGGCTGCAACTGCAATACCTGCCAATAATCCATCTAACCTTGTAAAGGTTGGGTAATACATCCAGGTCATCCAGGTGTTAAAGAATGCGTCTGTATTTTCGACTGGCACAACAATATTATTCCAAATCATTAACCTGATAACAAACCCTGCAACAAACAAAACAGGTAATAGGTATATGGCTTTCTTTACTGCCTTAAAGTAAATTGCTGTTGCCAGGATGATGGGGAGCAGGAGGTAAAACTGCTCTTCTATACAAAGTGACCAGGCGTGAGAAAAAGTGCCTGTTGTTTGCCTGTTTAATCCTATGTTTTGGGTGAAGGTTAGAAATTTCCATAGTGGTGGAAGGGTTTCCCATTCCTTGAATGCAGGAACAAGAAAATATAAACCAACAATAAACAAATAGGCTGGTATGATTCTAAAGAAACGTTTAAAGTAAAACTCTTTAATAGAGATATTTTTACCTTGATTGATTTTTGCAAAAAGTTGCCCTGCTATAAGAAAGCCACTTAAAACAAAGAATAAATCAACACCCGTCCACCCAAATTTACCAAAGCCCACAACCCAGTCTGGGTGTCCAAACAAGCGATAATGAAAAATAAAAACCATACTGATGGCAAGTGCCCTTAAGTGGTCGAGACCATTGAGTTTATTGGATTGCGATAGTGCTTGGTTCTGCATAACAATTTTTTAACTTTGGTGAAGTAAATGTAATTGCTTTATTGGAAAAGAGTTTTAATCTGCCGAGAAGGTAGTTAAACTCCATACTAATATTGCACCCAAGGCAGCATAAACACAGTAACATTTGAACCAACATCTTTTAACAAACGGAAACAAAACAGCCTCACAAAATTTGTGAGGCTGTTTCTATTAAATCTTCAATAATATTACTTGTATTGAGGCATTAATCCTTTTGCCATTTCAACCATTGTTTTAAGGCTTGCTTCTTCTAATTTACCTTTCTTAAATTCAGCTAAAATATCAGAATGCTTATTAACCATTTCAGTTAAGAAATGTTCTTCAAAAGCTTTAACATTTTTAACAGCAACTTCTTTCAACAAACCTTGTGTACCCAAGTAAATAATAGCTACTTGTTTCTCTACGCTCATTGGAGAATATTGTCCTTGTTTAAGGATTTCCACGTTACGAGCTCCTTTATCAATTACGTTTTTAGTAGCAGCATCTAAATCTCCACCAAATTTAGAGAACGCTTCCAATTCTCGGTACAATGCCTGATCAAGTTTTAATGTACCAGCAACTTTTTTCATCGATTTAATTTGTGCATTACCACCCACACGACTTACAGAAATACCTACGTTAATCGCTGGTCTAATACCTGCATTAAACAAGTTACCTTCTAAGAAAATCTGTCCATCAGTAATAGAAATTACATTGGTAGGAATGTAAGCAGATACGTCACCAGCTTGTGTTTCAATGATTGGCAAAGCTGTTAAACTACCACCACCTTTTACAAGATGTTTAATAGAATCTGGCAAATCATTCATATTTTTAGCAACGCTATCGTTATTAATAACCTTAGCAGCACGCTCCAATAAACGACTATGCAAGTAAAATACATCACCAGGATAAGCCTCACGTCCTGGAGGTCTTCTTAACAATAAAGAAACCTCACGATATGCCACAGCTTGTTTACTTAAATCATCAAATACAATCAATGCAGGACGACCAGTATCTCTAAAAAACTCACCAATCGCAGCACCAGCAAATGGTGCATAGAATTGTTGAGGAGCTGGATCAGATGCAGAAGCACACACAATTGTCGTGTATCTCATAGCACCATTTTCTTCCAAAGTTTTCATCACACCAGCCACTGTTGATGCTTTTTGACCAATAGCAACATATATACAATAAACTGGTTCACCAGCTTCAAAAAATTCTTTTTGATTAATAATGGTATCAACACAAATAGCTGTTTTACCAGTTTGTCTGTCAC
>JANYEP010000155.1 GCA_025363075.1 Chitinophagaceae bacterium | reverse complement strand
CTTCCAATGCACTTAATCCAAAACTTTCATAATCGCTAGTAAGTAGAAAGATGTCGCTCACGTTCATTATCTCTTCCATTTGTTCTTGCTTTCCCACAAAACTTACATCACCGGCAACACCAAGAAGCCTTGCTAAATCCTCTGCTGCTGGACGTTCTGGACCATCGCCAACCATCATTAATTTAGCAGGAATTTCTTTTCTTACTTCAGCAAAAACTTTTATAACATCTTCTACCCTTTTTACTTTTCTAAAATTACTAGCGTGCAGCAATATTTTTTCGCCATTGGGTGCAATTACTTTTTTAAAAGCATCAATTGGTTTTTTGGCAAAACGAGCCACATCTACAAAGTTTGTTATCACTTCAATATCTTTTGTGATAGCAAAATTTTTGTAGGTTTCTTCCTTTAAGTTTTCACTAACAGAAGTAATGGTATCGCTTTCATTAATAGAAAAAGTTACAACAGGTTCGTAGGTTTTATCCCTGCCAACAAGTGTAATATCTGTACCATGCAATGTTGTAATTACAGGAACCGTTCTACCGGTTTTGCTTTTAACAATTTGCTTTGCCATATAAGCTGCACTGGCATGAGGAATGGCATAGTGAACGTGCAATAAATCTAAATCGTGGTTAATAATTGCATCAACCATTGTGCTGGCAAGAGCCACTTCATAAGGTGGATAATCAAACAATGGGTAAGTAGGCACACGAACTTCGTGATAAAAAATATTTGCATTAAACATATTCAATCTCACTGGCTGTTGATATGTTATAAAATGTACTTTATGACCTTTATCTGCCAATGCTTTTCCAAGTTCTGTTGCTAAAACGCCACTCCCACCAAATGTGGGATAACAAGCAATTCCTATTTTCATATTTTATTTTTTATTTTAATTCCACCATTTCACTTAAATTATTGTTAGTGCTTAGTGCTGCTACAAAAACGTATGTATCATCATCATCCAATAAATCATCAAAGTTTATTTCAATAGTATTTTTTAAAACTATTTTCCTGCTTATTACATTGCTTTTGTCTGTACCAGTAAATAAAACAAATCCTTTAATTTGTTTTGTGCCTTTGTAAGTAATACCAAAAACGCCATCGCCTTTATCTGTAATAATTGGTTTGCTAGGTTTCACGCTATCTATCCAAGGCATTGGGGGAACAATTGCTGGCGTTGAATAATAATTGTGTTGCAAACTATCGTTCCAGCCATTAGGATTTCGATTAAAGTCTTTGCTGCTAAAGAACACGCTGCCTTGTGTTGTAGCGAATTTTCGTAAATTTTTTATTTGGTTGGGAAGTTCATTTACATTCTTCCATCCTTTTTTTGTTTGGGTAAAATATAAACCGTGACCAATGAACAATTGTCTTCCAAAAGTGTTTTTATTCCACCACGATAATAAAGTATCATAATCGCAAAGGGGATGCCCACGCTCCCAATAAAGTTGAGGTACGCAGTAATCCATCCAACCTTTTTTTAGCCACAATAAAATGTCTGCATAAAGCCCATCGTAATTGCTTGTTCCAGCTTTTGTGTTGCTACCATTTGGGTCGTCAGATTTATTTCTCCACACACCAAAAGGACTAATACCAAACTTTACTCTACGTGGCAACGAGTTTACTGTTTCCCAAATTTGCTTGATGATGCTATCGCAATTACTTCTTCTCCAATCGGCTTTGCTTTTAAATCCTGCACCATATTTTTTATAAAACCATTCATCAGGAAACTCTGTTCCCTTATCATTTTTATATGGATAAAAATAGTCGTCAATATGAATCCCATCTACATCATATCTTGTAATGATATCAGTTATAATTTTTATAAAATGATTTCTTACTGCTGGCAATGCTGGATTAAAAATTTTTTTACCATCATAGTTTAAACACCATTGTGGATTTATTTTAGATTGATGCGTAGCTGCAACAGAAGATTCTTTAACGCTAAACACTGCACGATAAGGATTGAGCCAGGCGTGAAACTCCATTCCACGTTTATGTGTTTCCTCAATCATAAATTGCAATGGGTCGTAATATGGATTTGGAGCAACACCTTGCGTGCCTGTTAAATATTCGCTCCAAGGCTCGTATTTACTGGGATATAGAGCATCGCCACAAGGACGAACCTGCACAATTAAAGCATTCATTCCATTGCGTTGATGCTGGTCGGCAAGCTTTATAAACTCTTCTTTTTGCTGCTCGGCAGTTAAATTTTTTGCACTGGGCCAATCGCAGTTTACAACACTTGCAACCCAAACAGCTCTAAATTCAAACAAAGGATTTTGAGTTTGCAAACGACCAATACTTGCTAATAGAATAGTACATATAAAAAATAAAAATAGTTTTTTCATATAGGGCAAATGTAGAGCGTGATGTTGGTTTTAGATTTTTTGTGGAATACTTAAAATAACTATTTCGTATAAAGCAAATTTTAACAAATCGAAAATTCAAAACAAATAAGTTTGCAACATCAATGAAATCTACCTTTCTACAATTTAATAGCATTATTACCACTTGTATTATTTGTTGTTTGCTTGCAAGCTGTGCTAATATTATTCCACCAAGTGGAGGTCCAAAAGATTCTCTTCCTCCGGTATTGATGGCATCTTTCCCCAAAGATTCCACAGTTAATTTTACAGGCAAAAAAATCACGCTCACATTCGATGAATTCGTTGAAGCAAAAGAGATTCAACAAAACTTGGTTGTAAATCCTTTGCCAAAAAACCAACCGCTGGTTGACTATAAATTGCAGAATGTTTTTATTACTTTAAAAGACAGTTTAGAGCCTAACACAACTTATAACATCAACTTTGGAAATGCTATTAGAGATGTGAACGAAGGAAACATTGCAAAGAATAAAACGTATGTTTTTAGTACAGGAAAAACAATTGACAACAACTCTATAAAAGGCAAGGTAATACTGGCAAAAGATGGAAAAGTTGATAGCACTTTAATTGTTGTATTGCATCCTAATTTAAGCGATACAGCTGTGCTAAAGTTGAAACCAAGATACCTTGCAAAAGTTGATGGACAAGGAAAATTTGTGTTCAATAACTTACCAAGTCAACGTTTCAATTTGTATGTTTTACCGAATGATTACAGCAAAAAATATGACGACTCCACAAAACTATTTGGCTTTTTAAACGAGCCTGTTACAGCAAACGACACAACAAAACCTTCAATAGTTTATGCTTATAGAGAGGCAGAACCAACAGAGCCAAAACAAACTCAAAGGCAAGAAGAAGGCGGCAAAACAAAATCGGAAGATAAAAGGCTAAAGCTTACTGTAAACCTTATAAATAATAGGTTTGACATACTTGATAGTAGTTTGCAAATAACATTTAACAGGAAAATTATTATTAAAAATACTGATAGCATTTTACTGCTTGATACTAATTACAAGCAACTGAAAAACTATACCTTAAACCTTGATACGCTTTCAAAAACGATTACCATTAAAAATAAATTTGACCTGGCTACCAACTATATTTTAATGATTGGAAAAAATGCTGTTGCAGACACTACAGGCATTACTTTAACAAAAACAGATACGCTGAAATTCACTTCGTTTAAAGAAGCAGATTATGGAAATATTAAGTTAAGAATTAATACAACAACAACCAATGCTGTGTTACAAATTGTGAAAGATGGTAAGCTTCAAATGTCTATTCCTGCTAATTCAAAAGAGATTAAACGAAAAATATTTAAGCCCGGTGAATATGATTTGCAGGTGTTGATAGATGAAAACAATAATGGTGTTTGGGATGCTGGAAACTACAAACTTAAAAAGCAACCAGAAAAGGTTTTGCCAATCAAATCGAAATTAATGGTGAAAGCAAATTGGGATAATGAAATGGATGTTAGTTGGTAGTTCATTTTTCATCAAACTTCTTCTCTACAAAACTCCAATCAACAATCTTCCACCAATTAGCAATATAATCTGCACGCTTGTTTTGATAACGTAAATAATATGCGTGTTCCCAAACGTCTAAACACAATAGTGGCTTACCTTTCAGCTCACTTACGTCCATTAATGGATTGTCTTGGTTAGCAGTAGAACCAATCACCAGCTTTCCTTTTTTGTTTTTAATTAACCAAGCCCAGCCACTTCCAAACCTTGATTTTGCTGCATCGGCAAACTGTGTTTTAAAAGCTTCAACAGAGCCAAAATCTCCAATAATATTATCTGCTAAATTGCCCGTTGGATTATTGTCTGCTGTTGCATTTGGAGTCATACATTTCCAAAACATTTCGTGGTTGAAATGCCCACCAGCATTGTTTCTCATCTTTGGCGAATATTTTGAAATCTTCTGCAAAATATCTTCCAGCGATTTGCTTTTAGTTCCAATTTCTGATAGATATGCTTCGTTTAAATTCTTGCAATAGGCAGCAGCGTGTTTGGTAAAATGAATTTCCATTGTTTGTGTGTCAATGGCAGTTTGCAAACTATCAAATTTATACAACAAAGGTTGCTGCTGAAATTTTCCTTCTACAAAACGTTTCTTATATTCTTCGTCAAGTGTATTTGCAAATGCAGGTAAAACTGTTGTGCTTAAACCCAATGCCAGAGAAGCTTTTCCTGCATTTAAAATAAAATTCCTGCGATTATATTCTGGTGTTTTCATATATAATTAACAATTGATTTTATCAATTCTGTTTTGATGTCTTCCACCTTCAAAGTTTGTTTGCATAAAAATATTTATCATATCAATTGCAAGTTCCAAGGTAACAAATCTTGCAGGAATACAAATGATATTTGCATCGTTATGTTGCCTTACTAATTTGGCAACTTCAATATTCCAGCATAAACCAGCTCTAACTTTTTGATGTTTATTGGCAGTAATGGCAACTCCATTTGCACTACCACAAAGTAAAATGCCAAATGCAGCTTCTTGTTGTTCAACAATTGATGCTACAGGGTGTGCAAAATCAGGATAGTCAACAGAGGATAATGAATTTGTACCAAAATCTTTTACCAATAATGAACTGTGTTGTAGCCAATCTATAATTTGTTGTTTATATTCAAATCCTGCGTGGTCTGCACCAATAGCAATAGGTAGTGATGTGTTGAAAGTCGTTTGCATAAATAAAAGTAGCAGTAAACCGCTTATTAAAAAATTATTTTTTGCAGCAAATTAAATTAGCATTCAATTTTTAACTAATATTGTTTTTGTTAAAATCACCAACACACAACCGAACAAAAAATGAAAAAAATTATTTTTTTTCTGACTTTGATTTATTGTACCTGCTCGTGCAATAGTGACAAGCTGGAATCTGCAAAAACAAAAATCTACACCATAACAGGCTCTGTTAAAGGGCTTCAAAGTGGCGAGGTTTATCTTCAAGTTTATAATAGAACACAAGAAAGACCAGACACTATAAAAATTGTTGATGGCAAGTTTAATTATTCTTCAAAAGCAACTAATCCAGAACTGGCTATAATGGTAGTTGCCGATGCTGAAAAAAATGTGAATCGCAAAAATGTGATGATGTTTTTTATTGAGCCCGATAGCAAAATAAACATCAATATCGATACTGCTACAAAAGAAAAATATATTGTTACAGGTTCTAAAGCGAATGATGAATTTTTGGCTTTCAAGAAAAATAGTTTAGCTGCAATTGAAGAAAAAGAAAAACAGACTTTTGAAAATGTAAATCCTATGACCATCAACAATCCTGCAACTATGGATAGTTTGATGAAGTTATCAGAGATTATTCAGCAAGAAAGAAAAAAGGTTGTTTTGGATTACCTATCAAAAAACAAATATTCTTATGTAGCCATTGGATACGCTTACCTTCTAAGCATTCAAAACGATGATGCAAAATTTATTGAAAATGCTTATGCATCAGCTTCTGATACTTTAAAAAACTCATATTACGGAACAGAGTTTAAGAAAAAAATTGATGCTGCAAGCAAAACAGAAGTTGGAGCAATAGCTGCTGACTTTACCTCTACTGAAATTGATGGAAAAGCATTTAAATTATCTGACTTTTATAAAGGAAAAAAACTTGTATTGATAGATTTTTGGGCAAGTTGGTGTGGTCCTTGTAGAAAAGAAAATCCTAATGTTGTAAAGGCTTACAACCAATTTCATTCGAAAGGATTTGATATAGTTGGTGTGAGTTTGGATGAAGAAAAACACGATTGGATTGGTGCTGTTAAAAAAGATAATTTAACTTGGACACACGTATCTGACTTAAAAGGCTGGGAAAGCCAAACTGCAAGATTGTATAATGTTAGTTCTATACCTACAAACTTTTTAATTGATGGTAATGGAAAAATTCTTGCAAGTAATTTGCGTGGCAATGACTTAGAAAATAAATTGCAAGAGTTGCTGAAATAAAAAATCTTCTAATTCTCTTTTTAGCTGTCGCACAATTATCTTCGCAGTCAAACCTTCTGTATGGCCAAACTTAGTACTCTTGCTGAAACGCTTATTGGTAGCGAAATTGTAAAATTGGGAAATGCTATTAGTGAACGTGTGAGAAATGGAGAGCATATTTATAATTACACCATCGGCGATTTTAATCCTGCAATATTTCCTATTCCAAGCGAGTTGGAAAACCTTATAGTGCAAGCCTATCGCGAGCATCAAACAAATTATCCTCCTGGTGATGGTGTTTATGAATTAAGAGAAGCTGTTTGTGGCTTTATAAAAGATTGGGGAAACCTTGATTATGACGTTTCTGAAATTCTAATTGCAGCAGGCGGAAGACCACTTATTTATACCGTTTTTAAAACCCTTGTTGATGCTGGAGATAAAGTAATTTACGCAGCACCAAGTTGGAACAATAACCACTATGCTCATTTAACAAATGCAGAGCATTGTATTATTAACTGTGTGGCAGAAAATAACTTTATGCCAACCGCAGAAGACATAGAGCCTCACTTAAAAGGTGCAACTTTATTGTGCTTGTGTACACCACAAAACCCAACAGGAACAACACTTAGCAAAGAAAGCCTCGAAAAAATTTGTGATTTGGTTTTACAAGAAAATGCAAGTAGAAGCAATGGTGAAAAGAAATTATATATAATGTTTGATCAAATGTATTGGACACTTACGTTTGGTGATACACAACATTATACTCCTGTAGGACTTCGTCCAGAGATGAAGGAATACACCGTTTTTATTGATGGCATTTCAAAAGCATTTTCTGCAACAGGTGTAAGGGTTGGTTGGTCAATGGGGCCAGCAGAAATTATTAATAAAATGAAAGCATTGCTTAGTCACGTTGGTGCTTGGGCTCCAATGGCAGAACAAAAAGCTCTTGCAAAATTCTTGGTTGACAAAGCTACTATCGAAAACTATTTTATTTGGTTTAAAGGACAAATTGAATTGCGTTTAAACAGAATTTATAATGGCATTATTTCTTTGAAACAAAAAGGATACAACGTTGATGCTATCACACCACAAGCTGCAATTTATTTAACCATAAAAATAGATTTAGTAGGCAAGAAAACTCAAGCTGGCAAAGTATTAGAGCAGCAAACAGACGTTACAAATTATTTATTAAGTGAAGCCAAAATAGCAATTGTTCCTTTTTCTGCTTTTGGTGCAGATGCTAATAGTTGTTGGTATAGAGTAAGTGTGGGAGTTGTGAGATTGGAGGATATTGAAAATGTAATAAATGCTTTAGAAGAAGCTTTGCAAAAACTATCTTAGTTTTTATTATTGATAAATATAAAAGGCTTGTTGCTTTTGTTTTTAATATAAAAAGCAACATCTTTTTGCGAGTTGTAAATTTTGTATTTATTCAAATCGAATACCTCATTTGCAATGCAAATGTTTTTGAATCCTTCAACTTCATAAAGTACAGAGTCAAGGCTTACAATAGTTTGCTCTAACTCTGTTTGATTAAGTTCAATTTTTTTTGTAATCAATAACAAGTCTCTATTCAAATTTTTCATATCAATTCCTTGGTTAAAAAAGTTAAGTCGCCTTTCTTACAGGACACATACAATGCTTGCTATAACTATTGTTACAAGAGGACAAAATCCAACCTGATAACAACAAGATAAAGCAGATTTTAAAAATGTTTTTCTTTATCATTTCGATACTAAATTATAAACTTTTATAATATAAATTTGTTAAATATTACAATGTGATAAAATTTAACACAGCAACCATTCTCATTGCACCACTTGATTGGGGCTTGGGGCACGCTACACGCTGCATTCCATTGATTAAGACACTTAAAAAAAATGGCTACAATGTGGTTGTTGGTGTTTGCGAAAAACAAAAAATTTTACTACAACAAGAGTTTGACGATATAAAATTTATTGATTTAGCAGGATATAATATTCAGTATGCAAAAGATAGAAAATTGTTTGCATTGAAAATTTCTACTCAAATTCCTAAGATTTTACGCAGTATAAAGCAAGAAAAAAAATGGCTTGACACAATCATTGAAAAAGAAAAAATTGATGTAGTAATTAGCGATAATCGTTATGGATTGCATAGCAAAAAAGTACCTTGTATTTTTATAACACACCAACTAATCATTAAAGCTCCTTTTGTGTGGCTTGAGAATGTTTTGCAAAAAATAAACTACAAATTTATTAATCGTTTTTCACAATGTTTGGTGCCAGATATTGCAGATGAAAACAGTATTGCTGGTTTATTATCACATCCAAAAAAAACACCTGCAATAGCGACTCATTACATTGGTTTACTAAGCAGATTTAATAAAGTTTTTGTAGAAAAAAAATATGATGTTTGTGTACTAATATCTGGACCAGAACCACAAAGAACAATTTTAGAGAATATTTTGTTGAAGCAATTATTAGCTATAAAAAATAAAAAAATATTATTGGTGCGTGGTTTGCCAGAAGCATTGAAAACATTGAGTTTAGAAGAAGTTGAAGTTGTAAATCACTTGCAAGGAAAAGATTTGCAACAAGCTATTTGTAGTAGCGAAATTATTATTGCACGCAGTGGTTATACCACAGTGATGGAACTATTATCACTACAAAAAAAGGCTATTTTAATACCAACACCAGGACAAACTGAACAAGAATATTTAGCCCATCATTTACACCAACAAAAAATGTGTTTGAGCTATGAACAAAATGAAATTATTGTTGCCAAAGCAATTGATGAAGCGAAAAAATTTGAGTACAATTTAGCTAACGAATTTTCTTTTCAAGAAGATTTTTTTTTAGCTCTTGTAAATGATTTGCTTAAACAAAATTAATAACGATTATTGCATTAGCTTTTCAATTGATAAATATGTACACAGTAGAACAAACACAAGCATTTCAGCAAAATACAAAACATTTTTTAGGCAATATAAATAACGAAATTGGTGCTGATAAAATTGAAGATTTAAGAGGTATTCTTCGTTTTTACGAGTATCAATATTATGTGTTGAATCATAGTTTAATTTCTGATTTTGAATATGACCAGTTATATAAGCTTTTAGAAAGAACAGAAAAAAATGATCCTGAATTAATTACTAAAAACTCTCCAACACAACGCGTTGGAAGCAGTCTGAATGAAGGCTTTGCTAATGTGCAGCACCTTGTACCAATGTTAAGTTTGGATAATAGTTATGATGCAGATGACCTGAATGATTTTGACAGAAAAGCCAAGCAAGCAAGTGGCTTGGAGCAAATAGAATATTGTGTTGAACCAAAGTTTGATGGTGCGAGCATCAGTTTAATTTATGAAAACGATTTGCTCGTGAGAGCCACAACACGTGGTGATGGCGTTAGTGGAGATGATATTACAAACAATACCAAACAAATTCGTTCTATTCCTTTATCTGCACCATTTAGCAAGTTTGGTATTCAGCAAATTGAAATTCGTGGCGAGGTAATAATGACTAAAGATAGTTTTGATAAATATAATGAAAGCCTTGCTGTACAAGGCTTACCAATGGTTGCCAACCCAAGAAATACAGCAGCTGGTAGTTTAAGAATTAAAGATCCAAAGGAAGTTGCACGAAGAAATTTAGATGCGTTTTTGTATCACGTTTCATTCGTTTCTCGTTCAAATAATGTTTCTCGTTTCTCGTTTCTCGTTAATGAAAATACTAATAATACCGAACAAGAAACAAGAAATGAAAACAACGAGAAACAAGAAACTATAAACGATTATAGCACACATTCTTCACAGCTTACAATGCTTTGGGATTGTGGTTTTCGATCTCCTAATAAAGAAAAAAAGGTTTGTCAAAACATTAACGAAGTAATTGGGTACGTTCAGGAATTTGAAGGTAAAAGAGACGAACTTCCTTATGAAATTGATGGAATGGTAATTAAGGTAAATGATTTGCACTTGCAGGATGAATTGGGAATGACAAGTCATCACCCTCGCTGGGCAATTGCTTATAAATTTAAAGCAAGGCAAGCCACTACAAGGCTTATCAATGTTGAGTTTCAGGTGGGCAGAACAGGAGCAGTAACACCAGTTGCAAAACTTGCACCTGTGTATTTAGGTGGTGTAACAGTTAGCAGTATTTCTATTCACAATGAAGATTACATTAAAGAAAAAGATTTAAAAATTGGTGATACAGTTTTAATAGAACGTGCAGGAGATGTGATACCACAAATTGTTAAATCGTTACCAGATTTAAGAGTTGGAAATGAAGTTGAAATTGATTTTCCAAAACAGTGCCCTGTTTGTAAAAGTGAGTTGTTTAAAGAAGAAGGAGAGGCTGTGTGGCGTTGCATTAACATTGAATGTGAGGCACAGGTGGTAGAAAAAATAATTCATTTTGTTAGTAAAGATGCAATGGATATAAAGAGCTTTGGTGATGCCAATGTGAGATTGTTTTACAGCCTTAATTTGATAAAAGATATTCCTGGAATTTATACTTTAAATTTAGATGAAATAGTCACGCTTGAGGGCTTTGGTAAAAAGTCGATTGATAATTTAAAAGCAGCAATCGAAACAAGTAAACAACAGCCTTTATACAGATTAATATATGGTTTAGGGATTCGCTTTGTTGGCGAAACCACGGCTAAAACTTTAGCAAATAGTGTTGAACATTTATTAGATTTTAAAAACAAAACAGAAGAAGAGTTGCAGCTACTTGATGATGTAGGTGTAAAAGTTGCAAAAAGTATTCATCACTTTTTTAGTAATGAACAAAATATAAAAATGCTTGAAACTCTTGAACAGCTTGGCTTACAACTTAAAAATACAAAAAAAGAAACTGTTGCAAATGGTGGATTGGCAGGACAAACATTTTTATTTACAGGAACTTTAACCAAACTAAAACGTAGTGATGCAGAGGCTTTGGCAGAAAGCAAAGGTGGTATAATTGTAAGTGGCGTAAGTGCTAAACTTAACTATTTGGTTGTGGGTGAAGATGCTGGAAGCAAACTTGAAAAAGCCAAGAAAATAAATACTATTAAAGTAATTAGTGAAGATGAGTTTTTGGAGTTGGTTGGATAGTTTATTTCCCCTTCTCTGCATCTTCCAAACGTTGCAAAATTTTAAGAATAAGTTCGTTTTGATTTTCAAGGTGCATCAAAATAGTTTCAATTTCATTCTCTGCTTTTTTGTTCACTTTAAAATCTTCTTCTGCTCTTAATTCAGAGTGGCGTGATTGCAAATTTTGACCAACCATTATTAGTGGCATTAAAAAAATTTGAATCATATTTGAAATGAAAAGCCACAAAACAAATGCAGGGTAAGGGTCAAACCTTGCTGATGCAGGTGCAAGTGTATTCCAACCTAACCATAAAATTGTCCAGCATAAAATAATCGCAAAAAAGCCCATACTACCCACGTGATCTGTAATCCATAAGGCGACTTTGTTGATTGCTGTTAATTTTTCCTTATGCTCCTTATTTACATTGCTTAAAGGCTTGCGTAAATTTTTTATTTCTTCAACCGAATGTACTTGTTGATGTTTCATTGTACTTAATTTTTCCATTTAAAAGTATTTATTAAATGTCTCATATCATCCAATAGAAAATCGTTCACAATTTTCAAAGAATCTTCATTGGGGGTAGCATCAAAATATAATGCTCCACGCAAAAAATGTTTAGTGCTATCGGTAACAAAAAATTGATTATTTGTTGCAACATTTCCTCCCAACTCAAACAACATTCCATAAACACTATTGGGCGTTTTAAATACCGAATCTTCTTTTGAGCTTGCTTTAGAATTATGAGCATCTGATAAACGAAAGGAGTGCTTGAGTAAGGTATCTAATTTGTTTTTTCCAATATCTTTATAGCTCACATAAATTTTTCCATTGAACGAAGGAAACTCAATATTAATCCACCAAGGATTCTCTGTGGCTTCACCAAAAAAAGTGCTGTCTTTTACAACTTTTGCATAGGTAGGATATTCAAAACTGTAAGGATAGCCCTCTTTATCGAAAACTTGATATTGATGCTGTGGAAAATCTATTTTAAAATATCCTTTGGGTTTATGCACAGGATTTTCTTTGCAAGATGTTAATGCAAATAGAGAAACTAAAAAAAGAAAAAAAGAAAAACTAAATCGTTGCATCACTTATTTTATAATTCTATAAATCGTACGTTAACCTTACTCACCTATCATTGGCTTAATGGTTACCTTAACCTTCTCAATTCTATATTTCACCAATTCTAAAACAGTAAATTCAAAATCGCCACACTCTACTATTTGCAATTGTTTTGGAATTTCACCAGCAATTTCTAAAACCAATCCAGCAAGAGAATCAGATTCGCCTTTTACAACATCAAAAGTATCAACAGGCAACTCCATTGCTTTGCACACATCGTTAATCATTGTCTTACCCTCAAAAATATAATTGTTGTCATCTAGCTTTTTAAAAGTAGTTTCTTCTTCATCAAACTCATCTTTTATTTCACCAATTACTTCTTCCAAAATATCTTCAAGTGTCACAATACCGCTGGTTCCACCAAATTCATCTACAACAATAGCAAAGTGAATTCTTTTGGTTTGAAACTCTTGCAACAAGTCTTCAATTAATTTTTGTTCGTGAACAAAAAATGGGGGACGCATTAATTTCTGCCAATTAAAATTTGCATCATTATCTAAAAATGGCAGCAAATCTTTTGTGTGAATCATTCCAATAACCTCATCCAAACTCTCTTTATAAACAGGCAATCTGCTGTAATGCAACTCTTCAATTTGTGCAGTAAGTTGTCCAAAGTCAGTATCGTTTTCTACGCCAGAAACATCAATTCTCGACTTCATTATTTGCTTTACTGTAATTGTTCCAAACTCTAAAATTCCTTTTAAAATATTTTTCTCACTTTCTTCTGGATAAGTAATATCAATGGCGTGGCTCATCTCTTCATTAGTAACAGCTCCAGACGATTTGCTGGTTAATTTTCGTTCAATAATGTCACTATATTTCACCAATATTTTACTCATTGGTTTACATATATAATTTACTGTTTCAACAAAACCACTTACTTGTTTTGCAAATCGAATATTGTTTTGTGTTGCCATCACTTTAGGCATTACCTCACAAAAAAGCAATAAAATAGATGTTACAATAATTACCTTTATAAAAAACTCCAACCAATGAAAACTTGGAATAAAATGAATCGTATCATCTATCAATAAATTTGAAATAACAATGATGGCTATGTTGATAAAACTATTAGCAATAAGCATTGAAGCCAATAAAGTTTTTGGAGTTTCAAGCAGAGTTACAATTCGTTTGTAAGGGTCGCTCTGTTTAGTTTTTAACAGATTAATATCTTTATAGTTTAGAGAAAAAAAAGCTACTTCAGAGCCACTAATCATAAAAGAAAACCCAAGCAGTAGTAGTAAAATAAAAATAAGAACAGGCGTTACCTGTGCGTTAACAAAAAGTAAAGAAGTAAATGCAGAGAGATAGTCCAAAGCTGGAGTTTTAATGAAAAATATGTCTATCTAAAGACTGGACAAAAGTATTGGTTTAGTGAATACAAATTAAAATGGCAAATTTCCTTCTGGGTCAATAGGTGCTGAATCTGGATGAATGTTATCGATATTATCAGCATTGGTGGGTGCATCGCTCTTTTTATCAAGCATTATTAAATTATCACCAACAATTTCTGTTGCAAACTTTCGAGTACCATCTTTATCTTCCCAATGGCGTGTTCTTAAACGCCCTTCTATGTAAACACAACTTCCTTTGTGTAAATATTTATTCACCAATTCTGCCAAACCTCGCCAAAAAACAACATTATGCCATTCAGTTTGCGAAATAGATTTTCCTGTTTTGTCTTTAAAAGTCTCTGTTGTTGCCAAAGGAAATTTAGCAACAGATGCGTTGCCATCCAAAACAAAAAAGTCTGGGTCTTTGCCCAAATTGCCAATTAGTGTTACTTTATTAACGCCTCTCATACTGGGTGATTTTAGAGTGTGGGAATAAAGTTAGGGAGTTTAATAATTCACAAATAAAATTTGCCGTTTATTTTTCTACATAATTGCTGTTAACAAATGCGAATATCACTCAACCCTAACTTCGTTTAATATGTTAAAAACATACTTTTCATATTTTCTTTTTCTAATTTTTTTTACAATTTCTTGTAAAAATAAAAAGCAATTTGAAGCAGTGAAACTGAGCAATAAAGAAACTTTAGGTAGGTATTTATTCTTCGAAAATAAGTTGTCTATCAATAATACCAAATCTTGTGCAAGCTGCCATAGTGTTGATTTTGCATTCACTGATGGATACAGAACAAGCGTTACTTCTCTTGGTGAAAATGTGCTGCACAATGCTCCTTCATTGATTAATGCAATTTATTTAAAAAAATATGATTGGGCAAATCCAAACGCAACTTCATTTGAAACACAAATTAAAAGGCCATTATACGGAAATCATCCTATTGAGTTGGGTTTAGATAAACACATTAATGAGCTGCAAGAAGTTTTTAAGAAAGATAGTTTATACGCAGTATTGTTTAAAAATGCTTTTCCAGATAGTAGCAAATTATTTACTTCAACTCAAATAGAAATTGCTATATCAGCGTATGAAAAAACACTCATTTCACAATCGTCAAGTTTTGATAAAGGAGAATTAACCACAGCTGCTTACAATGGCTTGAAACTATTTACCAGCAATCGTTTGAAATGTGTTAGTTGTCATCCTCCACCTTATTTTACCTTAGCCACATTGACTGAAAATATGGATAGCATTTATGCAAATATTGGCTTATATAATGTTGATAATAAAAATGAATACCCTGCAATTGATAATGGAATTTATAGCATTACTCGTCAAGAAAAAGACAATGGCAAATTTAAAATTCCATCTTTAAGAAATGTGATGTTAACAGCTCCTTATATGCACGATGGAAGCATTGCCACAATTGATGAAGTGATTGATATGTATGCTCGTGGTGGCAGAAATGTTGATTATGGAAATTACAAAGGCGACGGAAATTTGAACAAGAATAAAAATAAACTCATTGCTGGATTTGGTTTATCTGCAAAAGAAAAACAAGACTTGATAGCCTTCTTAACATCACTTACAGATAGCAGCATTTTTTATAAACAATCTTTTAAAAATCCATTCAAGAAAAATTAATTTTTTCACACAACGCAACAAAGGGTATAAAGTTCACAAAGACTTTGTTTCTTAGTAGCTTTAGAGAACTTTATGAAGCATTTATTTTTTTTCTGTTTAATACTTATGTTCATTGCTTGCGATGAAACAAACAATAAACCCAATCACACAACATCTGCTTCGGAAAAACAAAATGCAATTGATGCTGTTCTTATTGATGATTCGTCTGTATTGCAAATACCTTTGATGATTGAAAGAATTAAAGAAATCAAAACTGTATTAGCACAAAAAACACCTATCATTTTATTAGACTCATTGGATGCAAGTGCTGCTAATGCTCAACAAATTGCTATTGCAGATATAAAATTTTGTGAAAATTTATTTGATAAAAAAACACATCAGGCATTTAGAAATGAGGTTTTTAATGTGTATGCTGCAAGACCTCAAGAAATTCCTTCTAATCTTCAAAATGAAAAAATATATAAAGTTGAGATGTATAATTATGCACTCAATTTAACAACAACTGCATTGGTGAATATCAACAGCAAATCCATTGTCTCTGTAACAACATTTCCAATTAGTCAACCTGATATCCCATCTCACTTAAAAAATATTGCTTTGCAAATTGCAGTAAATAATGAGCAGGTTATAAAAGCTCTTGGCTATAAACCTGAAGAAAAAGAAGCATTGATGGCTAATACCAAAACTGCATTGAATAACACCAAATGTGAGCGTAGCTTGCATTTGTGCGTTGCTCCAACCTTTATAAAAGATAATAAGGCTTTGTGGGTAATTGTTGATTTAACAGATTATAAAGTTGTGGGCATTAGATGGACAAATGTGGGAACAACAGAAGCTCCAGAAAATAGGATTAGCGAACGTAAATTGAAATTTGAAAAAATAATGGAGTGTTATTGCAAAAAAGTAACACATCTTGAAAAGTACAATTGGAACTTAAACTATGTAATTACAACAAGTGATGGACTAAGGATTAGTGAAGTGCAATACAATAAAAAGCAAATTATAAACAATGCAAAAATTGTCGATTGGCACGTAGGATATAGCAATACCGATGGTTTTGGCTATAGCGATGCTGTTGGTTGCCCAGAGTTTAGTCAGGCAGCTGTTGTTGCAGTAAGCGACCCAAGAGTTAGTGATATTGTTGAGGGTGGCAAAACAATTGGTTTTGCGTTGGAGCAAAATTTTAGTAGTGAGCAATGGCCTTTGCCCTGCAACTATAATTACCTACAAAGATTTGAATTTTACAATGATGGAAAATTTAGAACAGCTGCTGCAAGTTTAGGTCGTGGTTGTGGCAATAATGGAACATATAGACCTGTTTTTAGAATTGCATTTACGGGCAATAAAAATAGTTTTAGTCAATGGGAAAATAATAACTGGGGTGTTTGGAAAAATGAACAATGGAAACTACAAAGCCCAACCACAACTTATACCAAAGAAGGCTATTTATACAAGATAAATGATGATACAGAAAATGGTTTTTTTGTAGAGCCAAGTCGTGGACAATTTAATGATGGCAGCAGAGGAGATAATGCTTATGTGTATATAACCAAGCAACATTTAGATAAAGATGAGGGTGAAAAAGATTTGATAACGATTGGACCTTGCTGCAACACAGATTACAAACAAGGGCCTGAAAAATTTATTGATGCACAGCCTGAAAGTATTATAAACACTGACATTGTACTGTGGTATGTGCCTCAAATGAAAAACGATGACACCAAAGGAAAAGAATACTGCTGGGCAGAAGCTTACTTAGAAAATGGTGTGTATAAAACAAAAATTTTTCCTTGTATGGCAGGACCAATGTTTATTCCAATAAAAAAATAAAATGAAAAATATATATATACTACTATTCTTTGTGTCTGCTCTTGTTATCTCGTCTTGCAAAGAAAAAATGAGTGAAGAAGAGGTTGCACAAATAGGATTAACTCCTTGTAGAAAATCTGCATCATTTATTAAATCAACAGGGTTCAATCCATCACACACGGCATTTTCTACAACTGAAAAAAACTACAAAGGCTTGGTACTTATTCAACTTCCACAAAGCCCTGCTGATACATTAGGTAAAAAAATTTGGCAAGATTCATCATGGAAAAAATTTGGCTTTATGGGTTCTATTACTACCGATGAAACTGGCAATATTTACACAGCACCAATTCCTGTTGTAAATACTTTAGATATACCTGTAATGGAAATGAATAAGATTTATAAAGTAGATTGTAATACTGCTAAAATGAGCTTGTATTGCACATTGCCAAAACCAGATTCAAGCACCGAAATTGTTCCTTACGCCGTGCTTGGCGTTTACTACGATTGTCACGGTCAAAAGCTTTATGCAGCAAGCGTTTCAGGTAGCAATAGAGATGAAGAAAAAGGGGTGATTTATGTGATAGATATTAAAACTGCAAAAGTAGTTGACCAGTTAAAGGGCTATGACGCAGCTGCCGTTTTTGTGTGCGGTGCATCAGGAGAAAAAAGATTGTTATTTGGTAGCACACGAAAACCAAATATATATTCTGTTGAGCTTAATAAAGACGGAACATTTAAAAACAACAAAGTAAAAACTGAATTCACACTCGATCAACTTGGGCCTCGTGGTAACGATAAAGCCAGAAGAATTCGTTATGATAAATTGGGCAACTTATTAGTTCACGGTGTTGAGTTTAATTACAATCTAGCAGCACAAACTGAAAAGCCAGAAACAGGGTATTTATTTAACTATAATGATGAAGAAAAAAAATGGCAATTTGTTAAAATTGTCAACTAATCTTTCGACTAAAGAAATCAATTTACCAGCTACAATTCACAACTATATCTTTGCAAAAATTTTTAATTATGTTCATTAAGCAATTATATACAGGCTGTTTAAGCGAAGCAGCATATTACATAGAAAGCAATGGTGTAGCTGCTGTTATTGATCCTTTGCGTGATATTGATGAATACTTACAGCTTGCTACAGAAAGAAATGCAAGCATCAAATATATTTTTGAAACACATTTTCACGCCGATTTTGTGAGTGGTCATTTAGACCTTGCTGCTGTCACAGGTGCTACTATTATTTATGGTCCAAATACACAAGCAGGCTTTAAAGTTACTGTTGCAAAAGATGGAGAAATATTCAACATCGGAAGTTTATCTGTTGAGGTTTTGCACACACCAGGACATACACTTGAAAGCACTTGTTATTTGCTAAAAGATGAAAATAAAAAAGACTATTGCGTTTTTACTGGCGATACTTTATTTGTTGGAGATGTTGGCAGACCAGACCTTTCACAAAAAGGTGAAATCCTTACAATGCAGGATTTAGCAGGAATGTTGTATGAGAGTTTACAAACTAAAATTATGCCTTTGGCTGATGATATTATTTTGTATCCTGCTCATGGTGCAGGTAGCAGTTGCGGTAAAAATTTAGGCAAAGAAACCTTTAGCACCATTGGCGAACAAAAGAAAAATAACTATGCCCTAAATCAAACTAGCAAAGAAGATTTTGTGAAAGCAGTAACTGAGGGTTTAGCAGCTCCACCACAATATTTTCCTATCAATGCTAAAATAAATAAAGAAGGGTATGAGAGTTTAGATAAGGTTTTGGCAGATGGCTTGAAACCGTTATCTGTAGCTGATTTCAAGGCATTGGCAAAAGATGAAAATACTTTTATTTTAGACACAAGACACGCAACTATTTTTACACAAGGCTTTGTACCAACAAGTATTTCTATTGGTCTTGAAGGAAGATTTGCTGAATGGGCTGGCAGTCTTTTACCTTTTACTAAAACTATGATTTTAGTAACAGAAATTGGTAAAGAAAAAGAAACTGTAGTGCGTTTGGCAAGAGTTGGTTTTGAAAAATTTGGTGGGTATTTGAATGGAAGTTTTGAAGCTTGGCAAAATGCAAACGAAAGGGTTGATATGGTTGTTGATGTTGAAGCAGATGAACTTGCAATGGATTTGCCTTTTGATGAAAATATTGTTGTGATTGATGTTCGTAAAGAAACAGAATATGCCGATGGACATATTGCAGAAGCCCTTAACATCCCTTTGCTTGAATTGACAGACCCAGCAAGTATGGCTGACTTTGAAGACAATCAAAATATTTATTTGCATTGTGCTGGTGGATATAGAAGTGTAATTGCAGCAAGCTTAATTAAGCAACAAGGCATACACAACCTTCGCAATGTGCTTGGTGGTTGGAGTCATATTAAAGAACTAAAAGATAAATTCAAGATTGAAAAAAATGTTGAGGTGTTGAACTAAGGGTTCAATTATTACAAGGTTAATAATCCAACTTTATATAAACTATTCATTGGTTTATTATCCCAAAACAATTCAAAATCTTCAAGTCCGTTTGTAGTATAATCAGCTTGCAATTCTTGCAAGGTGTAGATTTTTATATTATTGATAGAAAGCTTTAAAAGTATTGCCTGTAGCCAGTTTGCTTGCTCTGGTGTAATAGAAATATCTATCGTTTCTCTTTTAGTTTCAAAACTTAGAATAGCTACTTCCCAGCTACTTCTTTTTTTAGATTTAGTGATGATATTGCAAGTTGGCTGATTGCCAATAAATATAATTTTTGAAGTTGGTTTTTGCAAACTATAATCAACTTCACTAATAACATTACTAATAAAATTTGGCTCAACCAATGTTTTAGGCACTTTAAAATCGAACCATTTATTTAATGGAAAATCAAAGCCAATATGGTGCATAAAATTATGCAGCGATTTCTTTAATCCAAAACTATAATCGCTGTGGTTGGTGCCAGTTTCATCAATATGTTCAACATCATTATTAGCAAAACTGATGGTGTTGTTATTTGCTTTTTTTACATTGAATTTTTCAGGTTCTAAACCAACTGGGCTGTGGGCTGTCATTGTAAACTGGTGCCAAAATGCAGATTGCAAAATACCTGCTGCAAACATTTGCCTCACCATCTCTAAACTATCAATTGTTTCCTGTGCAGTTTGTGTTGGGAACCCATACATTAAATATGCGTGAACCATAATGCCAGCTTCGGTAAAATGTTTATTCACTTTAGCAACCTGTGCTACAGTTATTCCTTTTTGAATGAGTTGCAATAACCTATCACTCGCAACTTCCAATCCACCACTAACGCCAATGCAAC
>JANYEP010000153.1 GCA_025363075.1 Chitinophagaceae bacterium | reverse complement strand
ATAAAAAATGCTGCTTCAAAATAAATAGTGTCGTCCGCAAATGGCGTACAACGAAAAAGGCTTGGCGTTGTTGGGGAATTCGAGTTCCGTCAGCCCATAACCGAAGTTGATAATTGCAATATTGCTGATGTTTTATTCATAGTCAAATTTATAGCTTCGAGCCCGAACTGAAGCACAATAAAGAACAAATGTTGATGCTATATTCGTCAAGCCCCGATAATGCCAAACCTAATCCTATGTTCGCATTTTAATAAATTCACCTACTATTCACCAACAAATATTTTGAAAGAACAGAGGCAGATTAAGATAGTCAAACCCAATAAGCATTAAGCTTGTCCAACACGCTTATCCCTGCCCCTTTCTTGCTTTATGTTGTACAGTTCGTTAAGCCACTAAGAGCTTGTGCTAGGATGATAACAACTGCAAGAATGTTCTTCCATTTTTTGTTTTTGCATAGCAATATTAAATCTATTCAATCATTCAAAAAAAAGAAAAAAATGATTCATCAAATTCTCTATTGTGGCATTGATATAAGTGCCGAAACTTTTGACATTTGTATGCAATCTGATGCCAAAAGTTTTACCTGGCATCAGTTACCCAACAATGCCATTGGCTTTAAACAGTTGCTACAACTTTGTTCATCCAATTACCATTTTGTAATGGAAACTACAGGTGCTTTTCATTTACCACTATGTTTCTTTTTAGAAGAAAATAAATGTAATTATAGTGTGGTAAATGCTCTACAAATTAAACGCTACATTCAAATGAATTTAGAGCGTAGCAAATCTGATAAAAAAGATGCTAAACATATTTGTATGTATGGCATTGAAAGAAAACCACAACAGTACCAAATGCCTTGTCAGCAATACTTTGAGTGCAAACAGCTTAACAATGCTATTGAATCTTTAACTTATGAAATTGTTTCATTTAACAATAAAATTTATGCTGCCGAAAAGTTAAAAATGGATAGTGTTATTGTTATAAAATCTTACAAAAACATTATCAAGAATTTGAAAGCTGAATTGAAAAAACTGGAAGTTGAATTAGATAAAAAACTTAAAACTTGGCAACCAGATTTAGTGAAAACAGTGCAGCGTGTTAAAGGCATTGGCAAACGTGCTACTGCTATTTTAATAGTATTTACGCAAGCATTTGAACACACCGAAACTTACCAACAATTGATTAGCTATGCAGGGCTAAGTCCTAAAGAATATAGCAGTGGAAAAAGCATTAGAGGCAAAGTAAGAATTAGTAAAATTGGTGGCAAGCAATTAAGGCATACCCTATATATGTGTGCACTGAATGCAAAGAAAGCTAATGCAGCTTGCAGAGAACTTTTTGATAGATTAGTGGCTAAAGGAAAAAACAAAAAACTGGCAATTATTGCTGTGTGTAATAAACTTTTAAAACAGGTTTTTGCTGTTGTTAAATCGGGTAAACTATACCAAGATAATTACTCAAAAAATATCTTATGATTTATTTGGTTTTTTACACAGTTCGTGTTGGTAGAAGTGTTGGTAGAAGTTTAGTCTTACAAAAAAAAATGAAGTCATCAATACTTTCAATACTGATAATAATTCTAAGTATCGGTTTGTTATTTAATTCGTATTTGTCACTATATCAAACCCTTTCGTTAATTGTGCTTTGTCTTATTTTAGATGAGTTAGTTTACCTAAGAACGATAGTAATAAACAAAAAATATAATTAATTAATTAATTAACCCAATAAAAATATCAATGCAATTTTTTTCTTCATTAAGTCTCATTTCTGCACCAAATACTGGCGGTGCAAAAAAAGCCTGTGATATTTCTGATATTTCAAACCCTTTTGATTGCAAGAAAACAGCCATTTCGCTTCCATATAAATACGCCTCTTTGTTATTTGCAGTTATAGCAAATTTTAAACAATTTGTCTTTGATTTATTAGCACTTTTTAAAGTGTTTATTTCAAATAATATTTTGGCTTTGTCAATTTCGGATAGAGTTCTTTGTTTTTCTTCAACTTTAACATTGTTATTATTCCCAATAATTCCATTGTTTGTACCTGTATTAATGTTTGCTGGGTGGTTTTGTACTGTAATTATTGTGTCATTAGATTTTACTGATACACTTTTTTCTGTAATTTTTGGTTGTCTAATAGTAGGTGTTGATTTTATTATGATTGGCGATTTGTCTATGTATTGTGTGTCTGTTTTCTTTTTTATAATTGTGTCGTGCAGAACATTTTTTTTATTATCGACTTCTAAATTCCCAAATTTGAAATGGATTCCAAAAATAACTAAGCAAGCTAAAACAAATACTACAAATAAAAAAGTGAAAAAAGTCCATTTTGGATGTTCTGCAATAAAGTCGAAAAATGTTCGACCGTATTTTTTATCATTTTCTGTCATTAATTACGGTTTTTCTTAAATTGCTTGCAACTCTTGCATTGACGAAAGTTTCAAACTAAAACTTTCGCAAAGCCACTCAAAATTAGGCGGATATACGCAGGTTTAACAAAAATATTTAGAATACGAAAGTTCTGCATTAGCTTATTGAATAGTCACATTATAAATAAAGCAAAAACCCCAAACTTGAGGTCTTCAACGTCAAATTTGAGGTTTTTCGAAAAAAACTATGGATTAGGTGTTGTTGGAGTTTCATTTTTTTGCAAATCCTGCTTTTATTTTTCTAAACAATCTAAAGTAAAATTCATTGTTGAACAATTGCGAATCTTTACTCGCTTTGTAAATTAAGAAAGCAGCAACAGGTGTTAGTGAAAAAATTGAAAGCCATATTCCACCAAAAGAACTCATTACATACTCTTTGGAAAATTTTTCTCCAAAAGTATTGAGCAAGTAAAAAATTGCGAAGAAAATAATACCAAAAACAAGTGGCGTTCCCAAGCCTCCTTTTCTAATAATGCTGCCCAAAGGAGCACCAATTAAAAACAATAGTAAACACGCCAAACTGTAGCTAAACCTTTTGTGCCACTCAATTTCGTGAACTCGCAGCGATTCTGTTTTAATTTTATATTCTGTTAAAAGCGTACTGGTGTTTCCAATAGCAATATTTACAGCAGCAACACTGTTTTGACAAACATTTACCTTTATAGAATCTGGAATAAGTTTACTGAAACTTGTTACGTTTTTAAACTTAAAAGTGTCTTTTTTCAACCAGCCACTATCTGCATATTTCGCAAACGCAAAACTTGGTTTAATAAATTCATTAAATCTTTTTTCTATTTTAAGATTCGACTTTTTAATGGAATCTATCGTGTAATCAATTTGACGAATGCTCAACATTTTCGGATTCTTTTCAAGCATTTTCTCGCTACTATTTTCGCCAGCCAAACTACTCATATCAAGCAGTTTGCTATACTGCTTAAAACCCATTCTTATATAATCTGTTTGCAAACTACTACGTTGTCCTTTTTCTTGATAGCGAGTACCATTGTACAACACAAATTCCAAGAATTTTTTATCTGCAGTTACACGCATTACACCACTCTCAGCAGTAATAAAATTGTCTTGAATTAAATTGTTTCCTTCAAAAATTACTACGTTTCTAATAGTGCTATCATCTTTTTCTTTCTTTCCAATTTTAATAACAAAGCCGTGCAGTTTATTGTAAAAAACACCTTCTTTAATATCAAATGTTGGTTGCTTGGTAATAATATCGTGCTTTAAAGATTCTAATTTTAACTCTGCTACAGGAATAATATTATTTAAAAAAACGAATGCGATAATGCAAATAAATCCTGTTAAAATAATCAAGGGTCTCATAAAACGCAACAAAGAAATTCCTGCAGATTTGATAGCAACGATTTCAAAAGTTTCACCAAGGTTTCCAAAAGTCATAATGCCAGAAAGCAGCATTGCCAAAGGCAAAGCAAGAGGAACCCAATGCACCACAACAAATCCAATGAGCTTTAAAAGTACAATTGTGTTAATGCCTTTGCCAACCATATCGTCTAAATACAACCAAAAAAATTGTAGCGTAAACACGAAAACAGCAATGGAGAAAGTTGCAAAAAAAGGACCTATAAAAGCCTTGATAACAAGTATGTCTAATTTTTTAAACAAGTGTAATTTTTAAATCAACGAATTTTGTGTGATGGCAAAAGTAACTCTTTCAACTGCTGAAATGAACCTTGTAACGCAACAAGATCTTATTTTAACAAAAAACAGCATCATTAAAAAAGTATATGAACTGTTTGGCAATATTAATACGCTTTACCAAGTTGAATTTGAAAAAGCAAATGCTATTCCTAAAAAGGTTTTGGCGGTTTCTGCTAAAATATCAAAAGGAGAAAATTACAGAGAACTTCCTTGGGTAATGCTCGATTATCCAAGGTATTTTAAAGACGAAAATGTATTTGCCATCAGAACATTTTTTTGGTGGGGCAATTCAATAAGCATTCATTTTTTACTGCAAGGAGAAAACCTTGTAAAAATGAAAAATATTATTAAAGAAAATAAAAATAATTTACAAAACTGGTTTCTTTGTTGCCATCAAACCCTTTGGCAGCATCACTTTGAAGAAGATAATTATTTGCCCGTTCAACTTTTTTCCAATGAACAAATTGATGAGCTAAAGTTTATAAAGCTGGCAAAAAAAATCCCACTACAAAAGTGGGATGATGTTGAAATATTCTTAGAAGATAGCTTTAAAACTATAATTGAATTGCTAAATCAAATTAACTACCAAGGCGATGTAACAACTCTTTAATTTGGTATTCCCAAAGTTGTGTAGCATCTTTAATTTCGCCTTTTTCGGCAAAATCAGAAATTACCAAAACGGTTTGGTTAGAGATTTCTGTTTGAGAAATTCTAAATTCAAAATATTCTTCCTTTGGATTATGCAACCACTGGTATCTAATAAAATGTTCCTCCTCTTCATCTAAAACCTTTGCTTTATCTGCTGCATCAGAACCCCAAGTGAAACTTAAAATTCCTTCCCACTCATCTACTTTATCAGCAAACCATTCTTGCAAACCTGTTGGTGAACTCAAAAAACTCCATAGAATTGTTGGTGAACAACGCACCGGAAATTCAATGGTATATAATTGTTTTTTACTCATACTACACTTTTCCTTTTTTGTGATGGTGCAATAATAGTAATTATTGAATAGCTAACAAATGTTTTTTTGTTAATGGAGGTAACGATATTGGTAATGTTTGAGAGATAGGAAACTAATAAATATTCCATTTTCTTAAAGGAACAGAAATATTTGGAATGGCATTTTGTTGCTCAACATCCACCAATCCCACTTTTTTTGCATAGCTATAAATAAATGTGCTTTGAGTGGTAAATGTTCCACTCACCAAATATTGGGTTTCTTCCTGCACATTAATAATGCTGTCAAATGTATTTGCACCAATGGTTAAGGTAATGTTTTTTGCAGTAAGTGTATAATGATATTTAACGCTGGCAGGACTTCCAGAAATAACGCCTGTAACTGTTGGACTATCCCAAGTATCACCAACACTTTTATAGTCCTTTAAAAAAATAAATTCTGTTTGAGGACCACTACCAATAACATCATATTTGTAATAATTTCCTGCTCCATCTTTTCTATATAAAAGTGTGTCACTTTGCCCAGATGCAATTAATTTAAACTGGCGATAAGTATTGCCTAAAACAGTTACATCAATTGG
>JANYEP010000134.1 GCA_025363075.1 Chitinophagaceae bacterium | reverse complement strand
TTTATTTTTGCACTGTTAAATATTCCTACACCTGTGTCTATAAACGAAAAAGATGTGATTTTTGTTGTAGGGTCGTTGTAAACTACTAATAACCAAGTTTCATCTTTTGTGTTATCTCCTTTGGCGTGTTTTTTTGTATTTGCCATACACTCTATAAGAGTACGATAGAGGGGTTGTAATTTTTTATCACAACCGAATGTTTTGCTTGCAGTTAATTTCCTTGCCTCCACTGCAATCCCTGTATCAACAGTTGTATTTCCTTTTGTATGAATAATTCCTTGTTGTGGAATTGATTTGTCTATGCCAACTATTTTATAAAAACCACTTTCTTTTAAAATTTTGTCTAACTCTACATTTTTGGGTCTATTGCCAAAAACTTTGGTATTACTTACAAATCTTGGATTAGTTAATTTAGCCAACAATAATGCAATAGCATCTGGTGTAATTTCTTGAATATTTGATAAGTCAAGCAAAACTGGAATTTGTTTGTCTAAATATTTTTTAATACTTGCAAAAAATTTCAATAACTCTTCGGTATTGTGAATTAGAGAAAAATTATTTGGTGCAGGAATCTGTATAGGTTGATTTGTTCTTCGAGTGTATTTGAATGCTTTTTTTACTTCTGGTGCTACTTTAAATGATTTTTTATTTTGTTCTCTATTCTTATTTGCTTTCCATAACTTGCGTTTACGCCTTTGTTTCAATACCCTTTTTTGTACTGAAAGTTGATGAATTATTTTATGAAGTTTTTTGTTTGACATTAACTTTTAAAAATTGGTTTCGCCTTTATGAAAATCTCTGAAATTATTTTTTGAACAGTTGTGATTATGAATTTATTTTTTAAGTAACATAAAACCTATTCCTCTGCTACCATATTTAATTTTTCATCCACATTTATTGGGTATAGCTTAATGGCTGGATTTGTGCTAAATTCATCTGCCAATAGTTTGGCTTGTTCTAAAACAGTTTCTGTTGCTTTTATTTCAAGGTTTGGTGGATAGCCGTGTTTGCGTAAAATTTTCTTTACTGCAATTCTCATTTTGGCTTGTACGTTTTCTCTTACTGTCCAATCTATACTGGTGTTGTTCCTTACTGTATCTACCAATTCTCTTGCAATGTGTCTTAATACATCGTCTCCTAAAACTGCTACTGCACTATCGTTTACTTCAAGTGCTGAATAAAAGGCAAATTCTCTAAAGTCAAGTCCTAAATTCTCGCCTTTTTTATCTGCTGCTTTTATGTCTTTGGCAAGGTTGATTAATTCTTCAATTACTTGTGCAGATGTAATGAGATTGTTTTGATAATTTTTTACAGCTTGCTCCAACATTTCAGAAAATTTCTTTGCTTGTACAAGGTTTGTTTTTTGTCTTGTTTTTACTTCATCGTTTAGTAATTTTTTTAGTAATTCTAATGCCAAATTTTTATGCTGCATCCCTTTTACTTCTGCTAAAAATTCATCGGATAAAATTGAAATGTCTGGTTTTTTAATTCCTGCTGCATCAAAAATATCTATTACTTCATCGCTAACAATTGCACTTGAAATAATTTGCTTGATGGCTGTTTCTATTTCTTCATCACTTCTTGTTTTTGTGCCTTGTGTTACTTTTACAATTCGTGATTTTATTGCTTGGAACAAACCTACTTCATCTCTTATATCAATAGTGTATTGATGTGGTACAGAAATGGCAAATGCTTTGGTGAGTGCTGTTACAGCGTTTATATATCTTTCTTTTCCATTCTCTAATCCTAAAATAAAATTGGCTGCCTGTATTGGAAAATAGAGTTTTTCTTTTGGTGTTAATGCAAAGAATTTTTTGTAGGCGAAGCCTTTAGTTTCTAATTTTTCTTTTGGTTGTTCTGCAAACATTTGAGCTACCACTTCATACTTGCCCATCATCACTGAAGCTGCTTCTTCCTGGTCAAAAGCTGGCTTGCCTTTTCCACCACTTTCTGTATATACTGATAGTGCTTTTTTAAGGTCTGTTGCAATACCAATATAATCTACAATCAAGCCACCTTCTTTGTCTTTATACACACGGTTTACCCTTGCTATTGCTTGCATTAGGTTATGCCCTTGCATTGGTTTATCTATATACAAAGTATGCAAACAAGGTGCATCGAAACCAGTGAGCCACATATCACGAACAATGGCAATTTTGAGTTTATCTTTTGGGTCTTTTAATCTTTCTGCAATGGCTTTGTTTCTTACTTTATTTCTAACGTGTGGCAAATATTCTAATGTGTCAGATGATGCACCTGTCATTACAACTTTTATCATTCCATCATTATCATCTGCATTGTGCCACTCTGGTTTTTGTTTGATGATTGCATTGTATAAATCAACACAAATTCTACGGCTCATACACACTATCATTGCTTTTCCATCAAGTATTGCATTGCGTTGTTCAAAGTGTTGTACAATATCTTTTGCAATTAAATCTAATCTGTTTGGGTCGCCAACAATGGCTTCGAGCCTTGCCCATTTTGCTTTTAGTTTTTGCTGGTCTGTTAATTCTTCACTTTCTGTTAGTTCTTCAAACTCGGTATCAATTCTTGTTTTTTCTTCGTCTTTAATATTAACTTTTGCTAACCTGTTTTCGTAGTAAATACGCACTGTTGCCCCATCTTCTACTGCTTGTTGAATATCGTACACATCAATATAATCTCCAAAAACGGCTTGTGTATTTTTATCTGTATTTTCTATGGGCGTTCCTGTAAAACCTATAAATGAAGCATTAGGTAAAGCATCTCTAATGTGCTTGGCGAAGCCATCCATAAAATCGTATTGGCTACGGTGTGCTTCATCGGCAATTACAACAATATTTTTTCTATTGCTCAACTGTTCAAACTGCCCTTTGATACTTATTTTTTTTCCTGCTTCATCTTCAAATCTTTCTTCGATTTCGGGTAAAAATTTTTGAATGGTTGTAAACACAATGCCACCTGATGCGACAGATAATAAAGTTTTTAAATGGTCTCTGTTTTCTGCTTGTGTTGGCGTTTGCCTTAGTAAGTCTTGGCTTAAAGAAAATGTATCGAATAACTGGTCGTCTAAATCGTTTCTATCTGTAAGTACAACAATAGTTGGATTGTTTAATTCCAACACTAATTTGCCTGCATAAAAAACCATTGTTAAACTTTTGCCACTGCCTTGTGTGTGCCATATTACGCCTGCACGTTGGTCGCCATTTTCGGCAGTTGCTTTTTTGGTGGTTTCTACTGCTTTATTTACAGCAAAATATTGGTGATAGCGTGGGACAATTTTTGTTATCTGGTCTTTGTTTTGATGAAATAAAATGAAGTGCCTGATTAAATTGAGCAACACATTTTTATTCAACATTCCCTTTGCCATTACTTCCATTTGTGGAATGCTATCATCGGCTACAATATTTCCATCAATAGATTTCCACGAAACAAAAAATTGCTTAGGGGCTGTAAGTGAACCATACACTGCATCCCAGCCATCAGATGCTATTAATAAAGCATTGTATTGAAATAGTGATGGAATGGTTTGTTTGTAGGTTTGTAACTGATTGAAAGCTGCTTGAATATTGGCTTTTTCATCTACTGCATTTTTTAATTCTATTACCACTAATGGCAAGCCATTTACAAACAAAATAACATCTGGTCGTTTATTAATATTGCCCTCAATTACTGTAAATTGATTAACAATCAAAAACTCGTTTTGCTCAATATTATCATAATTAATTAGCCAAACTTTGTTGTACCTCACCCTCAGCCCCTCTCCTGAAGTAGAGGGGAGTCGGTATTCAACATCTACACCTTCGGTTAGGTATTTATGAAACTGATAATTGTTTTGAAATAAATTAGGGCTATTGCTACGCAATACTTTTTTTAACGCTTCTTCTTGTGCATCGGCAGGAATAGTAGGATTTAATAGAGCGATGGCATTTTGTAAACGTTGTTTTAAAACAACTTCGCTATACTCTCTTTCTTGATTGATGCCATCTGGCGAAATGTCTGCACCATTTATATAGGTGTAGCCAAGTGCTTTACATTCTTCAATAAAAATTTGCTCTATATGGTCTTCAGATATTACTGCCATTTAAGAATTATTGCATTAGATTAATTTATTTACTGTGGAAGCATCTAAGGCATTATTAATTCAAATAAAGAAACATCTGTTAAATTACGTGGTTGATTTCCTGGATGCAATTTACCTTTAATTCTTATAAAAGAACCTGTTGTCATATGTGCTTGGTCTGCTTGAATATATTGTGCTGAATTTAGTGCTGTTTTTGCTTTTATAATTTCATCTTCTTGGTAAAGATTTAAAATAATCTCACCAGAACGTAAACCATCTTCACCAATTTCACCAGCAAGGTGTTCAACAGATGCCATAAACACTTCTTCTTTATTTTTTTGTTGTTCTGTGTTTCTTAAATCACGTCTTACATCATCTATTCTTGAGAAATAATCTTTTTGAATTCTTATATGTTTTTCGATGCCTAAACTTGTTGGCAATGGTAGTGAATTTGCAAAATGAAAATCAACAATTAAATCGAAATCATTATGCTCTTCTTTAAAGTTGGTAACTGCTTTACATAAATTTGATGAAATATAGCGATTGCTACCATCTTTAATTTCATCTACTAATTGATCAAGCGTATCAGCTTGAATTGCTGTAACTAATTCATTCAATCCTTTGTTGATGACAAGTGTCGTTTGCCTTACAAATGGCATTGTATCATCACTAAACAAATCGGCTTGAATATCCACAGCTTTCAATGGGCTTGAAACTTTTAAAATAAAGCTACCTTTTTCTGTGTGCCTAAACCTTGATTTTTCTATTAATTCCAATGCCTCTGAACGATTCATTCTTGGGTGGTGGGCTTGTGGCTTTAGCACAGAACAAGCAGCTGCAACAAACATTTCTTTGGCACCATTGATAGCCGAAACTGCATAAGATAAAGGGATAAAGCTATCTTCATTCCTTGTATCTATAACTCGAAATCTTAAAGTATCATCTTTTAATTCCTGAATTTCTGCAATTACAGCAGCCACACTCTTGCCTTGCAACTCAGCAATTTTTGAAACTGCTAATTCAATAGCCTCTGCATAGTCAGGTGCTGTAGCATCAATTGGAAAATTTATTTGTCGTTTATCAAATTGAATATTATTTGCTACATAAAGCTTATCCTTTATAGCTTCTTGCAAAAAATGCCAGCCCAATATTTTGGAATAGTCTCTCAAATCGGTAGCAGCAATTTTACTGAAAAGCATATATTTTTCAGTGTTTATGTAGTTTTCCAAATTATTTGCAGTATAATAACTCATAACGTTTCGTAGATTAGGTTTTCTTTACGAGATAGTGTTGCAAAAATATTTGATAAATTATCGCCGTTAAATATTTGTGAAATTGGCAAATAAACTGTTTCTCCTGTAGTATTGGCAGATGCTGCTGCACCACGCAAACTAACCCAATAAGCACATTTTTTCATTATTAATTCAGACGATGAAATAGTTAACCACTCATTTGGATTTTTTGGCAAAAAAAGTACAACTAAAATTCGT
>JANYEP010000095.1 GCA_025363075.1 Chitinophagaceae bacterium | reverse complement strand
GAAGTATTATACTTCGGAGTTTTTTTGTTTTATAATAATAGAAAAATTTTTGTTTACTAATTGGATTTAATTTTGAATGAATATGAATTTAAAAACATATAAATAAATAGCAATATTATGCAGTCAAACAAACAAATAGCTTATGATTGGTTTGCAGCTTTTAACAAGCACGACATTGAAATGTTATTGGCTTTGTATGATGATAATGCAGAGCATTATAGTCCTAAACTTAAAATACATCAACCAGAAACAAAAGGATTGATAAAAGGCAAAGAAGCATTGAGAAATTGGTGGAAAGATGCGTTTAAACGTTTGCCAAATTTGCATTATGGAGTCATTAAACTTACTGCAGATGATGAACAAGTATTTATGGAATATATTCGTAGTACACCAAATGAAGATGATTTACGAGTGGGAGAAGTATTGGTAATGAGGAATGAAAAAATAATTGCATCAAGAGTTTATCATTCTTGATGCATTTATTCTTTAAGTAATCTTTTGTTAATCTCTGATTAATGTAACATTTCCCTTTTTCGTTATCTCTTTTCCATCACTTGTATAGCCCCAAACAATCCAGGGATAAGTATCCATTGGCAAAGCATTTCCATTAACAGTTCCATCCCAAGATTTTCCCATATCACTTGTTTCAAAAACAACTTTACCCCATCTATCAAATACCCTGAAATACTGGATTCTACTGATGTTTATATATAGTGGTTTGAACACATCATTTGTTCCATCACCATTAGGAGTGAAGGCTGTTGGCAAGAAAATATCTGCACTTGCAAATAACCAAACCTCTTGTTTATCGGTTACTTTACAACCTAATGAGTCAGTAATTTTAATAGAATAATTTACAATATTTGGCGTAGCAATTGGGTAAGTTGCAATAGGTGCCTGAATATTAGAGTTATTTAATCCAGTAACCGGTAGCCAAACATAAGTTACACCACCACTTAAAGCAGTAAGCTGTATTGGTACACCTCTCACACCCTCTACTCTTGGATAAACAACTGGATTTCGTGGTTGGTGAATGGTAATAATTTTTGTAACGCTATCAACCAAAGTAGGGCAGTAGTTACCAGATACAGTAAGCCTTACAGGATAATTGCCAACTGCATTGTAAATGTGTGCAGCATTAAAATTAATACCAATCCCACCATCCCCAAAAGACCAATTGCTATTGCCAATTGCTGTTTGTCCATAGCCAGGTAAACTAATATTGGTAAATAAAGCAGTTTCATTTACACAATTGTTAGATGTTGTGAAATCTGCCGTGGGCTTACCATACACAATAATTTGTTGTGAAAATGTATCAGCAACACAACTACTATCAGCAGTTGTGATTAATGAGACAGTATAAGCACCTTGCGTTTGATAAATATGTATTGGTTGCATACCAGTTAAAAAAGTTCCATCTCCAAAATTCCACAAGTAACTTGTGATAGCAGTGCTACCAAACCCAGGCGTAGAAAGGTTTACAGGGATTGCAGGGTTTAAAACACAAGCATTCCCAATAATGAATTTAGAATGTGGTTTGCCAAAGTTTGTAACAGTTTGATATATATAATCAGAGTTACAACCTCTATTGTCTTGCACGTGAAGGCTTAAGGTATAACGTCCAGGTATTGTATAAACGTGTGTTGGATTATGTAATGTATCGCTGGTACCATCACCAAAATTCCAAAACCATTTTGTGATATTTGCACCTATCACTAATGATAAGTCAAAGCAAGTAACAGTAAGGGTTCCAGTGCAGGAACTACGAATGGGAAGTTGAAAACTGGCGACAGGTTTTGTGTAAGTAGCAACTGTTTTAACAACAGAATCTGCACCACAGCCAAGTGTATTATCTGCAACAAGTTTAATAGTAAAAGTTGTTGCTGGAGTTGTTAAAATAATTGGTGATGGTGATGCACTATTTGAAAACAAATTACCATTCAAATACCATTTAAAAATATTTGCATATTGGCTTGTATTGTTAAATTGCAAGTTGAATGGAACGCAACCCTGCAAAGCATTTACAGAAAACGATGGCTGTGCTTTTGGAATAATAGTAAAATGTTTGGTAGCAGAATCTTTACAGCCATAAGAATTAATAACAACCATTTTAATGGTAAATATCACAGCAGTTGTTATGTTTACAGAAGCTGTAAAGTTGTTGGAAAAGTTTTTTGTAGTTGATGTTAAAACACCATCAACATACCATTGATAATTTAATGCATCTGCACTATTGTATGTAGATTGATTGATGCAATTCACCACTTTGCCAGGTACACAACTAATGGTATCACTCATTGAAAATTTAGCTTTTGGAGTTTCTATTACTTTAACCTGCGTAATCGCTGTATCGCTGCAACCATAAGTATTTAGCACAACCAACCTTATGTTATATGTTCCTGTTTGATAAAAGATATGATTACCAATATTGCCAGCTTGTGTAGTGTCAATACTTGTTGGGTCATAGAAAATCCAGTTTTCTATGTAGCCAGTCGGCTGATTTGTAATGCCTATAAAATTATATGGCTGGCAATTTTGCAACCCTGCATTATTCGTAAAAGATGCGACAGGAAGTTGATGAATAGTGATAGTTTTTCGTATGGTGTCTGTGCAAATTGATCCTGTTGGATTGGTGGATTTAGCAATGAGTGTTACAACATAATTTCCTGCTGTTGTATAAGCATAGATAGGATGAATTGCAGTAGAATTTCCACCATCACCAAAAAGCCATTCAAAACTTAAAGATGTATCGCTTAGGTTAGTGAAATGTATAGTTTCATTCTTGCAAAATTGGTTAGGAACGAGTGATAATAAGGCTTTGGGCTTATTGAACAATTGTAGTGTTAAGGAAACCGTAGAATCTGTGCAACTGTTTTCTGATTTTAATTTTACAATAAAATTACCACCAGAACTGTAAGTGTGATAAACTGTATCTGGGTTTTTAGTTGATATGTAAGGCGGACTAAAATCACCAAAATTCATTGTAAATTTACTTGCTCCGATGGTATTGTTCACAAACCTTATTTGCAAAGGAGCACAACCAAAATTGTAATTCCCATCAACAATTATTTTGGGTACTATTGTGTTAGGAAACACAACAATTTTCACAGAACCACTATCTGCTCCACAGGCATTTACGGCCTTTAGTTTTACTGTAAAAGTGTCTGTTTTCGCTGTGAAAAAATTGTGATAGACATAACCACCAAGTGTATCTTTTGCGTGAGTGGTATCACCAAAATCCCAATAATAAGTATTGTGACTTCCCAATGAATTATTGAATGCTCTAAAGTGAAACACAGAGCAGCCAACTGTTGTATCGGGTTGAAACAGTGCTTTTGGTTTTGGAAAAACTTTAACAGAATCAGTATGAGAAATAGTATCGCATTGTGTAATAGCAATAAGTTTAATATAGTATGTTGTATCGTGCCTATTGTAACTTGTGTCATCCATAAAAGCAAAGGCAGGTGGATTTATACTCGATGAAATAATTCCATTGCTGCAAACCCAATTATAGGTAGGTGCATTTAGTGGCGTGCTAATATTTGTGCAAGAAACAATAAGTGGTCCACAACCACTATCTATATTTTGGGTGAAAGACACAGTTGGAGTTTTAACTGTATAAAATTTATGTTCAAATGAATCTGGCTTGCAGCCAAAAAGACTAATAGCTTTAAGTTTTATATAAACTGTGTCACCATTATTTGAAATAGTGTAACCAGGAAAATTAATTCCCGTACCAAATAATGTATCATTTTTATACCACTCATAACTGACATTAGTGCTGGGATAATCTTGCACTTTAATATTGTTTGTATCAATGTGTGCAGGCGTGCAAAGTTTATCGTTTACAAACGAGTAAAGTGCTTTAGCATTTGGGGTAACAGTTAAAATAAACGGTACAGTATTTACTGTTCCTAAAGAGTAAAGTTTAAAACTATAAATTACATCTATAGGCTGTGTTGTAGTGTTTATAAGTGTTTCATTAAATGTACCAGTACTGTCTGTGCTTGCAGATGCTGGGTTGCTTATTCCAGCAACAGCATTTCTTGACCAAGTATATTTAACATTAGGTGTTGTACTTGTTGCCTGATATGTGTAAAGATTATCAGTACAAATAGTGTCTTTTAATTTACTGCTTAAAGTAGGCGTTGGATTAACAGTTATTTTAAAAATCATTGGCTTGCCTGTGCAAAAAAGTGTAGATGGTGTAACTGTTATATTTCCAAAAATTACAAAAGGGGTTGTATTGGTTGCATTAAAGTTTATAGTCCCACTACCACTTGTTACTAAACCTATTGTTGTGTTAGTGTTTGTCCAGTTAAAGGTAGTGTTAGCAACAGTTCCTGTGAAAATTATGTTGCCACTATTTGTACCATCTTTATATGTTGTGTCATTTACTTGTGCAACATTTGGTGTTTCATTTATTGTAACATTTGTTGCTGCTGTTTGTGATTGACATTTGCCTGTAACACTAGTTGCATAAGCATTGTAGCTACCAGCCATTGCAAGTGTTGCGGTTGGTATTGTTGGATTTTGGTTTGTGGTTGTAAAACTATTTACACCAGTCCAATTGTATGTTACAGTCATTGGATAAATATTGGTGATAAATAATTTTATTGTACTATCTGTACACACAGGAGAATTGCTTGAAACGCTTGGTGGCAATGGTGTTGAATCAACACGAATAGGTTTTATTTGAGGCAAAGAGGTGCAATTAGCAATAGTCACTACTACAGAAAATGATCCAGAGTAATTGGTTGAGATATTACTAAGTGCAATAGTTCCATTAGTGAAGTTCTGTATAAAACTATTTGGACCAATCCAATCATAAGTTGCACTACCAGGCGAAGTTGTTGTGGCAGTTAGCGTTAAGTTTTGTTGGCTACAAATGCTATCAACACCAGTAATTGTAGGTGTTGCAGGAGGATTGGGGTCAACTAAAGTATAACTGCCAATTGCATTTGAAGGACAAGCATTTAACGTTACAAATATATTTGAGTAAGTTCCTGCACGAAGTGTATCAATCTTTAAAATACCTGCTCCATCACTGGTTTGTGTTTGAGTAAATTGAATACCTCCAACTGTATATGTTATTTGGTAAATAGTATTTGACTGCAAGCCATTTAAACGAATATTACCACTTGGAGTTGCACATTGATTGGGGTTTGTACTGTCTTTAAATGTTATGTGTGGTGTTTGATTTATTGTAACATTTGTTGTTGCTGTTTGTGATTTACATTTGCCTGTAACGCTTGTTGTATAAGCATTGTAGCCACCAGCCATTGCAAGTGTTGCAGTTGGAATTACAGGATTTTGGTTTATGCTTGTAAAACTATTTGTACCAGCCCAGTTGTAGGTTACAGCCATTGGATAAACTGTGGTTGCAAATAATCTAATTGTGCTATCTGTGCAAACTGGAGAACTGCTTAAGATTGTTGGTGGCAATGGTGTTGAATCTATTCTTACATTAAATGCTGTGTCTTTTGATTTGCATAAATTAAGTGTAACATAAAGTTTATATGCACCATTATCATTTAATGTTATGTTGTTTACTATATAGGAAGTTCCTGTTGCAGTTGTACCATTTGGATGTGTCCAAGTATAAATACCATTCGCTATTGGTGATGCTGCATTTAGTGTTAAATTCTTTCCACTGCAAATGCTGTCAAAACCA
>JANYEP010000091.1 GCA_025363075.1 Chitinophagaceae bacterium | reverse complement strand
AATACATAGAACGCCAAATTGTACTCTTTGATGCACTCGAAGATGCAGCTTTTAAAGAAGTAAACGATATGGATGGCAGTGGTAGTTTAAAGCAATTAAATTTATCTATTGAAGAGCAAAAAAAAGATATCGAACTTACCGAGAAATTAAAAGATTTCAAAGTGCGTTTGGTGCTTACTGCACATCCCACACAGTTTTATCCAGACAATGTTTTGGGTATCATCAACGACCTTGCAAAAGCTATTGCCAACAACAACGAAAAGCATATCTATAGCTATTTACAGCAATTGGGGCGTACACCTTTTTTCAACAAGCAAAAGCCCACACCCTATGACGAAGCCATTAGTTTAGTCTGGTATTTAGAAAATGTTTTTTATCCTGCTGCTGGCAATATTATTAGCTCTTTCAAAGCTGCTCACCCCAATAGTTTTAAGACAAACAATAGCATTATCAATATGGGTTTTTGGCCAGGTGGCGATAGAGATGGCAATCCATTTGTAACAACAGAAATTACTATTAAAGTTGCCAATGCTTTGCGTGGTGCCATCATTAAATGTTATTACAACGATGTAAGAAAAATAAAACGCAGGCTAACATTTAAAAACATTGATACTGCATTGGCTTTGCTTGAAGAAAAATTATACAAGAACCTTTTTGTGCCAGAATATGTATTAGATTTTAATAAAGAAGAATTGCTTAAAACCCTTTATAACATTAGGTTTCAGCTTGAGTATGAGCACAACAGTATGTTTATTTATTTGGTTGATGATTTAATAACAAAGGTCGAAATCTTTGGTTTGTATTTCGCAAGTTTAGACATAAGGCAAGAGAGTACAGTGCACACAAAAGTGCTGGAATCTTTAAACAATCAATATCATTTTTTACCAAATCAATACGAGCATTTAACAGAAGCAGAAAAAGTAGAATGTCTATTCTCTATAAATCGTTCCATCATTTTTGAAAGTGTTAACGAAAGCTTTGCAAAAGAAACATTACAATCTTTTCAAGCTATTAAAACCATTCAGCAAATCAATGGAGAAAATGGTTGCAATCGCTATGTCATTAGTATGTGCAAGAGTGCATTGAATGTTGTGGAAGTATTTGCATTGTTTGCTTTATCGGGCTGGAAAGAAACAAATATCAGCGTTGATATTATACCACTTTTTGAAACCATTACTGACTTGCAAAATGCTCTTGAAATAATGGAATTTTTGTATCAAAACCCATACTACCAAAAGCATTTACACCAACGCAGCAATACACAAACTGTAATGCTTGGCTTTAGTGATGGCACAAAAGATGGTGGTTATTTAATGGCAAATTGGAGTATTTACAAAGCAAAGGAGCAGCTTACAGCTTTATCAAAACAATACAATATTGATGTAGTATTTTTTGATGGCAGAGGTGGCCCTCCTGCAAGAGGTGGTGGAAAAACACATAAGTTTTATGCCTCAATGGGAAGCAATATTTCCAATAAAGAAATTCAATTAACCATTCAAGGGCAAACAGTCAGCAGCAATTTTGGAACAACAGATAGAACACAATTTAACCTTGAGCAGCTCATTAATGCAGGTATTAGTAATAGCTTGTTTAACAACAAACATTATGGTTTAAGAGCAGAGCAAGAAGCACTGATAGTGCAGCTTTCAACCATTAGTTTAGATGCTTATAACAAACTAAAAAACAATCCATACTTTGTTGAATACTTGCAACACGTAAGCCCATTAAGGTTTTATACAGATACCAATATTGGATCTCGTCCTGCAAAAAGAGGAACTGTTGGCACACTCACTTTAGGAGATTTAAGAGCCGTTCCTTTTGTGGGTGCCTGGAGTCAATTAAAACAAAATGTAACTGGTTACTATGGCGTTGGCAGTGCATTACAAGCCATTGAAGCAATGGGCAAATGGGATGAAATAAAACACATTTACGATCAATCTTTATTCTTTAGAACACTACTTGACAACTGTGAAATGGCAATGAAGAAATGTCATTTTCCATTAACTGCTTACTTAAAAAATCATCCACAATATGGTGAAATTTGGAAAATGATTTTTGCCGAATATGAACTTACCAAAGAATATATTTTAAAACTATCAGGCAAAAAAACACTGATGGAGAATTATCCTATTGACCAATTGTCCATTCAAATGCGTGAAAGAATTGTTTTACCATTAACATCTATTCAGCAGTATGCTTTAATTAAAATAAGAGAAATGGAAGATGCCAATATTGAAAGTAATATTAAGCAAGGCTACGAAAAACTGGCAATGCGTTGTTCATTTGGCATCATCAATGCTGGAAGAAATTCAGCATAGTAAACATTAGTTATTCATCACTTTATTTTGGTGGTTGATACTCTCTAAATGCACTGCTTCTAAATACTTTTTTATAAACTCATCACTCAACCCAAGTTTACTATTTTTTGCGTATGCTTTAGTAAGAATATCGTTCCATCTTACTGCTTGAAAAATGGTAATATTGTTTTCTTTTTTATAAGCACCAATAGCATCTGCAATCTGCATTCTTTTGCTCAATACTTGAAACAGTTCATCATCTAACTGGTCTATTTGAATGCGAAGATTTTGTAGGGTTTGATGTTCATTTATTGCTGCATTTTCTTTTCGCCAAATCAATCTGTCGAGTATTTCATTCAATACTTCAGGAGTTATCTGTTGAGCAGCATCACTCCACGCAAAGTCAGGTGTAATGTGGCTTTCAATCATTAACCCATCATAGCCAAGGTCAATACTTTTTTGAGATAGACCAAATAGCAACTCTCTTTTTCCTCCCATATGGCTTGGATCGCAAATAAATATTTTATCTGCATTTCTACTTTTCATTTCAATAGCCAAATGCCACATTGGAGCATTGCGATATTCATTGTTTCCATAGCTGGAAAACCCACGATGAATTAATCCAACATTTTTTATTCCTGCTTTTTCTATTCGTTCAACGGCACCTTGCCACAAATCAATATCTGGGTTTGTTGGATTTTTAATCAATACAGGAATATCAACTCCTTTCAAAGCATCAGCTACTTCCTGCACACTAAAAGGGTTAGCTGTAGTTCTTGCTCCAATCCACAAAACATCAACATCAAATTTTAATGCTTCTTCAACTTGTTTTGCTGTTGCAATTTCAACAGTTGTTGGTAAACCAGTTATTCTTTTTGCTTGTAACAACCAAGGCAATGCTGCAACACCAATTCCTTCAAACATTCCAGGTCTTGTTCTTGGTTTCCATATTCCTGCACGAAGTAAATCAACCTTGCTAGTAGCTTTAAGTCGTTGTGCAGTTTGCAAAACTTGCTCTTCTGTTTCTGCACTGCAAGGTCCAGAAATAATAAGACCTTTTGCATTTGAAGGAGCAAATGGAAAAGTGTTTTTATTTAAAATTGTTTCGCTCAATCTTTCTAATTTTTATTATAATCAAAAACCCTCTCTAATAAGAAAGGGCTTTATTTTATTGATTAAGTTTATTGAAAATACAATGCCATATTAACGACTATTTGCATCATTCATTCTAATTCTTCTTCCTTTATAACTTTTTCCATCAACAGCTTTAATCATTTGCCCTGCATAGCCTTTATCTATCTCTACCCAGCTATTCATTTCTTTCATATCAATTCTTCCAAGCACCTCTTTTTTCAAATCGCTCATATCAAGAACAAACTGCAAGAAACTTGATTTATAAAAACCATCTTTAGTTCCAAGGTTTACAAACAATCTTGTTGTGTTTCCTCCTCCACTATTTTCACTTGAACCTCTTTCTCTTCCACGACTTCCATCTCTGCTACTATCTATTCTTTGTCTTCCTCTGTCATTACCTCTATCATTTCCAATTTCTCGTCTATCACCTCTACGTTGTTCTCTCAAGTTTAAGTCTTCGCTATTTTCATAGTATTTCAGAAACCTATCAAACTCAGTAGCAGCAACCCTTTTAAGAATTTCTTCTTTAGTAACATCTGCAAATTTTTCTTCCAACATTGGCAAATAAGAATCATAATTTCCGTGGCTAATATCCACTTTTAATAATTTGTCCATAAAATGATAAAACTGTTTTCTACAAACATCTTTACCAGTTGGAACTTCTGATTTTAAAATTGTGCTTTGAATCAATCTTTCAATGCTTCTTAATTTAAAGGTTTCTCTTGCGTGAACGATACTCATACAAATTCCTGTACTTCCTGCACGTCCTGTTCTACCACTTCTATGTGTGTAAACCTCTGTATCATCTGGCAATTCGTAGTTAATAACGTGTGTAATTTCTTTTACGTCAATTCCACGTGCTGCAACGTCAGTAGCAATTAAAAGTTGTAAGGTTTTATCTCTAAAAGATTGCATTACTTTATCACGTTGAGGTTGGCTTAAATCGCCATGCAATGCATCAATATCATATCCTTCTCTTGTAAGTTTTGATGCAATATCTTGTGCATCCATTTTAGTACGAGTAAAGATAATACCATACATCCCAGGGTTAAAATCTATCAAACGTTTCAATGTCTCATATCTGTGCTGAGATTGGGTTACAAAGTATTGGTGATCGATATTTTTGTTAGCAGTATTCATTTTACCCACAGTAACTTCTTGTGGATTGTTCATATACTTTTTGCTAACCTTTCTAATTTCTGGTGGCATTGTAGCACTAAACAACCAAGTACTTTCTTTCTTTGGTGTATTTTGTAAAATAAATTCGATGTCTTCTTGAAAGCCCATATTCAACATTTCATCAGCTTCATCCAACACTACATATTTTATTTCTTCAAGATTGATTGCTTTTCTTTCTATCAAATCAATTAAACGACCTGGCGTAGCCACTACTATTTGCACACCTCTTTTAATATCACGTATTTGCATTGAAATGCTTGTGCCACCATACACTGCCACTACATTCATACCTGGCATAAACTTTTTAAACAGTTCTATTTCTGTTACAATTTGCATACACAATTCACGTGTTGGGCAAATTACCAATGCTTGTGCATTTCTTTGTTTTTCATCTACCAATTGCAAAAGTGGCAAGCCAAATGCTGCTGTTTTTCCTGTACCAGTTTGTGCCAAACCAATCATATCGGTTGTGCCACTTAATAAAATGGGAATTGCTTTTTCCTGAATGGTTGTTGGGTTCACAAACCCCAACGCGTCTGTGGCTTTAACTAGTTTTTCGTCTAAGCCTAACTCACTAAATGTTATCATTACTTTTTTAAAATTTGCGGCGAAGATAACAATTCGTTTGTGGTTTAAGGCTTATACTTTTGATTTTTCTATTTTTTTAGCTAAAATATTCAATAAAATCACTTCTGCAATTCATAAACAAATAACAGGGAATTTAACATTATTCCTTTTCCCATAATTTTACTTTTTACTTTAAATAATTGCTATGTTTAGAATTCCAGAGTCAGAGTTAATAATTAACAATCGTGGTGCTATTTACCATATAGATCTTCGTCCAGAAGAACTTGCAAATACCATTATTACCGTTGGCGACCCAGATAGGGTTGCTGTTGTAAGTAAGCATTTTGACAAAATTGAGGTGCAACGCCAGCATAGAGAATTTATCTCTCATACTGGTTATATTGGCAATAAAAGAATTACTGTAATATCCACTGGCATTGGTCCAGATAATATTGACATTGTAGTAAACGAGTTGGATGCTTTAAAAAATATTGATTTTGAAACAAGAACTATTAAACAAAATCTCACCCCTTTAACAATTATTCGTTTGGGTACTTCTGGTTCTTTGCAAGCAGATATTCCGGTTGATAGTTTAGTTGCAGGAACTCACGGTTTAGGTTTAGATAATTTGATGCATTATTATCGTTTGCAAATGAATGATGAAGAACAACAAATGCTTCAACATTTTGTAGCACACACGCAACTTACAGGTAGTGTGCAACCATACATTAGCAGTGCAGGAAGCAATGTTTTAAAGCATTTTGTAAATGGCTTTCACAATGGCATCACAGTTACTTGCCCTGGTTTTTATGGCCCTCAAGGCAGAATTTTGAGGCTTGGCTTAAGCAATCCTACACTTGTTGAAAACCTTACCAGCTTTAGCTTTGGGCATCATCGCATTAGTAATTTTGAAATGGAAACAAGTGCTATTTATGGCTTGGGGAAATTATTGGGGCATCAATGTTTAAGCATCAATGTTATTGTAGCAAACAGGGTAAGAAAAGAGTTTAGTAAAGATGGTGTTGCAGCTGTTGAGCATTTAATTAAAACTTGTTTAGGAGTGATTGAGAGGATATGAGTGGAACATTTTTCAGCGTGAGTTGGTCGAAAGTTAGACGTTAGTTTTTTCGTTAGTTTTTCATTTCAAAAATAAATTTATGCTTCAACTATCACATAAAAAATTAGATGTTTACAAAATAACACTTACTCTTATAAAAGAAGTCTATGCTATTACTAAAGGTTTTCCAGACAATGAAAAGTTTGGATTAATAACTCAACTTCGTCGTGCAGCAGTTTCTGTTTGTTCGAATATTGCTGAAGGCTCTTCAAGAAAAACTGATGCAGAAAAAAGAAGATTCTTATAAATTTCAAGAAGCTCTTTAGTAGAAGTTGACACACAAATTGAAATTGCGTTAATGTTAAATTATGTAAGTAAAGAAAATATACTTGAGCTTGAAAGCTGCATCAGTCGTGTCTTTCAGATGCTTTCAAAAATGATACAAAACTTAGAAACGAAACTTACGAAATAACTTACGTTTACTAACGATAAACTTTCGAATAAAAATTCCAAGGAAAGATGAAAATAAATTTTGCAAAATATCAAGGCACTGGCAACGATTTTATTATCATTGATAATAGAGGCAAATCTATTTTGCTGAGTGAGGAACAAATTAACAAACTCTGCAATCGAAAATTTGGTATTGGTGCAGATGGATTAATGTTGTTGCAAGAAAAAAGTGGTTATGATTTTGAAATGATTTACTATAATGCTGATGGCAAAATTGGAAGTATGTGTGGCAATGGTGGCAGATGTTTAACACAGTTTGCTTTTGATTGTGGCATAAAAAAACATCATTACAAATTTGTTGCAAGTGATGGAGAACATAAAGCTAGCTTTGCTGAAAATGGTTGGGTAAATTTAAAAATGAAAGATGTTGATGAAATTATTAATCATCACGGAGAATATATTTTAAACACAGGCTCGCCACATTATATTAAAGTTGTTGACGATATAGATACAACTGATGTTGTTACAATTGGTCGTGAAATACGTTATAGCAGTGAGTTTGAGCAGGAAGGAATTAATGTAAATTTTGTTGAACAAACTGGTGAAGATTCTATTTATGTAAGAACTTACGAAAGAGGAGTTGAAGATGAAACTTTAAGTTGTGGTACTGGCGTTACTGCAAGTGCTTTGATTTTTTTTCACAACGAAGTTGGTTTTAATAGAATTGAAGTTGAGACACTTGGGGGCAAACTTGCTGTTGAATTTGATAAAAAAGGGGAGCAATCTTTTGAGAATGTTTGGCTTTGTGGAGCAGCTACATTTGTGTTTAAGGGAGAAATTGTTTTGTAATAAATAGCTTGCAAGAAAAGTAACAATTAATGGTGCAAGCTATTTAACTATCTATAAACTCCAGTAAGCTCTACTCGAAATTTTATTTCTAAACAAACCTTTTAAATCAATTAACAATGCGTGTTCTTTAGAGATTGATGCAAAATAAGCATCATCTTTCTTTATATAATCTTTGTGAGCTACAGCTACTAAAACAACGTCATAATCCTTAGCAATTTCTTTACACAATTCATAGCCATACTCTTCGTGCAATTCTTCACTGCTTGCATGTGGGTCTGTAACATCTACATTTATGAAATGAGATTTTATGTGTGCAATAATGTCTGCAACTTTACTGTTTCTAATATCACTTACATCTTCTTTAAAAGTGCTGCCCATTACTAACACCTTAGCCTCTTTTACCTTGTCAACATTGGCAATAATGTGTTGTACTGCTTTTTCACCAACATATTTTCCCATTCCATCATTAATGAAACGTGCAGCATTTATAAGTCTTGATGTGTAGCCTAAATCATTTGCCTTATAAGTTAAATAATATGGGTCAACACCAATACAATGTCCTCCAACCAAGCCTGGACTGAATTTGAGGAAATTCCATTTTGTGCCAGCTGCTTCTAAAACCTCATAAGTATTGATGCCTATTCTATCAAAAATTTGCGATAGCTCATTCATCAATCCAATGTTCATATCACGTTGCGTGTTCTCAATAATCTTGCAAGCTTCAGCAACTTTTATGGATGTTGCTTTATGCACACCAGCTTCTACAACTAAGCAATACACATCTGCAATTACCTGCAAACTTTCATCATCGCAACCTGCAACAACTTTTATAACATTGGTTAAAGTATGATGTTTATCTCCTGGGTTTATTCTTTCTGGTGAATAGCCTAACTTAAAATCAACACCCATTTTCAAGCCACTAATTTCTTCCATTACTGGCAAACAATCATCTTCTGTACAACCAGGGTAAACAGTGCTTTCAAACACAACATAGTCGCCTTTTTTCAAAACCTTGCCAACTGTTTCACTTGCTTTTTTAACAGCAGTTAAATCTGGAACATTATTAGCATAAACTGGCGTTGGAACTGCTACAATAAAAAATGTTGCTTCTCTTAAAACATCTATATTATTAGTAAACGTAATATCACAACCTTCAAACGCTTCTTTGCTTAATTCTTTACTTGGGTCAATACCTTGTTGCATTAATGCAATTCTATCTGCATTAATATCAAAGCCAATAACAGTAAGCTTTTTAGCCATTTCAAGAGCAACTGGCAAGCCAACATAGCCCAAGCCAATAACAGCAAGTTTTGCTTTTTTATTTTTTAAACTTTCTAACACAGTTCTTGTATATTATTTAATTAATTATTTTTTCACTTCATCATAATTCACCATCCACATCATTCCAAATTTATCTGTAAACATTCCAAAATAAGCACCCCAAAAAGTGTTGTCAAGTGGCATTGTAATTTGTCCATCGGCAGATAAACCATTAAATACTTTATCAGCTTCTTCTTTACTTTCTGCATTAATTGATAAAGAAATATTTTGTCCAAAAGTTACATCGCCTTGCATTGGGTTTGCATCACTGCCCATTAAAACTGAACTACCAATAGTGTAAGAAACGTGCATTATTTTTTCTCCAAAGTCTGGAGATGGAGGTGGGCAATTCTCATCTGCAGCCATATCTTTAAATCTGCCAATAAAATTAAACTCGCCACCAAATACTGATTTGTAAAAATCAAATGCTGCTTCGCAGTTACCATTGAAAACTAAGTAGGGATTGATTTGTGCCATTTTTTTAGTTGTTAATTGTTAGTGATTTAATTCTTATTTAAATAATTTTTATCAAATGTTTACATAATTAATCATCAGCCTCAATATCAAAATTCTTTTCGTATTGAAGTTGACCATCTTCGTTATAGTATTCCCAATTCCCAGTCTTTATCCACTTCTTAGCATTTTTATCATAAAAATAGCCCCCAACTATTTTCCATTTTTTATTAGGCCACTTTTGCACTTCCAATTTATATAATTCTTGTTTATCAAGTAAACCATTATTGTTATAATATTTCCAAATACCTACCTTAATATTTGTATTAAAAAGAGTATCGCTGAATTGCCCCTCTGCATGTTTTTTCCCATTATTATAATAAGAACAATACTTTCCTAAAAGGCAAGAATCACAAAAAAATGATACATTAAACTGTTCTTTAATTTTATTCGTGTATTCCCAATAAGTTTTAATGTTGTAACATCCATTTTGGAAAATGTGTTCGCTACTCAAATTACCTAAAAAATCATAATATCTTTTAATATAACCATCGGTTAATAATGTGCCCATCTCTTCAACCCATCCATCATTTAATTTCCTTTTTTGATAAACTAATTTACCAAGTTTATATTTATGTATTTCTTGTATTCTTCCTATCGAATCCCAGTATTTTGTTTCTCCATCTAACAGTCCTAACTTATAATTGTGTTCAACAATTAATTTGCCTTTATTATTATAAAATCTTTCTTCTCCATCTAATAAATTTCCACCACAACCTCCTTCAGTACTTTGTATTTCGGTAGAATTAGAGCTTTCTGAATACCAAAAATATTCTTTCTTTTTATTAAATATTAATGAAGGATTTGATATACAAATTTTAAATACCTGGATACCATCACTATAAGTATTTTTTATCGTTTTTGTCTGACTATTTTGTCCAAAAATGGCTATAGAAATCAGTGAAACTATAAAAGCTAACAAAAATTTAATATTTATCATAAGCCTTTTTTTATTGCTAATAATTCTACGGTAAAAATTTTAGGCATCTAAATGCTTAACTCCATTCACATTTCCCCACTTTTGTAAAAAATTATCGTAATCAATCTCTGTAATATGTATAATATTAATAGTAGCAAGCGGGGCCTTTATAGACTGTCGAATATGACCTTTCATTTCATCTAAGTTTTGTGTAGCAGTTGTATAATATAACGCATCACCTTTACTTACTATTTCGCCATCTTTAATTTCTGTGTAGCTGAATTCAAAATACCTCATATTCAATAGTTTAGTTAATTTACTAAATTTAATTACTTTGTTTTAAATCTACTTTCTTAGATTATCAATTTGTCAGTATCAATTAATAAAACTCTTTTGGCATTTTAGTCCATTCTTCCTGTGGAAGGCTTTTAAAATATTCGTAGGTTTTTTTCAAACCTTCA
>JANYEP010000092.1 GCA_025363075.1 Chitinophagaceae bacterium | reverse complement strand
TGGTAACACTTATACATCAAGTGGAACTTATACTTGGAATGGCACAAATGCAATTGGTTGCGATAGCATAGCAACACTGAATTTAACCATCAATCATTCATCCACATCATCAAGCACAGCGAGTGCTTGTGATAGTTTAGTGTGGAATGGAACAACATATACTTCAAGTGGAACGTACACCTGGAGTGGCTCAAATGGAGTTGGTTGTGATAGTACAGCAACATTGAATTTAACAATTACTCATTCATCAACATCATCAAGTACAACATCTGCTTGTGATAGTTTGGTATGGAATGGAACAACATATACTACAAGTGGTGTATATACTTATTCAGCTATAAATGCTGTAGGTTGCGATAGCATAGCAACATTGAATTTAACTGTAAATCACTCAAATTCCTCTTCAAATAATTTGAGTATTTGCTCAAATCAATTACCTTACTCTTGGAATGGATTAACATTTAGTGCAGCAGGTTCTCAAACCGCTTATTTAACGAATGCAAATGGTTGTGATAGTGCAGCAACATTGAGTTTAACTGTGAATGCTTTGCCAACACCTACTATTACACCAAGCGGTGCAACAACTTTCTGTGCAGGAGGTTCAGTAATACTTTCAGTAAGTTCTGAAGCAAGTTATTCTTGGAGTAATAGTGCTACAACACAAACAATAAATGTTAATACAAGTGGAACTTACACTGCAACTGTAACAGACACTAATGGTTGTGTAAATAGTGCCAGTAAAACAGTTACAGTGAATGCTTTACCTACAGTTTCTATAAACCCTTCTGGTTCTATAACTGCTTGTAGCGGTGCTTCTACCACATTAACTGCAAGTGGTGCAACTTCTTACACTTGGGGAGGAATTCCTTCTGCAACTCCATTAGATAATGTATCTTCATCAGCAGCCCTTGCAGTTGGTCTTAGAAAACTAAGAACTGCTTACACAGGAAATGCTGTAAGAATTAAAAGATCGTCTGATAATGTTGAGCAGGATTTCGGTTTTTCGGGTACAGATTTAGATGTAACATCAATATCAAATTTCTTAGGATCTGCTACCGGTTATATTACAGTACTATATGACCAGTCTGGTAATGGTAAAGATTTAACACCTACTGGTGCACAGCCTACTATATTATTAAATGGATTAAATGGAAAACCTGTAATAAATGAAAGTTCAGGTCAAAAAATATCTAATACTACTAATTTCCCTGCTCCAGTAACTATCATTTATGGTGCTAAACAAACAGGACCTAATAGACGCAGAATGTTGACAAGTACTTCTGGTAACTGGTTGTTAGGATGGTATTTTTCTCAAACCAGGGCTGCATACTTTTCAGGTTGGATTGTATTGCCTAGTAATAATTCTTCTAATGCCAATCCTTATGTTTATACAGGCACAATTCCTAATTCAACACAAAACTCAGTACTTTATGAGAATGGTAATTACATAGGCGAAGGTTCTGGCGGTTTTGGTCCTGTGGGTATTTCAATGGGTGCTGATGGCAACTATAATGGAGAAACTTCAGATGGTTACTTTACTGATTTATTTATATATAATTCTGTTTTATCTAATACTGATAGACAATCATTAGAAAACAGTACTGGATCTTATTATGGTATCTTTAGCTCATATCCAGTAACCGCTGCAATAACTGTTACACCTTCTACTACAACTTCATATACTGTTACTGGCACAAATGCTGCTGGTTGTTCAGCACAAGCAAGTCAAACAATAAATGTAAATCCTTTACCAGCTGCACCAAGTGCAACACCTGCTGCACGTTGTAGCACAGGTACAGTTAGTTTATCTGCATCTGCGAATGCAGGAGAAACAATTGATTGGTATGCAACAGCAACTGGTGGAACTACCTTATTAGCTAACAATACTTCTTATACTACACCAAGTATTTCAACAACAACAACATATTATGCCGAGGCACGAAATACAACAACAGGTTGTGTTTCTGCAACAAGAACAGCGGTAACTGCTACAATAAACTCAAATCCAACTGTTGCTCCAATTGTTGGATTAACTAACATAGAAATTTTAGCAGTTGGAGGTGGCGGTGGTGCTGGTGGACCAGATGGTGCTTTAGGTGCTGGTGGTGGTGCTGGCGGTGCAGTTTATGGTGCTTATACTTTAAGTACAACTGGCAGCAGTATTTATACTGTTGGTGTTGGTGGTGCTGGAGGATATGGACAAGGCTGTGCAGGCAATGCACCTGGTGGAACTGCTGGTGCAAATGGTGGAGCAACTGGTGGTGCTGCTGGATCAGGTGGTTGTTCTGGTGGTGGAGGTGGAAGTGGCGGTTGGTCTGGCTTATATCAAGGTAGCAACTTTGTAGTTGTTGCAGGTGGTGGTGCAGGTGGTGGTGGTTCTAATGAAGGAACTGCCAACGATGTTACAACACCTGGTGGGGGTAATCAATCTGCTGCTAATGGAACCTCAATGACTGGTCAAAATGGAACTGCCTATAGTGGAGATGGTGGTGGTGGTGGTGCAGGTGGTGGTGGATTTTATGGTGGTGCAGGACAATCAAACCTTAACGCTACTGGTACAACTGCAAGCCAAGCCTGGGGCGGTGCAAACTATACCAATACAACTGGTAGAAATAGCTTTGCAACATATATTGGGAATAGTGGTGCATTAAGTGGTGGTGGAACTGGTGGTGTAGGTACAACATCTACAATTTCTAATTCAGGTAATTTTAGTTATAACAATACTTATGGTAAAGGTGGAGATGCACAAGGCAATGGTGGAACAAGCACAACTGCTAATGGAAACAATGGTGTTGTAATTATCCGTTATCCTGGTTCAGCAGTTGCAACAGGTGGTACTGTTACTCAAAGTGGTGGATATACGCTACACACATTTACTACTGCTGGTAGCAATACATTTACTGCAAATTCTGGCAATTCTGTTTGTGCAGGTTCTACAACAACTTTAAATTGTGCAACTACTGGTGGTGTATGGACAAGTAGTGATACAACCATTGCTACAATCAACTCATCAACAGGTCTTGTAACTGGTAAAGTTGCAGGAACAGTTACAATTACTTATACTGTAACTTCTGCACAAGGTTGTGTAGGAAGTTCTACAAAATCGTTTACTGTAAATCCTTTGCCAACAGTACCTGCAATAACTGGTAATACTACAATTTGTGATAACACAACAACAGCTTTGAGCAATACTGTAACTGGTGGCTTTTGGAGTTCTTCTTTAACATCAAAAGCAACTGTTAATAGTGCAAGTGGTTTAGTAACTGGTGTTGCTGCCGGAACTTCTACAATTACTTATTTATATACAGATAATAATGGTTGTTCAAATACAAATTCAACTGTTGTAACTATTAATGCAAGCCCTGTTGTTGCTGCAATTAGTGGTAACAATGGTGTTTGTATTGGTAGCACAACAACATATACAGAAACAACAAATAGTGGCACCTGGACATCTGGTACAACAAGTGTTGCAACAATCAATAGCAGTGGTTTAATTTCAACAGTTGCTACAGGCAGTTCAGTAATCAGTTACACTGTAATCAATGCAAGTGCTTGCACAACTGTGGTAACAAAAACTATTACTGTTAATGCTTTACCAAACGTAACTGCCAATGCAACTGCAACAACAGTTTGCTATGGTACACAAACAACTTTAACTGGTGGCAATGCTAATTCTTACACCTGGAATAATGGCGTTACAAATGGAGTAGCGTTTGCACCAACTGCAACCAATACTTATACAGTTACAGGAACTGATGGCAATGGTTGTGTTAAAACTGCAAACATTACTATTAATGTAAACCCATTGCCGATAGTAAGTATCAGCCCTTCTGCTACTACAATTTGCAATGGATATTCCTCTACATTAACAGCATCGGGTGCTAGCACCTATGGTTGGACGATAGTTGGTTCTTCGCCATATTTAGATCCGGTTTCAAGCACATCAACTTTAAAACTTGCTGCTGGTTTACATAAACTAAAAAGTTCATATAGTGGTTCAGCAATTCGTATAAGACGTTCAAGTGATAACACTGAACAAGACTTTGGCTTTAGTGGAAATGATTTAGATATTGCATCTATCAGCACATTTATTGGTGCTGGTACTGCTTATGTAAAAACATTATATGACCAATCAGGTAATGGAAATCATTTATCACAAACATCAACAGGCAATCAACCAACATTAACTTTAAGTAGTTTAAATGGTAAGCCAGTAATTCATACAAATACTTCACAAAGTCTTTATAATACTACCAGTTTCGCTACACCATTTAGTGTTGTTTATGCTGCAAGGCAAACAGGTGGTTCAAGGGGAAGATTGCTATCTGGCACAAGCAATAACTGGCTATTAGGTTGGTGGGGTGGTAGTAAAGGTCAGGCGCATTTTGATGGTTGGATTACGAATGCTGGTGGAAATACATCAGACAATAATGTTTATGTTTATTCAGGCACAGGAACTGGTTCAAGTTCATCTTTTGCATACGAAAATAAAGTATCTATCACTACAAATTCTGGTGGTGGAAACACTGCACCAAATGGTATTTCAATGAACAGGAATGAATCTTCTGATGCAGACTTTACAGATGTTGTGGAGTTCAACTCTGTTCTTTCAACAAGCGATAGAAATATTGTTGAAAATGGTATGGGAGCTTATTATGGTTTAAGTGGATTTTATAACACAACTGGTGCTGTGGCTACTGTTTATCCAAATACTACAACTAACTATACAGTTTATGGTACCGATGGAAATGGTTGTATTGGAACGGCATCACAAATTGTAAATGTAAATCCAAAACCTAATGCTGGTAATGATGTAAACTATTTATGTGGTGGTGCTACGCAAATATTAACTGGCACTGCAAATACAGGAACCTGGACAGCAATGGGAACTAATCCAACAGGTGCAACTTTAGGTTCAACAACTTTAGGTTCTGCATCTGTAACATTTGCTAATTTAGCTTCTGGTACTTATAATTTTATTTATACTCTGCCAACAAATTGTAGCGATACAATGAGCATTACAGTTCGTCCAAAACCTAATGCAGGTGCTGACCAAGCTGTATGTATTTTAAACGTTGCAACAGGTATCACTTTAACATCTAATGTTGTAGGAAACTGGAGTGCAATGAGTGGTAATGCAGGCACAGCAAGCATTGCAACACCAAATACAGCAAGTACACAAGTAAACAACTTTAGTGTTATTGGAGATTACAATTTTATCAATACAAATAATGGTTGCACAGATACTGTTAAAGTAACTGTTACACCAGCAGGTTCAATTGGTAATTATGTTTGGAAAGATCAAAACAATGATGGCTTGCAAAATGAGCCAACAACAAATGGTGTAAATGGAATAACAGTTGAATTGTATAAAAAAGATGCAATGGGGGCTTTCAATTTATATACATCAACTACAACTGCAAATAATGGTAGTGGCAACCCTGGATACTACAATTTTGGTATTTGTGAAGATGGAATTTATAAAGTAAAACTACCAATAGTTAATCCATTTACCCAAACACATTTAACCACACAGGATGCAACTGTATCAACTGATGGCAACAGTGATGTAAACCCTGCTGATGGCTTTAGCCCAGCAGTAACAATTGATACACACGGCAGCGGCGTTGCAAAAGATAATAATACCGTTGATGCAGGTTATCAAATTTGTACCAAACCTAATGCTGGAAATGATTTCAGTGCTTGTGCTGCTGATTGCATTAACATAACTGGAGCATCTACTACACCTGCATTACCAACAACAGATGGGGCCTGGTCTGCAATGTCTGGCAATCCTTCTGGTTCAACATTAGGCTCAACGACTTTGGGTGTAGCACAACTATGTTTCTCAAGTTCAGTTTCTGGAGTATATAATTACCTCTATACTGTAACAGGTGGGTGTCAAGATACATTAACTGTTACAGTGAATCCATTACCAGCAGCAACAATTAGTGGAACAACTGCTGTGTGCAATAATGCAAATTCACCTGTAATAACTTTTGTAGGAAGCAATGCAACAGCACCATATATTTTTACATACACCATTAATGGTGGTTCTCCATTAACTGTAACATCAACAGGTGATACAGCAAGAGTAACTGTTTCAACAAGTACATCAGGAACTTATGTTTATGCTTTAGTTTCTGTGAGAGATGCGAGCTCAACAACTTGTTTAAATGCTGCAAGTGGAAGTGCAACTGTAATTGTTAATCCTTTACCAGCAGCAGCTATCGGTGGAACTACTGCTGTTTGTAGAAACTCAAGTACTCCTTCAATTTTATTTACAGGTTCTAATGCAACAGCACCATATACTTTCACTTACACAATCAGTGGTGGTTCGCAACAAACTGTTACAACAACATCTGGAGATACAGTGTCAGTAAGTGTTCCAACAGGAACAGTAGGAACTTATGTTTATGCATTGGTTTCTGTGAGAGATGCAAGTTCAACAACTTGTTTAAACAGTGCAATAGGAAGTGCAACTGTAATTGTGAATCCATTACCAACAGCAACAATTGCAGGAACAGCTATTGTTTGTAGAAATTCAAGTTCTCCTTTAATAACATTTACAGGAGCAAATGCAACAGCACCATATACTTTTACATATACTATCAATGGCGGCTCTCAACAAACTGTTACAACAGTATCTGGAAATTCAGTAACTGTAGCAGCACCAACAGGCACAGTTGGAAACTTTGTTTATGCATTAGTTTCAGTGAGAGATGCAAGTTCAACAACTTGTTTAAATGTAGCAAGTGGAAGTGCTACTGTTAGAGTTAATCCTTTGCCAAATGCAGCAATAGGTGGAACAATAACACTTTGTCAAAACTCTGCTTCTCCTAACATAACATTTGTAGGAAGCAATGCAACAGCACCATATACGTTTATATACACAATTAATGGAGGCTCGCAAAGAACAGTTACAACAGCAGTAGGCTCTGCAACAGTTACAGTGGCTGTTCCAACAAGCATAGCAGGTACATTTGTTTATGCTTTAGTTTCAGTAAGAGATGCAAGTTCAACAGCTTGTTTAAATGCTGCGAGTGGTAGTGCAACAGTTGTAGTAAATCCATTACCAACAGCAACAATCACAGGTACTACAACAGTTTGCCAATATCAAGCAATACCATCAGTTACATTTACAGGAGCAAATGCAACAGCACCATATACGTTTACATATACAATTAATGGTGGTTCTCAACAAACAGTTACTACAACTTCTGGTAATTCAGTAACAGTGGCAGAACCAACAGATGTTTATGGAACATTTACTTATTCATTGGTTTCAGTTCGTGAATCAAGTTCAACAACTTGCTTGAATACACCATCAACTTCAGCTACAATAACTGTTCAACAAAAACCAGATGCAGGTTCTGATATATATCAAATTTGTGGTGGTTCAATTATACCAGTTACAGGTATTCCAGTAGGAGGAACTTGGTCTCAATTATCAAGTAATGCAGCAGGTGCAACAGTTGGAACAACAAGCAATGGCGTTGCAAATATTAGCTTCGCAAATCTTGATTCTCTTACTTACACTTTCGTTTATACATTGTCATCTGGCTGCACAGATACAATGACTATTTCAACCAAACCTAAGCCTAATGCAGGTTTGGATAAATATCTTGAATGTGGAAGTACACAAAGAACAGATGCAATTTCTGCAACACCAACAGGTGGTTTGTGGACATCGCAATCTGGTAATCCAACAGGAATTGTTTTAGGCACAACATCATCAGGTAATGCTGCATTAAGTTTACCAGCAGCACCTACAACTGGTGTTTGGTACTTTATTGCAACAGCACCAAATGGTTGCACAGATACAATGAAATATACAATTGGAGTTAATGGTACTCCAGCACCTGCAATTAATGGTGGTTCAAATCCAATTTGCAACACGGCAACTGTTCAATTATGTCCAACAGTTTTTGGCTGGGCAAATTATCAATGGTATAGAAATGGCGTTGCTATTTCTGGACAAAGAGGAGCTGGAGCTTGCATAACAATTGATACATCCAATGTAGGTAGTTACACAGTAGCTGGAACAAATGGTTCGGCTTGTTGGTCATCTCAATCTACACCAATCGTAATATCAAAATCTGCACCTGTTACACCAACAATCAGTGTTACTGGTTCTGCAAGTGTTTGCAGTGGAGCAAGTGTCACATTAACAAGCAGTGCAGTAAGCGGTAATCAATGGAATAAAAATGGAGTAGCAATAAGTGGAGCAACTTCACAAACATATAGTGCAACTGCAAGTGGTGTCTATACTGTAACTGTAACAACTTGCGGAAGTTCAACAAGTGCTGGAACTACTGTAACTGTTGCATCTCCAATAACAGTAGCAGTAATATCAAGTAGTAGTAATAGTGTTTGCTTAGGTAATTCAATAACTTTAACAAATGCAACAATAGGTGGTGTTTGGTCATCAAGTAACACAGCAGTTGCAACGATTAATTCATCAGGTGTTGTAAGCCCTGTTGCTACTGGTGTAACAGTAATTAGTTATACAGTAACAGTTGGTGCTTGCTCAAATGCAGCAATATATAGTTTGTCAGTACAAAATGGTTCACCATCTGCACCTACTATAGTAGCACAAAGTTCAACTACTTTATGTGGTACAAATACAGTTCAATTATGCCCAAGTGTTTATGGTTGGAGCAATTATCAATGGTATAAAAATGGCGTCGCTGTTACAACAAATGGAGCAAGTGCTTGTATTGTAATTGATACTTCAAAATTGGGAAGCTATACTTTGTCTGTAACAACAGGAACTTGCTGGTCAGCTCAATCAAATGCAATAGCAGTAAGCACTACAGCAGCTCCAGCTACACCAACAATAAGTATTAGTGGTTCTACAAATGTTTGTGCTGGAGGAAGTGTAACATTAACAAGTAGTGCAACAACAAGCAATCAATGGAACAAAAATGGTGTTGCAATTGGTGGTGCAACATCACAAACATATAGTGCAACTGCAAGTGGTATTTACACTGTAACAGTAAGTGCTTGTGGCAGCACAACAAGTGCAGGAACAACAGTAACTGTTGCTTCGACAATAACTATTGCTGCAATAGTTTCAAGCAGTAGCAATATCTGCACAGGTACGAATATTACTTTAACAGATGCAACAAGTGGTGGTGTTTGGTCTTCGAGCAATACATCAGTTGCAACAATAAATTCATCAGGAGTTCTAA
>JANYEP010000078.1 GCA_025363075.1 Chitinophagaceae bacterium | reverse complement strand
TTTGCCGGGTGTACGTTACCACATTGTACGTGGTAGCCTCGATACTGCTGGTGTAAAAGACCGTAAGCAGAGCCGTAGTAAATATGGTACTAAAAAAGAGAAAGCTAAAAAATAATTATTCACTAAATAGGTTGAGTAAAGTTTTAATACTTGAAGAAATTCAGCCATAAATTTAAAAATTAAACAATGCGTAAAGCACAACCAAAGAAAATTCCATTAGCACCAGATAGTCGCTTTAACGACAAATTGGTTACACGTTTCGTAAACAATTTAATGTGGCAAGGAAAGAAAAGTATTGCAATCACTATTTTTTATGACGCTATTGATAAAGTATCAAAAATCACAAATGAAGAAGGATACGAGGTTTGGAAAAAAGCATTAACAAATGTTACTCCAGCTGTTGAAGTTAAAAGTCGTAGAATCGGTGGAGCTAACTTCCAAATTCCAAGTGAAGTTCGTGCAGACAGAAAAATTTCTTTAAGCATTAAATGGTTAATTCGTTACAGCCGTGAAAGAAATGGTAAAACAATGGCTGATAAATTAGCGAATGAAATTATTGCAGCAAGTAAAGGTGAAGGTGCAGCATACAAAAAGAAAGAAGATACACATAGAATGGCAGAAGCTAACAAAGCTTTCTCTCACTTTAAAATTTAAGTTTTATACAACTTTATATATTTGTCCCTCTACTGCAAAGTGGAGGGATTTTTATTTATAATAATAGTTATTAAAATAACATTCAGAATGAACGATAATTTTCTACAACACCTGATTTCAGAGGCTTTGGCAGAAGACATTGGCTGTGGAGATTACTCCACTTTATGTTGTATTGAACCTACAAGGCAAGGCAAAGCAGTTTTAAAAATAAAACAAGATTGTGTTTTGGCAGGAATTGAAGTTGCCAAGCAAATATTTAATCAAGTTGAATCAACTAACATTTTTCATCAATATAAAAATGATGGAGACAAAGTTGCAAATGGGGAAATTGCATTTGAGGTAGAGGCGAGTATTCATACCATTTTAAAATGCGAAAGATTGGTATTAAATACAATGCAAAGAATGAGTGGTATTGCCACTTTAACCAATGTTTATGCTGAAAAAATAAAAGCTTATAAAACACAATTATTAGATACTCGTAAAACGACCCCCAACTTTAGATTGCTTGAAAAAGAAGCTGTAATGATTGGTGGTGGTACTAATCACAGGTTTGGATTGTATGATATGATAATGCTAAAAGACAATCATATAGATTATTGTGGAGGTATAGAAAAAGCAATTGAAAAGTCGTGGGATTATGTGCAGAAAAATCATCTCAATATTAAAATAGAGATAGAAACAAGAAGCATTGAAGATGTTAAAAAAGTATGTGAATTTGGTATTGGAAAAACTGATAGAATAATGCTTGACAACTTCTCTCCTACTAAAATTAGTGAAGCATTGGAAATTATTAACCACAAGTTTGAAACGGAAGCAAGTGGTGGAATTAATCTTGACAATATAGAAAGCTATGCAGCCACAGGTGTTGATTTTATTAGCGTTGGAGCTTTAATTCATCAGGCACAAAGTGTAGATTTAAGTTTGAAAGCCGTGATAATATAGTTTCAATTTTACTTAAATAAAACATAGGTTACCCAGCTTAACACATAAGCCAACCCTGTCATATAAATTAGTTGAATGATAGGCCATTTCCAGGTTTTGGTTTCTCGTTTTACAACTGCAAGTGTACTCATACATTGCATTGCCAATACATAAAACACCATTAATGAAAGTGCTGCTGGCAAAGTGTAAACAAGTGTGCCATCTTTGTGCTTTGCAGCTTTTAATTTATCACGTAAACCAGCATCATTACTATCTTCAACGCTATAAAGTGTAGCCATTGTGCCAACAAAAACTTCTCGAGCAGCAAACGAAGTAATGAGTGCAATGCCAATTTTCCAGTCATAGCCCAATGGTTTAATAACAGGTTCAATAGTTTTTCCTAAATATCCTGCATAGGAATATTGTAATTTTTCTGAAGATAAAACCCTTGTCAATGAATCTTTTTGTTGAGGATTAATTAGAATTTCCTTTGCATATTTTTCTTCTGCCTGTTTGATATGATTACCTGGTCCATAGCTACTAAGAACCCATAACAATAAGCTAATAATCATTATTACTTTACCTGCATCTACAACAAATATTTTCGCTTTTTCAAACATTGTTACCAATACATTGTGCCAACGTGGGCTACGATAAACAGGTAGTTCCAGAATAAAAAAACTCTTTTCTTTTATCTTAATAAAAAACTTTAAAACAAAACTCACAAATAGAGCTACCACTATTCCAAGTAGGTATAAAGCCATCATTACTAAACCTTGTAAACTTAAAAACCCAAGATAATATTTGCTTGGAATAACCAATGAAATAAGTATAGTGTAAACAGGCAGCCTCGCACTACAACTCATTAATGGTGTAATTAAAATTGTAAGCAATCGCTCTTTTTTATTTTCAATGTTTCGTGCAGCCATAATAGCAGGCACTGCACACGCAAACCCACTAATCATAGGCATTACACTCTTTCCATTCAACCCAACTTTTCGCATCAATTTATCACTCAAAAAGCTCACACGAGCCATATAACCTGTATCTTCAATAATGGTGATAAGCCCAAACAAAATCATTATTTGTGGTACAAAAACCAAAATGCCACTAAGCCCTGCAACTATTCCATTAAGCAACAAACTGGTAAATTTATTGTCTGGCAAATAAGTGTGCAAGCCTGTTGTTAATGCTTTAAAACTCCATTCAATTCCATCCATTGGAAACTGTGCCAACCAAAATATGCTTTGAAATAAAATGAACAATACTGTGAGTAAAATTGCATAACCCCAAACACGATGTAGCAAGATATTATCAAGCCTATCTGTAAATATTTTTTTATCTAAGGGATTAGGTTCTGTAACATACAACTGCATAATTTGTTTAATGCGTTGATAACGACCTATCACTTCCTCAGCCTGTGTTTTTGCAGAATTGAATTTTGTTTCAAACTTAATATTTTCAATGTTAGTTTGTGTTTTTTTATCCAATTCAAAATCTTCGTGATTAACTAAATAATGAAGCGATTTATAATCATTAACATCAATAATTTTTTGTAGTTCGTCAATAGAACTTGGTGCTAATTTTTTAACATCAATAAAATCATCTTTAGCAATGTTGCTCTTTTGTTTTGCAGTTTGTGCAATTAGTTTTTTTAGTTCAACAAGTCCTTTATTTTTTCTTGGATTAACCGATACAATCGGAATTCCCAACTGACGCTGCAGTCCATTAATATCAATTTTAATGTTCTTTGCCGTTGCAATATCATTCATCGTTAAAGCTGCAACAACAGGAATTTTTAAGTCCATTATTTGCGAGCAAAACAGCAGGTTTCTTTTAAGGTTGCTGGCATCTATTACAACTAAAATTAAATCTGGTTTTACATCTTCATCCAAACCCATCAATACTTTATAAGCAACCCATTCATCAGCTCTGCGTGGATATAATGAATAAGTTCCAGGCAAATCAACTAAATCAGCTGAAACATCATTTAACGCTAATGTTCCAACTTTTTTATCAACAGTAACTCCTGGAAAATTTCCTACCTTTTGTTTCAGACCAGTAAGGGCATTAAACAAAGAAGATTTACCACTGTTGGGGTTGCCTGTTAAAACTATATTTAGTCTTTTCGATTTCAATTTCTTAAAAGTAGTGGCGGCAAATTTACCTTGCATTCACTCTACTTGTTACGATGATGGAAAAAGAAAGTTGCCAAAGCGGAATAATTTAAAAGCAATTAGTTTCGCACTCAAATTTTAACAATGAAGAACATTTTTTTTCTTTTTGCATTCGTAGGCTTAACTATGCTTTCGTGCAAAAAACCTCAAGGCTTCGATTACAGAGATGTACGAAATATTAAAGTTGAGAATGTTGGTTTTGACAAAACGGTTCTTAAACTCGATTTGGTTTATTTCAATCCAAACAACTTTGGTGTAACACTCAAAAAAGTTGATTGTGATATTTTCATCAATAATAATTTTTTAGGTCATTATTTATTAGACACTGTTATGAAAATTGATAAAAAATCTGAGTTCTCGCTGCCATCAAGAATTCAGGTTGATATGAAGAATATTTATAAAAATGCTTTAAGCGTTATATTTAATAAGGAAATTGAACTAAACGTAAAAGGCACATCAAAGGTTAGCAAACTTGGTATCGGTATTACTGTACCTTTTGACTACAAAGGAAAACATCAGTTAACCTTTTTTAAATAGGCTTAATCAATAATAGGGTTATTGAGGCAAAGAAACAAGCAATGCAATGTTTATTTTTTAAAATACAAAAATTGTTTGTCCTCTGTTAAATAATGATTATTTTTGCACTTTGTTTGATTAACCCCCGAATTTAATCTTTGAATATGTCGAATTTAAGCTTGTTTGAAAAACTTCAGCTGCAAGATGAGAAGAGTATATTAATACAAGGACTTCCATCATCAATCGAAAAATTGTTTGCAAAATTATCTTACGCTAAAAACGTTACTCCGCTTGTAAAAACTCGTAAACTCGATTTTGCTTTAGTGTTTGCCATCAATCAAAATCAGTTGCAAAATATAATGAAAGAAGTGATGCCAGCTTTACGTCCTGAAAGTAAGTTGTGGGTTGCTTATCCTAAACTAACGAGTAAAATTGTTAGTGATTTAAACAGAGAAACCAGTTGGGATTTCTTTACACAAAATTCATTTGAAGGTGTTAGCCTTGTTGATTTAGATCATATGTGGAGTGCAATGCGTTTCAATAAAACTGGCGTTACTGCTCAAACTAAACCTACAGAGGTTAAAGACAAAGTTGAAGAAAAAGAAAAGGTTGATCTAAAAGGAATTGAGTTTGCAAAAAAATTAACTGTTATTCCAAGTGTGCTTGAGAAAGCTTTTACAAAGCACAAGCAAGCTAAAGAAATATTTACTTCACTTGCACCATCTCACCAAAACGAGTATGTAACCTGGATTGAAGGAGCAAAAAAAGAAGAAACAAAACAAAGAAGATTAGATAGCGTAATTGAGAAGCTAATGTCTGGTAAAAAGACTCCATTAGGAAAGTAATTTTATTAAAATATTTCAACAAAAAAGAGCAACGTAAATGTTGCTCTTTTTTGTTTTTTTAAAATATGTTTAGTATTTACTCAACAACAAATTTCTTAACTCCTAAAATGGTTTGCAAAAAGTAATTACCTGCTTGCAATGCAGCAATATCAATAGTTTGAAGGTTTTGATTTAAAGTAAATGTTTTCACAATTTTGCCTTGTGCATTTACAATTGTAGCAGTTGTATGTGTTAATGATGATGAATAAACACGAATGTTTAAAGTACTTTTTGCAGGATTGTTTACAATGTCAAATCCATTGCTTTTATCTTCTGCCAGTTTAATGATATTTGAGTAGGTATAGGTACCATTTTTATCAACCATTTTCAATCGTAGGTAAACAATATTGCCTTTAGCTATGGAATAAAAATAACTATTGCTTCCACTACCCTTTGCAGCAATTTCTACAACAGGTTTAAACGTTCTGCCATCTGCACTTTGCTCTATTAAGAAAAAGGAAGTATTAATTTCATTGGCAGTGTTCCAATATGTCATTATACTGTTATCATTTTTTGCAATGGCATTAAAACCAAGCAGTGTAAGTGGCAATGTGTTTTGAATAATAGTTTTCGCTGTATTTGTTATTACAGGGCTATTGTAGTCAAAATAAATAGCTGCATTATTTGGAATAATGGTGCCATTGGTAACAGTGTTTAGTGGCTTTATTTTAAAGCTTACAAAGCCATTGCTGCCTGTTTTGTTGATGTTGCTATCTGGTAGATAAATATTCAAAAACTCAAAGAAAATTACATTATCCTTTACTGTGGTTTTGCAATTGTGGCTCGAGCCTACAATTTGCATTTGGTTAGCCATTAATTTGCTATCCAATGTGTCTGCAATCACAACATTGAAAGCGGTGTCTGTGCCAGTGTTTTGAAAACGAATGGTGTAGTTAATATAATTTCCATCTGCAACCTGTTGGGTTGTTAGTGCTGGTGTTGCTTGTTTATCATTGGGGTCATAGCTGCTGCGAACAATTGTTATGGCTGTATCTGTTGCGTTTACAGAATTTGTGTTAATGCTTGCGACACTTGTTACAGTAGAACCCAATGCTGCTGTGGTTTTCACGGTAAAGTAAGCAACAAAACCACCTGTTTGCCCAGGCACAACATTGCCAATATTTAAACTTAAATTATTGCCATTGTTAGCAACACCATTCACAGAACTTGAATCATAAATTAGCAAACTGCTATCATAGTTAAAATGAATAACTGGTGCTGATAAAACTGTTGTACCAACGTTTTCATAACTCACTACACAAGGATAATGAAGACTTGGAATTGCATACCCATAAAAAGGTGCAATTTTAATAATAACGGTATCTTTTAATACAGTTGGTTGCAAAGCAAATGTGTCCATTACCAAAGTGTCATAAGTTGTAAAATTATGTGTATAGCTTGCTGGTACTGCACTGTAGAGGTTTGGTGCTATTGCAGTGATGGTGTATGTGCCTAAAGTATCTGTGTTCATTTCTGTATTACCATTAGCATTCGTATAAGATGAATTATTGTTGGATAAAATAAGTTTAATATTTTGTCGCGGATGTTCATTCATATCAAATTTATTGTTACTGTTTTGGTCTGTGTATGCAAATAATTGTACAACAGGAAAT
>JANYEP010000235.1 GCA_025363075.1 Chitinophagaceae bacterium | reverse complement strand
CGAAAGCGGAAATCAATTTGTTTTCACAAGCACATCAACCAACACTTTAAATAGCACCTACTATTGGGATTTTGGCGATGGAAACACACTCACTTCTAAAACAGATTCTGTTGTTACACATCATTATAATAGTCAAGGAATCTTTTATGTTCAATTTAAAGTAGTGAACGATTCTACTTGCTTCACTCAAAGTAGTAAAAGTGTTACAATAGTTCCAAAACCAGATGCTAAATTTAATTATCCAGCAGTAATTTGTCAAAATCAAACACAAGTAAATTTAATAGATAATTCTTCTGTGCCAAATGGTTTAGGTACAATCAATAGTTGGTGGTGGGATATTAATGGTGTTGTTTCTCAAACACAAAGTGTGCCTGCGTTTACCCCAAACACAACAGGTATTTTACCAATAAAACTACTTGTTATTTCATTAGATGGATGCCCTTCAGACACTAATTATACCAACCTAAATATTCACACACAACCCTTAGCTACGTTCACTTGTAGCAATCCACTGTGTGATAATGAGATTGTTTATTTTACCGATGCATCAACGCTTCCTCAAGCAGCAAATTCAGAGAATGTTGTAAAATGGTATTGGTTGTTTAATGGAACAGGTACTTTTTTTCAATCAAATCCTTCGTTGCATCTTGTAGCGGGTAATAACCAAATTAAATTAATTGCAGAAAGTAATTTTGGTTGCAAGAGTATCGAACTTGATAGTGTGCTTTTAGTACACGAAAAACCACATATTAGTTTACAGATTAATGACTCTTGTGTTAATAGATCTATCATCTACACAGCTACAGATATTTTGGGTACAGTTTCAAAATGGAGCTGGGATTTTGGCAATGGATTTTACACAGGGGCATCGTCTATTACAAAAGTTTATTATCAAGCAGGATATAATCCTTTAACAATTATTGGTAATAGCATTTACAGTTGCAAAGACACGGTTGTAAGACCTTTCACTATTTTTGAAAACAAAGCTTATGCTGGCAATGATACCATTGCTGCAATGGGTGAACCTATTCAATTAAATGCAAATGGAGACCCAGGCGAAACCTATTTATGGACACCAGATAACAGGGGTTTAGATAGCACCAATATTGCAACACCAATAGCTACTTTTAATCACGACCAATTGTATAGGTTACATAGTATAACTAAAGAGGGTTGCGATAAAGACAGTAAGATTTTAATTAGAAGGTACAAAGGTCCTGAACTGTATATCCCTACTGGGTTTACGCCTAACAATGATAAGTTGAATGATGTGCTAAAAGTATTTCCAGTAGGAATTAAAGCTTTTCATTTTTTCAGGGTGTATAATCGTTATGGCGAAATGATATTTAACACAAATGATTATACTCAAGGTTGGGATGGCTCATCCAATGGCAAACCTTGCGATGCTGGCATTTATGTAGTAGTGGCAGAAGCAATAGACTATAAAGGAAATTTGATGTTAAATAAAGAAACTGTTACACTGATTAGGTAAGCTATTATTGAGATGATTTTATTTTTATATATGTTTGAACAATCATTTTTCCTTTAATAAAACATATATGAAAGTAATTGTAACAGGTGCAACAGGAATGGTAGGTGAAGGTGTTATGCATCAGTGTTTACAGCACAATGATATTAGTGAAGTATTGGTTATAAATAGAAAACCTTGTGGCGTTCAACACAGTAAACTAAAAGAGATAATTCACTCCAATTTTTTTGATTTGTCTGCTGTAGAAAATCAATTAAATAGTTACGATGCCTGTTTTTTTTGCTTGGGCGTTTCATCTGTAGGAATGAAAGAAGAGGAATATACTAAGCTTACTTACACACTTACAATGAACTTTGCACAAACACTTGCAAGGCTAAATAACGCTATGACTTTTTGCTATATTTCTGGTACTTCAACAGATAGTACAGAGCAGGGAAAGTTAATGTGGGCAAGGGTTAAGGGCAAAACAGAAAACGATTTGATGAAGTTGCCATTCAAAGGAGTTTACAATTTTCGACCTGCAATCATACAACCTTTAAAAGGAGCAAAAAATACTTTAAAATTATATAAGTATTTAGGTTGGTTACTGCCTGTCATTAAAACGTTGATGCCAAATTATATCAGTCGTTTAGATGAGTTAGGAGATGCGATGATTAACGCTGCTATCAAAGGTTACGAAAAAAATATACTTGAAGTAAAGGATATTGCAGTGTTGGCGAAGAGGTGATTTTTATTTATAAAAATTTAGCAGCTTTTTCCAAATCTTCAGGAGTATCAATTTCAACACCCATATAATCTGTAACAACCATTTTCAATAAAATTCCATTTTCCAAATACCTAAGACATTCTACTTTTTCAGCAGCTTCAAGTGGTGTCATTTCCCAGGTTGTGAAATCCATCAAAGCCTTTTTGCGAAAGGCATATACGCCAATATGTTCATAGTAGACAGGTGCAATATTTTTATCTCGATGATAAGGAATAACGCTTCTGCTAAACATTAACGAGTTCATATTTTTATCCACTGCAACCTTTACATAGTTGGGATCTGCAATTGATTTTTCATCTTTTAAAATTTGCATCAGGCTTGCTACCTGCACATTGTTATCATTAAAAACATCAAGCAATTTTTCGAGTGGCTCTCGTTTTACAAATGGTTCATCGCCTTGTACGTTTACAATAATATCAACGTTTAAGTCAGCAGCAGCTTCAGCAATTCTATCACTACCACTTTCGTGAGAACGCTTGCTCATAATGGCTTTGCCGCCATTATTTGTTATTTCATTAAAAATAATATCACTGTCTGTTACAACAATTACTTCGTCAAACAATCCTGTTGCAATAGTGTTATCATAAGTGTGGCGAATAACAGTTTTGTTGCCCAGCATTTGCATTAATTTGGCAGGAAACCTTGTAGCAGCATAGCGTGCAGGAATCATTGCAACTTTTGTAAGTGATGTTGTGTTCATATTATTTTTAATAAAAAACAAATGTAGCAGCTTGATTTTATGTTGATGAATAAACTTAATATTGTATCAATAATTTCTTATGCCATTTACAGCAACGATTGATTCTTCTAAAACTTATCCATCTATTATTTTTAAAAATACAAGCAATAATTGCAGTGCCGAAATATTTTGCTTTGGTGGTTTGCTTAATTTTTTTTGTATAGAAAAAGAGGGAGAACTATTTAATGTTGTTGATGCGTATAAAAATATTGATGATGCTATTTCACAAAAAAATACCTGGTTTAAAAGTTGCAAACTAAGCCCTTTTGCTTGCAGGTTAAAAAATGGAAC
>JANYEP010000229.1 GCA_025363075.1 Chitinophagaceae bacterium | reverse complement strand
TTAAAAGATTTACCAAAGGAAATGGAGAAGACTAAAATTATTATTAAAAAGAGAGCCGTTGCTAATGCAACGGCTCTCTTTTTAATTTTCAAAATATGATTCATAATTTTATCCTCGTTTAAAATGAATCTCCATTGTTTTAAACTCACCTTTACCATCTGGTGTTGGGCCATACATTACCATTGTTTGTGTGTTTTCGTTAACCATTGTAAACACTTCTCGCACCTCGCAATCCTTACCAGTCATAGGGTCTACAGATTTTCCTTTAAAAGTAATGCTTTTTGTTTTTTCATCCCATTTACCTTTTAAAACCATCATTCCTGTTCCCATATTATCAATCCACGAATTTACAAAAACCTTTTGAGCATTGTCGTAAGCCAATGTACTTAATCCTTGAAAAGGCATACCCATAAATTCACCTTCAAACTCAGATACCTGATAGCGACCATCCATCACCATTTTGTTAGTTGCCCTGCAATTACTCACCATTGGTTTATCGCCAGGAGCCATCCAATGAGAAACTTCACCTGCCCAGTTTCCATCACTCAATGCAATCATTTTATGCACATCAGATGGTGTAGAGTATGCTTGCCAGGTTTTCATCATTTCTTCCTGACTTGGAGGCTTTGTTGCTGTTACAGCTGCTTTCTTGGGTTGGGTCACCGTTTTTTTTGTTTGTGCAAAAATTGTTTGTGAGCTTAGCAAAAAGCTACCCATTAAAAGTGTTAGTGTGATTTTTTTCATAATGCAATTTTTTTGCAATATAGAAATAATTTATGTGTTGTAGTTTTCTTTTTGATAAACAAAAAAGCCCATATAATTTAAATTATATAGGCTTTTAACAAGACTATTGATTCATCCCCTACTCAATCAGGAGTTTTTCGCTTTTCACTTCTCCGTTTTTTGTTATCACTTGCACAATATATAAACCCTTGGGATAGTGATTAATGTTTAATGATAAATGATGAACATTGCCGTCATGCTGAGCTTGTCGAAGCATCTCCCTCCCCAAACAATCAATAATCTTCACCTCCTTTATGCCTTCTTTACACTCAATATTCACAACATCCTTACTTGGATTTGGAAACAATCGTACTTCGAAGTTTGTACTTCGTAGTTCTATTGTTCTTGTTTCACTAAAGCTTGTTTTTCCATCTTTATCAACACTTAAAATTCTGTAGTAAACCACCCCTAACCCCTCCACCAGAGGGGAATTGTCCACATAGGAATACTCATTATAACTTGCTCCTTTAGCATTTACTTTACCAATAATTGTAAAATCTTTTCCATTCGTTGAACGCTGCACAAAAAAATGGCTCACATTAATTTCATTGGCGGTAAACCAGTTACTCGTTACTTGTTGCTCGTTAATGCCGTTTCTTGTTTCGCTCGTACTTCGTAGTTCGTATTTTAAAAACTTTAATGGTAACGGCTGCACCGTTACACACACAGTATCGCTGCTGGTATAGCCATTTACTGTTTGGGTTACCACATAGCAGGTGTTGGCTGTGGGGTGCACCCAAAACCCTGGGCGTATGCTATCTATGGTGTTATTGCTATTGAGTATTTGCCATTTAATGCTGTCTATACCATTGGTGTAAGTGCCTATAAATGCACTGTCGCCTGTGGTTATGGTGGTGTCTCGACCTGCATTGGCTTGTAAATTATAACTACTATTTAGTTCGTAAACAAAAACATCGTCTAAACAATAGACAGCCAAGGGAACTATAGAATTATTAAAACTTGAATCTATTGTAGTTTCGTTATTTTCTTTAAAATTTCCTATCGTTATGTATTGTTCTCCACCAGTTGCGGTATAAATATTTGATACCAAAACCCAGTTTTGAGTGTCCTTTATTACAGGGTTGCCATAATTAAAAACACTTGCACTTGCTGTTAAATTGCCATTTTGCCCCCCACTTGTATCCTGCACCTGCATATTTTTAGTAATACTCATTGCAATATTATTGGTAGCATACCTGCTACTATCTGTAAGCACCACATAAAAACCACAATAGTATTTCTTACCTGCCTTCAAACTGCTTGTAAGCTGTACCTCTTGGTATCCTCGAAAACTTTTTACTAACGTCGGACTGTTTGAGTTCAAAGTTTTAAATGCTAAGTATCCATTACCACTATGAGCATATTGATAATTTTTAACAGAAAAGGTATTGTATGGTACACCAACATAGGCAGCAGAGGGATATGGAACAGTATTAGCACAAGCATTCGCATAAGTTCCAATATTAATATTGCTCATGTTCAACCACGGAGAGCAAGGCGGTGGTTTGGGTATTACAACCCAATTAAAACAATTGGTTATTGTTTCAACATCACCATTAGGCACTAAATTTATTTGCCCAAAAGATTTAAAGAAAATAAGTATGGGCAATATGCCCATACTTATTTTGAAAATTAATTGTTTCATTGTACAACAATTTTATTAGTAAGCTGTTTGCCACTTGCTTTGTTAAATAGTGTTGCTATATACAAACCATTTGGTGCATTTATACTAAACTTGCTTTCAGCTGCTGCCACCTGTTTTTCCAATACAACTTTTCCATATACATCTGTTACAGTAATAAACCAGTTTAAAGCCTCGTTTGCACTGCTTTTTGGTAAAGTAACTGTAAAACTGCCATTGGTTACTGGGTTGGGGTAAATATTAATGTTTAGTGATGAACTATTAATGATTAATTCCCTCACCTCACTAAAGCTTGTTTTTCCGTCTTTATCAACACTTAAAATTCTGTAGTAAACCACCCCTAACCCCTCCACCAGAGGGGAATTGTCCACATAGGAGTATTCATTATAACTAAGCCCTTTTGCATTTACTTTACCAATAATTGTAAAATCTTTGCCATTGCTGCTACGCTGCACAAAAAAATGGCTCACATTAATTTCATTGGCGGTAAACCAGTTACTCGTTACTTGTTGCTCGTTAATGCCGTTTCTTGTTTCGCTCGTAGTTCGTAGTTCGTATTTTAAAAACTTCAATGGCAACGGCTGCACCGTTATAAAAATGGTGTCGTTGCTGTAATTGCCACACACCGTTTGTTCTACCAGATAGTATGTGCTGTTTAATGGATGTACCCAAAAACCAGGTCGGATACTGTCTATTTTTTGCCCAGTGCTGTTATACCACGCATATTAGTTACCCCATTTATTAAGCTGCCTACAAACACACTATCTCCTGCTGTTATGGTTATATCATCTCCTGCATAGGCATTGGCATAGTATGGCTCTATAGATAGAGGAATAATTTGTACATCATCTACATAATATGCAGCACCTCCATAATTAGCTGAATTGCCTGGTATTGTGTCATAAAGTGTATTAGCATCATTTTTAAAGTTACCAATTGTAATGTATTGCTCTCCTCCTTGTGCGACATATATACTTCTTATTTTCACCCAGTTTTGAGTATCCTTAATAATAGGATTGCCATAATTATATATTTGTGCATTAAACGGGATAACACCAGGAACAGGGTTGGAAGACTGCAACAATTGGCTCTTGCTTAGTGCCATACTAATATTATTGCAACCACCTCTCATTGCGTCTGTTAGACTCACATAAAACTCCACATAATAACAATTATTAGCAACCAAACTATCTTTTAATTTAACTTCTATATAATTTCTACCATTACTACCTGCTAAATTTCTAAAATATAAAGCAATATATGCATTTCCATCATACGCATATTGATAAGTTAACCCACCCCAAGTGTTAGTTGGTACTGTCCACATTGGGTCAGTACTACAGCTATTCATATATATTTTATCATTATGAGTGGAAGGTGTATACCAAGGGGGGGGCTTCCTTTACTAAGGTTACTAGGGCAAATAATATAATCTTCAAAGCTATAATTCGGCACAAGATTATTAGGCGATTGTCCAGCTGAATTATAACTATTAATTATTAAAAAAATAAGCAACAAGCAGGCATTGCCTGCTTGTTGCTTAAATATTTGAAAAAAGAAATTTTTCATAAAATCATTTTATTCAATTATTAATTTTCCGCCTTTGTTGGTCTTAGCTTCGATCTTCGCCGTTGTTGCGTGTTCTTCACCAACAACAAAATCTACGCTTCTTAATGTGATAAAAAACCTCATATTATTTATTAAAGAATAATCTTAAAATATTCCACCATCAAATGTATAAAAAAAAGTTGTTGGTAGGCTATGCCATACTAACAACGGCAATAAAAAAGCCTATACAATTTAATATCGTATAGGCTTCGTCATTTTTTATTATAAAATTTATGGCATCACCACAGTATCAATAACGTGTATTACACCATTGCTTTGGTAAACATCTTTAATAGTTACAGTTGACATACCTCCTTTTTCGTCAATAAGTATCAGTTTTTTACCTTTCATTGTTGCTTTTAATGTGCCACCAGAAACAGTTTTAAATGTTGCAGTTCCTTTACCCTCTTTAATTTTTGCTGCAATAGCTTTTGAATCAAATTTTCCTGCTAACACGTGGTAGGTTAAAATTTTGGTAAGTGTTGCTTTGTTCTCTGGTTTTACAAGCGTTTCAACCGTTCCTTTTGGCAACTTGTTAAACGCTGCATTTGTTGGTGCAAATACTGTAAATGGTCCTTCACTTTGCAAGGTTTCTACCAATCCTGCTGCTTTTACAGCTGCTACCAAAGTAGTGTGGTCTTTACTGTTTACTGCATTTGCTACAATGTTTTTACTTGGGTACATTGCTGCACCACCTACTTCTACTGTTTTTTCTTGAGCCATTGAAGCGTTCATTACAAAAGCACTCATAGCTACTAATAAAATCTTTTTCATAATTGTTTGTTTTATTTTTAAAATATTGTAATAACACATACGGCTGGTTGGCAATTTTAGTTTTGAAAAAAATGTAAAATATATTTCTATAGTTTCAAACCAACCTCTTATTTTTATGTTATGAACAATAAATTAGAAACAGGAATATTATTGGTAAGCGACCCTTTTTTAAAAGACCCTAATTTTTTACGTTCTGTTATTTTAATATGTGAGTATAATGCCGATGGAAGTTTTGGCTTTGTATTAAATAAACACTACGACAAAAATCTCAACGAATTGATTCCAGATATTGGCAATATTCATTTTCCTGTATTTCAAGGTGGACCAGTGCAATTAGATACGCTGCATTTTTTGCACACTTGCCCCCATTTAATTGATGGTGGTGTTAATGTTACAGAAAATATTTATTGGGGTGGCAATTTTGAACAAGTAGTAGATGCCATTAAATCAAAAAAAATAACACCAAGAAACATTCGTTTTTATATTGGCTATAGTGGTTGGGAGCAAGGGCAACTGGATGCAGAAATTGATGAAAAAACGTGGATACTACACGAAGCAGAAAAGAAATTTGTATTTCACTTAAATGTAGATATGCTTTGGAAAGACATTTTAAATGATATGGGTGGTGATTTTAAAATGATGGTAAACTTTCCTTTAGATCCTCAATTAAACTAATATTAAACGCATAAAAAATGACAGCTAATCAGCTGTCATTTGTAATATTGTTGCATATCATCTTCTGATTATTTCAATCCTTTTTCGTCAGATACAGTAAGTTTATGACGACCCTTTGCACGACGACTTGCTAAAACTTTACGCCCATTTGCAGACTCCATTCTCTTACGAAAACCGTGAACTGTTTTACGACGACGTTTATGTGGTTGATAAGTACGTTTCATTGTTGTTTCAATTAAAAAATTCTAAAAATATTGTTTCAGTTTACTGTGGTCACCATACCACCGTTTGTGAAAGGTTGGCAAAAGTAGGGGTATGTACCTAATATACAAAATGAATTTATGGATTAATTCAAACTAATTATTTCAACAACCGCATCTAAATTAATTGTTCCATAAATATGTGGGAATTCCTGGTTAATGGAAGGTGCTAATTCGTAGATTAGTTTGTTGGTAAGTTTGGTGGTATCAATTACTAACTTCACCAAATCAGTTTTTCCTTTGTAATACCTTTCTAAAACACCAGCAACCTGATGCTCGGTGCTACAATGTATAAAACCTTCAATGGCTAAAGAAGGAACTTCGTAGAAGCCTTTTTCTTTAGCCATTTGCCAATCTTTTTTTGTGGTAATATGATAAATAATTGCAGTAATTTTTTACAATTGTTGAACAGGTGCTTTTCCTTCGTCCAATCTATACACTGCCCAGTTTTCTGTTTCAAACATAATAACAGGATGCACAGATTCTGCTTGAGAAATTCTATCTAAATTATATTGATTGAGGATAGTAAAACTTCTAAGTCTATTACTTTCTTTTGCTATACAAACATATTTTGCTTCAGTTCTTGGATTTTCTGCGACTGTAATAAAATTATGATTAATAGGTAGAATAATGTTAGAGCCAATTTTTCTCATTTGTGCAACAATGGTATAAGCAGCAGCATCATCCATCAACATTTTTCCATTGCTGCTCATTCTCTCATAATTCATCAAACTAGTAATATATACAGCCATTCTATGTTCTTCAGTAACAGCCCTTGCACCTTTCCATTTTGAAGCA
>JANYEP010000213.1 GCA_025363075.1 Chitinophagaceae bacterium | reverse complement strand
GGAAGTTGGTCAACACCATCAACAAGTATTGTAACAGTAAATGCAACAACAGGTGTTGCAACAGCCAGCAGTACAGGTGGTGTAGGAAATGCAACAATCTTTTACAAAGTCGTGAGTGGTACTTGTAGTTCTACTTCAAGTTATACGATAACAGTGAGTGCTAAACCAGCCACACCAGCAATTGCTTACAAAGTCAATAAATATTACCAAGCAGGAGCAGGAGGAGCATTTTGTGTGGGAGATACCTTTACAGTAATTGCTAAAGTATCAGGAGCATTAGTAAGTGGTAACTGGCAGTCATCAAATACAACTATTGCAACCATAGATGCAACAACAGGTTTAATGTCAATAGTAGGCACAGGTGGTGGAGCATCAACAACCATTACATTTACTTACACATCACCAACAGGATGCTCAAGCAGTCAGGCAATACCAGGGGTTAAAGCAGCAATAAGTTGTCCTGCACATAGAGGTGGTGTAAGCAATGAAGTGTTGCTAACAAGCAGTAAAGACTTTACACTCTATCCAAACCCTGCACGTTCAACAGTAAGTTTACAAGTTGAAAAATTAGTAGGTTCTGGAACTATTGTAGTTACTGATTTGTATGGCAAACAAGCAAAAGTTCAAGCATTAAGTATGGGAACAAATACAATTGATATCTCTAACTTAGCCAAAGGATTTTACTTAGTAAGCACCATTACAGAACAAGGAAAAACTACTAAGAAATTGGTAGTGGAATAAATTAAGTTTCAAGTATTTTTATTTAGCATTAAACAATTAAACTAAACAAAAAGTGTCGTCTTTAAGGCGGCACTTTTTGTTTTATTACTTAACACTATCTCTCGTAATAATTAATTTATCTTGTGGGATATTTTGTAAAATACTATTCTCATCAATCAAAGGTTTCAATTCACTTAAACGTAATGAGTCGAGCAATTCATTTTTTAGATAAAACGTCTTTACTTTATTATTAGGTTGTTGCCAACGAATAACTTTGCAATTGCAACTTGCATTTTCAATTTCGTTCATTACTTCTGTAATGTTGCCACCTTTTCCTTGCTTTATAAAAATTTCTCTGATGCCAATAATTTTATTTTTATTGCCAACATCAAAATTCCACGACGAAGAGATAGCTGCTAAATATTTACTACTTGTATAGAGATTTAAGAGAGAATGGCGTGGCGATTCGGTAATATTTGAATTGGTTTTAACTCGAGAATAAATAGATACAATGCCTGGCGATTCAAACTGCATATAACCAATGTGGTCAAAGCTTGCACCATATCTATCAAAAGTAAAATAGCCATTTTTATAAGTAATAGAAACTAAATTTGGTACAACTTTATGATACCTGTTGGGGTCAGAAATTCTGGCTTGTGGCGAACCAGTGTAACATAACCAAACACCTTCTAAACTATCAATTTCAAATTTGGTTGGTTGGTAAGGCAAAATGTTCATTTCTTGCTTAATGGTTTGCCATTCGTTTTTTGAAGTATTATTTTTTACCCAAAGAAAAACCGTTGCTATGCAAAAAATTGCAGCCAATGCACCAAATATTTTTACTGTATTAGATTTGTTTTTTTGTAAATGTTGTAACGAAGAAATTTGCTGCTCATAGTCGTTACTCTTGTTTTCAAAAACAATGGCTTGTTTCTTTTTTTCTTCTTCGGTTTTTACCAATAAATTTTCGTCAACAATATTTTTTTCAAAAAATTTTCTTCCAATCCCATACAAGTAAATATAACAAGCATCTATTAAAAAAGGGCGAGGATGAGCCACTATTCCATTCAAGGCATCTTTTATTTGCCCACCAGTTATGTCGTATTTTCTGTATGGATATTCTTGAGGTTTTTTGCTACTATCTTCTGTGTAAGGTTCTGTGCCAAAGGTTTCCCACTTTGTTGGTAGTTGATTGCTAATTTCACTTAGCAAAACTGCCAGCACTTCATAATTTTTTCTGTTGGTATTTTGAATAATTTCTTGTCCAGTATCTAATTTATACTTCTCTATTGCCTTTGTAAGCAAATACACAATCTCTTCTTTACCATTCTTTAATATTTGCATAATAGGCTGTTAACAAGCAATTTGAAAAATTCCGAAACACTTTTTTCGTTTCCGAAACAAATGTAATTATTTAATAGTTATTCTGAAGAGCAAAAATTGAAATAATTTTTGGTAGTTAGTTATGTTTGCTGTAGCGATTTCAAAATAACTATTGCAAATATAAACGTATGAAAAAAACGCCTTTATGGGGAAACTGTGTTTCTCTCAACTACAAATTTTTAGTTACAGTTTTTGTTTTAGTGGCTCTTAGCCATCAATCATTCTCTCAAACAAAATGGTACTACAACGGAACAGGTGCATTAAATAATGTAGCCAGTTGGGGTACAAATACAAATGGTACTGGTGGCACACTTACAGATTTTACAAGTGGTGGCAGGTATTTCATCATTCAAAATACTTCAGCAGTTTCTTTAACAGGAGTTTGGAATGTAGGCAATACAAGTTTTGCAAGTGCTGGTGGCGATAGCGTAATTATTGGAAACCCAACAACTGCCAATGCACCTATTACCTTAACACTATTATCAGGCTCGGCTTTAACAGTAAATAAAAGCAAAACCATTTCTGTATCAATACCTGCAACTGGGCATCAAAAACTTATTTACCAAAATACTACTCCACTTTCATTAGGTGCAATTGCTGATACCAGTTTAGAAGTTGTGTTTGATGGAACAGCAATTACCACAACCTCAAGCAGTAGATTTGGAAGTATTAGTCTAATTAATAATGCTAATGTAACAATGGGTGGAGCAGCTTTATCTACAAAAAATTTGTTGGTAGAGTTAGGTTCTACTTTGGCTGGGCCTATTGGTTCATCAAGCAATTTTATAGCCATTTTAACTGGGGGCAGTGTGAGTATTAATGGAACATTTAAAGCTGGTAGAAGTGGAGGATTGTTTTCAACTGGTGTTGCCATTCCTGTTGTGCCAGTATCTACCAATGGCACTATTTTATTTCAAGATACAACCAAGCCTCCTAACCTAACTTTAGGCACAGCTTCTACTATCGACTATTACAGAGGCACAACCAACCAAGCAGGCAATCAAACTTTAGAATCTTTAGACTATGCTAATTTAACTTTATCGAATTCAGCTGTTGCCAGCAACAAAACTTTTGGTACAGGCACCACCACAGTTGCTGGTAATTTAACCATAAATTTATTGGGTGCAATTAATGTTCCAACAACACAAAACATTACTTTAAAACCTGGGGCAAAATTGATTATTAACTCAGCAACTGCATTTCCTACACCCACCACTACTGGTAAATTTACCCTACAATCAGATGCTACTGGCACAGCTTCAATTGCAGCAATGGCAAGTGGTGCAAGCATTGTAGGCAATACAACTGTGCAACAATACATACTTTCTGGCTATAGAAAGTTTCGTTTGCTAAGTCATCCATTTAATACAGCTCAACCTTTAAGACAATTAACTGATGATTTAAATATTACAGGAAACACAGTTGGTACAAGTTTAAATGTTGGGCAAACCGTTGGTTATGGATTTACACCAACATCAACCAACAACCCAAGTGCCTTTTATTTTAACACTGCAAATGCCGATGGTGGTTTAGTAAATGATGCTGGTTGGAAAGCATTTTTAGACGATAGCACAACCAACTGGAAAGCTGGGCAAGGCATAAGAGTGATGATTAGAGGTAAGAAAAATCAATCAAATACTTTAAATGGCTATGATACTGTGCCAAAGTCTGTAACTATTGATATGACTGGTGTTGTAAACTTTGGTGCTGATACTATTAAACTTGTAACAGGTGGTGTTGGTGCTACTGCAAATTTTAATTTAGTTGGCAATCCTTATCCTTCGCCAGTTGATATTGGTGCTGTTTTAAATGCTGCTACAAATATTGGTTCAAGCATATATGTACGCAACCCACATACTGGAAGTTACATTACAGTAAATCCTATTCCTGCAAGCTATGTGTTACCTGCGTATGCTGCATTTTTTGTGAAAGCAAATGCTGCTACCGATTTAATATTTAGTGAAACTAATAAAACAACTTGCACATCTTGCCCAACATTATTTAGAGCAGTAAACACAGTAAATCACATTCAAATAAAAGCTTTGAAAAATGGTGAGGAATACGATAATTTCAATTTGAATATTGGCAACAGTTTTTCAAATAGTTATGATGAAAAAACAGATGCAGTTAAACTAATGAATACTGGTTTAAGCATTTATTCTTTAAGTGATGATAAACAAAAAATAGCAACTGATTATCGCAATGCTAATAAAGCTATAATTCAATTGGGTATTGCGTTACCAGCTATCAACGAAGTTGAAACTTATACTTTAAAAACAACTGATTTTAAAGTTGCAAATGGTGTTACATTAGTGCTACACGACAAATTATTTAATAAATATATTTTATTAAATAAAGATGCTACTTACGATTTGGTAATTGACCCAAACAACAAAAATAGTGTTGGAGAAAATCGTTTAGAAATTATCATTAAAAAATAATTACAACTTCTACTAAAATCATTTTAATATGAAAAAAAATATAATCAACTATAAAATAATCACGCTCTTTATTGTAGCTTTTATTTCTATTCCTTCAATGCTAAAGGCACAGAGCTTTGTTGATGGCGTGGTAGATTCTGTAATCATTACACCAATAAATTTAACATCATTTACAGGTTATAAAATAGAAAAAAATGTGCAGTTAAACTGGACAACAGCAACTGAAAAAAACAACAACTATTTTAATATTCAACGTTCAAACGATGGATTGAATTTTGAAA
>JANYEP010000171.1 GCA_025363075.1 Chitinophagaceae bacterium | reverse complement strand
CCCAAGTTTTAAAAATGACAAAACACCTGAAAGTCAACTATGGTACATTGTTCAAGGTAAACAAGCACTATACACAAATTTCAGAGCTGTAAAACAAGCGACACTTCCATCAGACTTAAAAACTAAATGGACAGCATTTTTTAAAACAGGAAAAGTAGTGACAAAATAAAGGTACTACTGTGTTTATTGTGCTTCAGTTCGGGCTTGATGTTATAAATTCCGTCCTCGCAGAGTCTCTTTGCAAAGCCAATGCAGCAAGGGTAAAGGACTCTGCGTTTGATGAATGAAGCTAAAGAATATCTTAATATTTAATCATCATCCATTCCATATTTTCCAGTTTTCCTCGGCTTGAATCACAAGCATTTCATAACCATTTTTTGCAAAGGCATTCTGTTGAATGCCTTTGTTCATAAAGGTTGTAAGCGAAGGGTTGTAAACCAAATCGAATAAATAATGCTCTTTGGTTAAGTATTGATAAGGAATATCTGAACAGTTTTCTGTGTTGGGAAAAGTGCCTAAAGGTGTTGTATTGATAATGAGTTTGTGAGATAGAATAATGTCTTCGTCTAACGATTCATAAGTAAAATCTGCTGTATCTTTTCGGCGAGAAACCGTTTTAAATTCAATACCAAGTTTATGTAGAACAAATTTTATTGCTGCTGCTGCTCCACCATTGCCAAGCACCAAAGCCTTTGTATGAAAGGGTTTCAGGTCTTTTGTCAATGATTGTTTAAAGCCTGTAACATCGGTATTAAAGCCAATTAATTTACCATCAATAACCTTTACACAATTGCAAGCATTTGTTTGTGCAACAACATCATTATAAGAATGGAGGTAAGGAATAATTTGTTGTTTATAGGGAATGGTAACTGCAAAACCATTGACAGATTTATTTGAAATGATGCTATTTATTGCACTGATATTTTCAATATCAAATAACTCAAAAGAAACATCAACCAAGCCATCTTCCTTAAACTTATTATTGAAATATTGTTTAGAAAAAGAGTGGGAAAGTGGATGACCTATTAAACCAAAAGTTCTCAAGAGCGTGATGTTTGTATTTGAATAATATTAGTTGTAAAGCAAAGTAACTATTTTTGCAGCCAATATTATTTTATGATTGAAGGAAAACGTCAAAAGCAAGTGGCAACCGTGTTGCAAGAGGAAATGAATACTATATTCAGGAGGCTTGGTCTAAATATGATTGATGGTGGAATGGTATCCATTGCATCTGTTAAAGTAACACCAGATTTACTTGAAGCAAGAATTTATTTAAGTATGTTTAAAGTAGCAGACATTAATGCTGCATTGAAAAAAATTGAAGCAAAAGCCTGGGAAATAAAGAAAGAATTGACAACCAAAATTGGTAAAAGTGTTCGCAGAATTCCTGTGATACACTATTTTGTTGACGATACTTTAGACTATGTATTTAAAATGGAAGAATTGTTTGAGCAGATTAAAAACGAAGAAAAAAAAGATTAAAGCCATTGCAATGCAATACAAGTTTTCATTTCTTTTCTCACTTTTATTTGCAACCTTGTTGGTTGGCAAAGCCCAGCAACACATACCATTGTACAAAGGGATAATTCCGAATGCAATTGATTGTCCGTTTCAAGAAGAAAGATTGCCAACTGGAAGAATTGTTCACGTTATCAATCCTGAATTAATTGCATTTATTCCTCAAAAGCCAGATAGCTTAAAAACAGCTGTCATTATTTGCCCTGGTGGTGGTTATCAAAGATTGGCAATTGAAAACGAAGGCTACAATGTAGCCAAGGCATTAAATGATATAGGTATTGCAGCATTTGTTTTAAAATACCGACTGCCAAATGATACTTGTGTAACTAACAAAAAATTTGTTTCGTTGCAAGATGTTGAGCAAGCAATGTACTTGTTAAAAACACATTCCAAAGAATATAACATAAACGCTGAAAACATTGGTATCATTGGTTTTTCGGCTGGTGGGCATTTAGCTGCTATGTTGAGTACGCATTACGACTATGCTGCAATGCCTTTTGCAAAAAATAGTTTTTTAAAGCCAAGTTTTAGTGTGTTGATTTATCCTGTTATTACGATGGATGACAGCCTTGCCCATAGTGGTAGTAAAGCAAGATTAATTGGAAAAGATGCACCAAAAACAGACATTGATTTCTTCTCTTGCGAACAAAATATAAATGCTAAAACGCCACCAACTTTTATCGTGCTTGCAGCAGATGACAAAGTTGTAAATCCAGAAAATAGTATTGCATATTATACTGCTCTCAGGAAGAATAAAGTTCTCTCAGAAATACATATTTACCAAAGTGGTGGACACGGCTTTGGCTTAAATCTTCCTAACGATGATAGCTGGATAAACCGCTTGCAAAAATGGTTGTACCTAAACAAATTTGTTAGCAAGAATTTCTAATAATTGTGTTGAAACTTCAATCTTTTACTTTCTTTTAGACCAACACATATTATTTCCTTTTACGCCTCTTTTTTATGGTGTATTTTATTATCAATGAAACGCTTAGAACTGTTCAGTATAGCAAAAAATTAGTTAAATATTAATTGCAATCGAAGCCGATAACGTTTGCAGTTTTTTATCGGGTGCGTTTGCATTACTAATTATTTCGATACATAGTTTTACATTTCTAACGACAAAGAATATGTACCCGTATTGCCATTTAGCGATTCCCCGTTCGATTATTATTTCCTCAATTATATCTTTTATTATCTAACAATTAAAACAAGCCAGCAAATTATGAAAAAAATTGCACTCGTTCTCGTCGCTCTGTTCTGTACATTAACTGTACTACAAGCACAAACCTACAATGCTACTGTTGCCAAAGATGGTAGTGGTACGCACACAACAGTTGCAGCAGCTATCGCATCTGCACCAACCAATGGTACAACACCTTACTACATTTTTGTAAAATCGGGTGTGTACAATGAAAAAGATACTGTTCCTACAAACAGACCCAACGTTATTTTAGTGGGGCAAAATGTATTGACGACTGTTATCTACAACAATGATAACGCAACAACTACATTGCTAAATGGCAGTCCAATTGGAACAGCAGGTTCGTCTACATTTTTTGTGAATGGGGCAAACTTTGCTGCATTCAACATTACATTTCAAAACAATGCTGGCGTTGCAGCTACACAAGCTGTTGCAGTAAACATTAGTGGCGATAAAGCTACTTTTAGAAACTGTAGATTTTTAGGTTTTCAAGACGTATTGTATTGCAAGAATGCAGGTATCGCATCTTACTTTAAAAACTGTTACGTAGAAGGAACAGTTGATTTTATTTTTGGTGCATCCACTTCTATGTTTGATAGTTGTTATATCTATTGCAAAAGCAGACAAAGTGGTGGTGTAATTTGTGCTCCAAATACAGCAGCAGGAACAAGTTTTGGTTCTCCTTGGGGTTTTGTATTTAACAACTGTGCTATTAATGGTGCATCTGGTATGACGAGTTTATATTATCTTGGTCGTCCTTGGCAAAATAAACCACAAGCAGTTTATAGAAATTGTAGTATGAGTGATGTTATCATCAACTTAGGTTGGAGTAGTGCTTCTGCTGGAAGTGCAACTACTGCTGACGCATCTTTTGGTGAGTACAATAGTACTGGAACAGGTGCAAACGCAGGTTCTCGTGCAAGCTTTAGTTCTCAACTTACCGCTTCTCAAGATTCAACTTACACTAAATCAAATATTTTTGGAAGTTGGGATGTATGTAGTCTTTCTGGTGTTTGTGATGCCGTTGATAAACCAATTGCAACTGCAAACTTTACAGGAAGCCAAGTTACTTCAACTTCGTCTAGTTTCACTTGGAATATGTGTTGGCCTGTTGCAATGGCTTATACTATTAAAAGAAGTAATAATGGTGGTAGCTGGATTCAAGTAGATAATTTTACTGGTTCTACTTCGAGCTATAATTATTCAAGTGCTGATAACGCAATGCCAAGTGGTGTTAACCGTTACATTTTACAAATGACAAGTGGTGGTACTACTGTAACAAGTACAGACACTATTACAATTTCAAATCAACCAACTATTACAACAACTGGCACTTTTGCAGCATTTACACAAACAATTGGTAGTGCTGGAGGAGCTCAAGTAATGACAGTTTCTGGTAGTAATCTAACGGCAAATATTGTTGTTAATTCACCTGCAAATTTTCAAGTTTCAAAAGATAATTCAACTTGGTCAAGTAGTGTAACTTTCACTCAAGTTAGTGGTACTGTAGCTGCATCAAACCTTTATGTTAGGTTAAATGCAGGCTCTTTAGGTTCTTACAGTGGTAATGATACACTTAGTTCAACTGGAGCTACATCAATTTTGGTTGCATTAAGTGGAACTACAAGTGCTGTTCCTGCTTATGTTGCAACTTTATTAAAACAATGGCCTTTAACAACAAGTGGAGCTGATAGCTCAGGTGTTAGAGTTGCTGGAATTACAGGTTCTACACCAACATTAAAAAATATGTACCGTCCTGATGGTTCTGTAACAGCTACGGGTTCTTTATTGTACTCTGGTACTTTTGGAAATATATTTGGACCTGCTGCAAGTGGAACATCTTCACCAGGTTTGTGGTCTGCAGCTGGTGGTGGAAATGGCAATACGCTAATAAGAACATCTTTATATGAAGAATTCACAATTGGCGATACATTGGGTTACACAGCACGTATTGACTCAATTATTCTTAACTGTAATTTTTATAACACTACTGGTAAATTAGCTATACTATATTCTAAATCTGCTTTTGTATCAGATTCAACAGAAATTACAGTAGGTGGAACATTAAATGGTGCTGCATTAGGTGCTTCGGCTTATGGAGGATTCACTACTCCGATTGCTTTAACCACATCTACGTCTGGCCCAACTTCAAATTTCCGTCTTCCTTTAAATGGTTCAACAGGAGTTAGTTTAACAACTGGTCAAAAGCTTACTATTCGAGTTTATTTTTCTTGTGGTAGCTCTTCAGCTGGTAGATATATGACCATTAAAAATGTACAGTTGAAAGGTAGCACAACAGCCCCACCTCCAACTATTTCATCATTTACTCCAACAGCACAAATAAAAACTGGTACAGTAACTATTAATGGTTCAAACTTTAGTAATGTAACTGCCGTTAGTTTTGGTGGAGTAGCAGCATCTTCTTACACAGTGAGTCAAGATGGTACTTCTATTTCTGCAGTAGTTGGTAATGGTGCAACAGGAAAAGTGTATGTAACTACAGCAACAGGTGCTGATTCTTCAGTTGGATTTACATTTCAAACACCAACCACTTATTACAATTTAGCTAGCAGCGATGTTACAAATGCAAATAATTGGGGAACGAATACAGATGGTAGTGGTACACATCCAGCAAACTTTACAGATATTTTACAAACCTTCCAAATATCAAATCCTGGTGCAACTATGAGTGGTGCTTGGACTGTAAGTGGAACTAATAGCAAAATTGTTGTTGCAGATGGTAGTGCAGTATTTAATCAAACACAAACTATTAATGGTACTATTAATGTTACAAATAATGGCGACTTAGAAGTTAAAGTAGCTACTTCTCCTACTCTTGGAACATTATTTAGTGGAAGTACAGTTGGTTATTCTGGAACTTCAATTGCTCAAACAATTGCTACTGCAAATTACTATAACTTAACTTTATCTGGTAGCGGTACAAGAACTTTACCAAGTGGAAGTGTAGTTGGTATTGCTAATCAATTTACAACAAATAGCTATACAACTGCTGGAGCAGGAAGTATTGTTAGCTTTAACGGTACATCTCCACAAACTATTCCACCATTCACTTATGATAGCTTAATCGTTAATAATACGAGTGGTGTTATTACTCAAGGTGGTGGTAGTGCAGTTGTAGTAAACAGAGGAATGAATGTGTTACAAAACTTTACCATTGATAATGGAGACTTGGTACAACTTACAAGTACAACTGGTATTGCATTTTCTGTAGCTTCAAGTGCTGTGTTAACTATAAATGGTACTTTAGATAATCAATCTACTGGAACTGTTACATTGGGTTCATTATTGTCAACAGCTTCAGGTTCTACAGCTGCTAATGTAGATTCTTCAAGATTTGTAGTAAATAGTGGTGGTATTTATAAAATAAATGCTGCTGTTACAAATGGCTATTACGTTTCTTCTTCGGTATTTAAACCAGGTTCACAACTTCAAGTATCACAAGGTTCTCCAAGAATTCCTCTTTATATTGGTGGTAATGTTACTTGGAATTCTATAGGTGTTGGTACATTAATTCAACAAAATACTTCTACAATTGGAGGCGATTTAACTATAAATGCTGGTCAATTAAACCTTGGTACTGGTGGAACAGGAAGAACATTGAATGTTAATGGTAAACTTAAAATAACAGGTGGTGAGATTGAACCAGGTGGTTCAGGTAATACATCTGCTCAGATTTTAAATGTTTATGATAGTATTGTTGTAAGTGGCGGTAATTTATATCCTACTTTATCATTAACAGGTGGTACAGGTTCAACAATAACAGCAACAACAGGTACAGCA
>JANYEP010000170.1 GCA_025363075.1 Chitinophagaceae bacterium | reverse complement strand
ACACGCTGACTATTCTGACCCTGATGCAATAAGAGTAGGCAATGATTTTTATATGGTTTCATCAAGCTTCAATTGCTCTCCTGCCCTACCTATTTTGCACTCAAAAGATTTAGTTAATTGGAGTATTATTAATTATGCTTTGCAAAAGCAAATTCCTTTAGATACATTTAACCAACCTCAACACGGCAAAGGGGTTTGGGCTCCAGCAATTCGTTTTCACAATGGTGAATTTTATATTTATTATCCCGATCCAGATTTTGGTATTTATATGATAAAAACTAAAAATATTAAAGGTAATTGGAGTGAACCAAATTTGGTTTTAGCTGGAAAAGGCATCATCGACCCTTGCCCTTTGTGGGTTGAAGATGGTAAAGCATATATAGTAGTTGGTTGGGCTGGTAGCAGAGCTGGTGTAAATAGTTTGCTAACTGTCTTTCAAATGAATACTCAAGGTAATGCTGTGTTAGATGAAGGTAAACACGTTTTTGATGGGCACGATAATAACAAAACGCTTGAAGGACCTAAACTATATAAACGCAATAATTACTACTACATTTTTGCACCTGCTGGTGGTGTTGCAACTGGCTGGCAATTGGTGCTACGCTCTAAAAATATTTATGGCCCCTACGAAGCAAAAAATGTAATGGATCAAGGCACTACAAATATCAATGGACCACATCAAGGAGCTTGGGTTGACACTAAAACTGGCGAAGATTGGTTCTTGCATTTTCAAGATAAAGGAGCTTATGGTAGGGTTGTTTTGTTAGAGCCTATGATTTGGAAAAATGATTGGCCAATTATTGGTATTGACAAAAATAATAATGGGAAAGGTGAACCCGTAATAACATTTAAAAAGCCCAATGTTAGCAGTACTTACAGAGTAAATACGCCTGTAGAAAGTGATGAATTCAATAACGATACTTTAGGGTTGCAATGGCAATGGCAAGCAAATACAAAGGTGCAATGGAGTGCCTTGATAAAAGGTAAAAATTATTTGCGATTATTTGCTATTCCACAAGAAAAATATGCTGTTAATTTATCAAGCTGCCCCAATCTTCTACTTCAAAAATTTCCTGCACCAGACTTTACTGCAACAACCAAACTTTCGCTTAAAGTTGAACAAGATAATTACTTGAACAAAAAAGCTGGATTAGTGGTTATGGGATTAGACTATGCCTATTTATCTATTAATAAAAATGAACAAGGATATGCTGTTTCATTTGTTACCTGTAAAGATGCGTTGAAAGGATCAATAGAAAAGATAATAGAACAGAAATCCGTTGTAGATTCAACTGTATATTTAAGAGTAAGTGTAGCTGCACCAAATGCAATATGTCAATTTAGTTATAGTATTGATGGAATAAATTTTAGCAATATTGGCGACACTTTTAAGGCAAAAGAAGGTAGATGGATTGGAGCAAAAGTAGGGCTGTTTTGCAATAGCGATAAAGGTGTAAAAATGGGAGGTTATGCAGATGTTGATTGGTTTAGAATAACAAACAATAAATAATGATTAATCAAGGTCTATTAATTATTCAATGTTGAAGTATGGCAAATAAATATATTTTTGTCCCAGCTTTTAAAAGCAAATTGACTTCATAGTGCAATGGATTAGCATATCAGATTTCGGCTCTGATGATGAGGGTTCGAATCCTTCTGAAGTCGCTATTTTATTTTAAACACTTTTTTATATTTACTAATGTGTTGTGAAACGCTTGTTTTTATTGGTGTTTTGAATAATGCGTATTTATAAAAAAGTGTTTCTACAAAATGAAAGTTGAACACATATTTAACATTTATTAATGGGTGCAAGTTTTAAATTTATTGTTAGAAAACAAGCCTTAAAAAAAGATGGTTCTACACGCCTTTACCTTAGAATTATTGTTGATAAAAAGGTTGCTTACATTGTTACAAATATTCTTGTGTTGCCCATAAACTTTAATGTTGATTCGCAGGTGGTGAGTAAAAAAGATGGTTTGCACCACGATAAAAATTTGTGTATTACTGAAATAAAAACAAAGTTGACAAGGTGTGTTTTGGAGTATGAAAAAAGCGGTTCGCCTTTATTTGTTAATGACCTTTTGCAAGCATATAAGCAACAAAATATTGTTGGGTTGTTGGAATACTCAAAGCAGGTTTTTGAACAAAAGAAACTTACTAAAACAAGGCAAAGCCAAATAAGAAAAAGTATTGAGTATTTGCTGGAGCATAAACCAGGCACAAACTTGTATAACCTTAATAACAGTACGCTAAATAGTTTTAAAAACTATTTGGCTACAAAGGTTAATAGCAATACTGTAATAAGTCGTTTGAGCCAGATAAGAAGCATTTACAATGCTGCATATAATGATGGAATAATTAAGTATAAACCATTTGAAAAGTTTACGGTTGGTGTGGGTACAACTAAGGAGCATTTTTTTACGCTGGACGAACTTTTTTATTTAAAGGATAATATCCAGGTGCTAAGTGTTGCAAAGCAAAAAATATTGTCAACTTTTTTATTTGCTTGCTTTACTGGTTTACGTTTTAGTGATGTTATTAGATTGAAAAAAGAAAACATTAAACCTTTTGAAAGTGGCTTCTACATTGAGTTTGTGCAGGGTAAGACAAAGAAAAAAAACATAGTTCCTTTGTCAAAATTTGCTTTGAAAATGTTTGATATTAATAATAGTGGTTTTGTTTTTCCCCAGCTTTCAAACCAACATTATAATAGGGACTTAAAAGAAATTGCAGCTTTTTTGAAGTTTGATAAATACATTAGTTTTCACGTTTCAAGGCATACATTTATTACAATTAGCCAACACATTGGAATAGGTTTAAGCGAAGCAAGTAAATTGGCTGGACACACTACCATTAAAACAACACAAGGTTACACTCACCACAATTTGAGTAGTTTATTTAATAGCATTTGCAAATGGAATAATCTTAGCTCCGCTGGGGATGGAGGATTGCATTCTAAGACTGTTTAACTGGTGCTGGATTGCCGATAATAAAAAAGGCTACCAAATGTATTGGTAGCCCTTGCAACTTATTCGTAGTTGCCAAACGTTCTGTATTTAAACAGTCTTTAGCCGCCGGGTTATTCCTTATGCAAGCATCCCTGCGTTGCACTCTGTTTGCCTTTGGAACACAAATATAGTGGCATTTTTATTACTCCAAAAAAAATACTGAAGCAACGCAATTAAAGTTGTTGTTAGATCAAAACAAAAAAGCCATTTGTAAAAACAAACGGCTTAACCAAATCCAACTGTATATGAAAACTATTTTAGCTTTTTAGCTGCTTCTTTTACACAAGTAATCCACTTCTTTTTACAAGATGGTTTACTATACTCTGTTTTTGCAAGTGCTACAATTTTTTTGAGTTTAACAGTGCCTTTGTTGCTTTTTGACTTTGCCATTGTTTTATTATTTGATGATGAAAAATTAAAATAAATTCAATTGTTTTTTAGCTACATTTTTTTTGCGTGTAGCTGTCTTTTTGGGGGCTGCTTTCTTTGCTGTAGCTGCTTTGCGTGGCTTGCGTTTCTTAGCAACTTAGCGAACCTTGCCCAGCTTTGTTGTAGCTGTTTTTAGTTTACGTTTTAAAACTGTAACCCTTTTGCCCAATGCTTTTGCTGTTGGTTTTCTTTTTGCTGCTTTCTTGCGTGGTGCAGCCTTTTTTGCTATTGCCATTTTATTTGTTTTTAGTGATGAAAAAATGTTATTTACCTGTTGAGTATTTCTTAATAATAGCAATTGTTAGCACTAAAACAACTATTGCTATTACAATATTTTTTGTGGTGAATATTGTTGCAGATTTACTGCTATTATTATCATTTGTGCCTGGTATATCTTTAAGTTTTGCAGAATTTTTAAGAGGTGTAGAATCCGATACAAGCATTACTGCATCTTCTGGAATTAGATAGCTTTTAAATAAATAACCTGTAACAATAGTTCGGTAGTATTGTGTTGTCAATTCTCCAAGTTCTATAACATCTCCAACTTTTGGTGCAAAATCATTCATTGCATAACTGTTGCCATTGCTGTCATAATTAATACCACTACCAAAATAAATATCTTTTACTACTTTATACCTTGCCATAAATTCTTTTTTTTAATTATCGTAAAAGTGTTACGCCAAACCTGCCAGCCAATGGAAATAACAAGCTGGAAAAATCGCCATTGTAATAAGGTAAAAATACTACATCAGGTGCATCAATCCATCCAAAATCTACATTTCTATAAGGTTTAGAATTTGCTGAAATAAATGTGTAGTTAACGCTCCAAACACTATCATTTTTCGCTGTGTACCAAAAAACTCCTAAATGTGTGATTGTGTCGCTTAGTTGTGGGATACCGTGCTTGTAAACGAAAGGAACAATTTTAGTTGCTACACAAAATTTTATTGATGTGTCAACCGTTGCTGGTTGTGTGTTTGCTTTTATTGAAGCCAATAAGCATAAGGCTAAGATTAGTTTTTTCATTTTAATTAAATATTTGATATGCTACAACACAGTTGTCTGTTATTGCTGTTGAAGTAATGGTGAATGATGTATTATTTACTCTTGCTGTAACTCGCAACATTCCTGTATAAGTGCCTGTTTCTTGTGCCGTTAAAAAAATAATGCTGCTGCTGGTTACTGCTGTTGTGTTTACTGTTATTGTGCCACTGCTTAACGTTACTGTCCCAACGCTTGCATTTGTGCCTGTAGCAATTTTTATTTTATTACCTGCTGTAATGAGTGAGAGGTTGCCGTTTATGTTTACTTTGTCTGTTGTGGTGGTTGTGCCAATGCCTATGTTTCGTGTGTTGTCTATTAGCATTGCACTACTGCCCTCTACATATACATTTAATTGGGCAACATTTCCACTACCTGGACGCTCACAAGCTATTGAGGCTACTTCTGTGTGTCTATAAAGTTCTTCTCTAAATGCTATTTTTCCTCCTAAATTCCCATTTCCATCATTTCCACCAGCAAGGCTTAGTGTTGGGCCCCCTGTGCCTGTTGTTGATTTTCTAAAATCGAATTCTGTTGTTGGTGATGTTGTGTTGTAGCCTATTCTACTATTGGATGAATTGAAGTATAAAGGCGAAACATAACTTTCTGTATTCGTTCCACTCCAGTAACTAAAATAACCATTGCTTCCAGTGCCTGTAATGGGATTTGTGAGTAGTGGTTGATAGGTAGCAGCAGCAACATTTGAACGTAGATAGGCTGCAAGCATAGCAGCAGTATCAGTAATGTTTAGTTTGTTCGCATTTTGTGCAATAGTTGCATAAGTAGCTTGTGCAACGTTTGAACGTAGATAGGCTGCAAGCATAGCAGCAGTATCAGTATATTTTACCTTGGCTGCATCCTGTATAAGTGTTGCATAAGTAGCTTGTGCAACGTTTGAACGTAGATAGGCTGCAAGCATAGCAGCAGTATCAGTAATATTTAATTTGTTGCCATTTTGTGCAATAGTTGCAAAAGTAGCTTGTGC
>JANYEP010000166.1 GCA_025363075.1 Chitinophagaceae bacterium | reverse complement strand
TACCATTTTTCTTCACTTTTACACCCTTGCAGTGAGGACAATTTACGCTAACCGTTATCTTACTCATAACGACTTAGTAACGTAAATCCTCACTGTTTCTTCTAATTTAGAACAGCATACATTTTAAATCACTACCAAAATAAAATTAGAAAAAATAAAATTTCATTCGCTTAAAATATTAAGCGAATGAAATTTTACTTCCTCACAATATCAGCACCCAAAGCCCTTAAACGAGTATCAATATTTTGGTAGCCCCTATCAATTTGTTCTATATTTTGAATGGTACTTTTTCCATTGGCACTCAATGCAGCAATCAGCAATGCCTGACCTGCACGAATATCTGGACTACTCATTGTTATGCCTCTTAAATTATGACTACGTCCAAGCCCTATAACTGTTGCTCTGTGTGGATCGCAAAGAATAATCTGTGCTCCCATTTCTATTAATTTATCTACAAAAAACAAACGGCTTTCAAACATTTTTTGATGAACAAGAATACTTCCTTTTGCTTGCGTTGCCACAACTAAAACAATGCTCAATAAATCTGGTGTAAAACCTGGCCATGGGTGATCACTCATCGTTAAAATGCTACCATCTAAAAAGGTTTGTATTTCGTAACTTTCTTGTGCAGGAATGTGAATATCATCACCAGTAATATTCATTTGAATTCCAAGTTGAGAAAATTTTTCTGGAATAATTCCTAAGTGTTCAACACCAGCACCTTTAATTAAAATATCACTTTGTGTCATTGCTGCAAGCCCAATAAAACTGCCTACTTCAATCATATCTGGCAACATTGTGTGAGAAGTGCCACTCAACTTTTCAACCCCATCAATCACCAACATATTGCTGCCAATGCCACTAATTTTTGCACCCATTCTTACCAACATTTTACACAATTGCTGTAAGTAAGGTTCGCAAGCTGCATTATAAATTGTTGTTGTGCCTTCTGCTAAAACAGCAGCCATTAAAATATTTGCTGTTCCAGTAACACTTGGTTCATCAAGCAACATAAACGCACCTTTAAGTTGTGGTGCATCAATCGTGAACACATTTGAATCATCGTTATAATTAAACTCGGCTCCCAATTTTTCAAAGCCAATAATATGTGTGTCCAATCTTCTTCGTCCAATTTTATCTCCTCCAGGCTTTGGAATATATGCTTTCTTAAATCGTGCAAGCATAGGTCCAGCAAGCATTACAGAGCCACGAAGCATTCCCCCTTTTTTTCTAAAAGCCTCACTTGCAAAATAATCTACATCAATATCATCAGCTTTAAAAGTGCAAGTGTGTTCATCAATTCTATTAATTTTCACACCCATATCTTTCAATAAATCTATTAAAAGATTTACGTCAATAATGTTTGGAATATTATTGATTGTTACTTCATCGGCAGTTAATAAAACTGCACTAATGATTTGCAATGCTTCATTCTTTGCACCTTGAGGAACAATAGTTCCGCTTAATTTATTCCCACCTCTTACTTCAAAAACTGCCATTTTGTAATCTTAATTTGTTGTTGCGTTATATAAATATTTCGCTTGCCAATTGCAAACTTTTTGCTAATGCTTCTCTGTTATAATTTTCAAATAAATGATGCTCTTCAAAATAGGCAATCATCTTTTCACTATCCATATTTCCTACCAAATCATCTTGTGCCATTGGGCAGCCACCAATACCTTTTAATGCCCCATCAAATCGCTTGCAACCTGCATCAATAGCTGCTTGCAGCTTTTCTTTCCAGTTAAATTGTGTGCTGTGCAAATGAACACCAAATGTTGTGTTACTATATTTTGGAATCAATGTTTTTAGGGCAAAACTTATCTGCTCTTTTGTTCCCAAACCCACAGTATCTGCAAGAGAAATAATTTCAACTTCTCTTGTAACCATTTCATCTGCCCAATGCAATAATACTTCATCGTTGTAATCATCATTGTAAGGATTTCCAAAACCCATACTTAAATAAACCACCAAATGTTTATTGTTCTTAACGCATAATTCCTGAATTTCATCAATGCGTTGCAAGCTCTCTTGTTGTGTACTATTGGTATTGCGTAATTGAAAGGTTGGTGAAATGGAAAAAGGAAAACCCAGGTAGGTAATTTCATCAAAACAAACAGCTTCTTCTGCACCACGAGTATTTGCTACAATTGCCAAAAGTTTTGTTGTAGTATTTAGAAGTTCCAATCCTTTAATTACTTCAACTGTATCAGCCATTTGAGGAATTGCCTTTGGTGAAACAAAACTTCCAAAGTCAATGGTATCAAAGCCTACAGCCAATAAATAGTTGATATATTCAATCTTTTTTGTTGTTGGAATAAAATGTTTCCAACCTTGCATTGCATCTCTTGGGCACTCGATAAGTTGAATAGAATTATTGCTCATAGCAATTCAAAAATAAGTGAGTTGTAATTAATGATTTGGGTTATATTGGAAATACTATTTTATTTTGTTTGCAAAAATATTTTCGGGCAATTGCTTGCAGTTTTTTAGTCTCCATATATAAAAATACCTTACTGCTTTTCCTCCACGCATTTGATTGATAATATCTGGCTTTTCTATTGTTGTAAAATACTTGCCATAAGTTTCTTCAACATACATTCTCACATTTGATGGGACAATACAATATGTATCATCATTGAGTTTCAAAGGTTTTCTATCTTCATTTAACCAAACAAAATGATGAAGATTTTCCAGATCACCAACACCTAAAATTTGTAATCCAGTTTTCCTTGAAGTATATAATTCAAGCTGACAAGCAGGAAACCATTTACTGACAAGAATGCTTGAATTTGCTTTCATTTTATTGGTAGCAATATCTTGTTTTACAACCTTGTCAAAATCATTGCTAAAATCCTTCCAACCACTAATATCAAGTGTAGGGCAGTTTTCGCCATAGTGTTCTTTCTCTTGTTTACCAAGATTGAATGGAGCAAAATTTGCCAATAATGTAATAGAAACAAAAGCCACTAAAAGCAATGCAGCAGAGACTTTCAAGACATTAGGGAATTTATTTTTTGACACATTGGAAAGATAAACAGCAGCAATGATAAAAAGTGGAATATATGCAGGACCACTCCAATGAGGAAAAATTTCGTTGCGTAAACTGATAAACCAAAACAAAAAAATCATTGGCAAACTCATCAATAAAAGAAATTGTTTTTCGTTTCTCGTTTCTCGTTTCTCGTTGTGGCTTTTTAGTTTTAGTATAGTGAACAGTGAAATGATGATTAAAATAAAAATTATCGGATTTTGGTATAACGCCTCTCCAACTATTTCTCTTAGCAAAGAATCAAAATTTATTTTCGCATTAGCTACCCTTTCTGAGTGAAAACGATAAGTAATAAACTGGTTTTGAATATTCCAAATGAGTATTGGCAATAAGAAAATGAGTGTAACAAAAAAACCGATATATAATCGCCAGTTGAGCAACCATTTTGTTCTATAAAATAAAATAAACAAACCCAAACCTCCCCACAAATAAAGAGCGTGAATTTTACTTAAAGTTGCCAAACCAATTGTTGCTCCAAGTAAAATCCATTGCAACAAATTTTTATCTTTATCGCTAAAAATAATTTTACACATAATGTAGAGAGATGCACACCACAAAGGCATTTGAGGACTATCTGGCAGAATAAACCAACCTGCAATAAATGTTGTGTAAACAGAAAAATTGTAGATTAAAGTAGCATACCAGCCTACAGTTTCATTATATAATAATTTACCAATTTTAAAAATGAAAATGGATGCAATAAAACAACAAATAATTGCTCCTAACCTTAACGTAACATCATTTACAAAAGTTAAGTTAAGCGTTGTTATTCTCATCAACACCCCAACCATTGGTGGATGATCAAAATAATTCAATTGAGGTTTTAAAGCATAGGTATAGTAGTAAGATTCATCGTTTCCCAATTCTAAAAAAAAGGAAAAGAAGATTTTTATTGCTGCTACAATTAGTAAAAAAGTGTAAAGCTGTTTGTTGGAAATTTTCATTCGCTGGCAAAGTAAAAACCTTTTAGAATAATCGTAACAATAGTTTAAATCATCATAATCTCCGTTCTCTTACATTTGCACCACAAAAATTTATAATTATGAGTTTTATTTTAGATGTTCACGCACGTCAAATTTTAGATAGCAGAGGAAATCCTACTGTAGAAGTAGATGTATTAACCGAAGGTGGTTTTATGGGCAGAGCTGCTGTGCCAAGTGGTGCAAGCACTGGTATTCACGAGGCTGTTGAATTGCGTGATGGCAATGCAAAATTGTATGGTGGTAAAGGCGTGTTGAAAGCAGTAAAAAATGTAAACGAAAAAATTGCATCTGAGTTAATGGGTTTTGATGTAAGTGAGCAAGCTGCAATTGACCAGGCTATGATTGATTTAGACGCTACAGAAAATAAAGGTAAACTTGGTGCAAATGCTATTCTTGCTGTAAGTATGGCTTGTGCTAAAGCTGCTGCTGAAGAAGCTGGCTTGCCATTGTATAGATATATTGGTGGAACAAACGCCAAAACTTTACCTGTACCAATGATGAACATTGTAAATGGTGGTGCTCACGCAGATAACAAAATAGACTTTCAGGAGTTTATGATTATGCCAGTTGGTGCTTCATCTTTTAGCGAAGGTTTGCGTTGGGGAACAGAAATCTTTCACGTATTAAAAAGTGTGTTGAAGAAAAAAGGATATAGCACAAACGTAGGTGACGAAGGTGGTTTTGCACCAAATATTCAAAGCAATGAAGAAGCTATTGAAACGGTGTTGGAAGCTATTACTGCTGCTGGTTATAAAACAGGTTCTCAAATTGTAATAGCTATGGATGCTGCAAACAGTGAGTTGTGGGATGCTAAGAAAAAGAAATATGTTTTTCATAAAAGCAGTGGTAAAGTAATGAGCAGCGATGAGTTGGTAAAATACTGGGAAAGCTGGGTAAAAAAATATCCTATTGTTTCTATTGAAGATGGAATGGCTGAGGACGATTGGAATGGCTGGAAAAACCTGACAGAAACTATTGGACATAAATGCCAATTGGTAGGTGATGATTTATTTGTAACTAATGTAACCCGCTTGCAACAAGGTATTGATAAAAAAATTGCAAATGGTTTGTTGGTTAAAGTAAACCAAATTGGTACTGTTACAGAAACTATTAATGCTGTTAGCCTTGCCCAAAATAATGGCTACAACACTATTATGAGCCATAGAAGTGGAGAAACAGAAGATGTAACCATTGCAGACCTTGCAGTTGCATTGAATTGTGGGCAAATAAAAACTGGTAGTGCAAGTAGAACAGATAGAATTGCTAAATATAACCAACTATTAAGAATTGAAGAAGAGTTGGGAGCTACAGGAATTTACTTAGGTAAAAAACTAAAGTTTACTAAATAGAGATTACAATTTTATATAAAAAGCCCACGAGTTTTCGTAGGCTTTTTTTTGTGCCAAGGTTGGTGTTTTCTTCACCATCATTGCACTAAATCTGTTGCAGCAGTGTCTCTCTTTAGAGGACGCTGCATTGTTATAATTTACCTATTGCCACGCAGCGTGCCTTGCAGGACACTCTGCTGAGAACGGAACGTTGTTGGTAGGCTATGCTATATCAACGGCGGAGAACTCGTTACTCTTTACAATCGTTATTATAAACTCTAATTGCTTTGTTCAAATAATTATATTTACCCTCTTTCTTTTTGAGTCCTTTATACCCATCATCTATTATCTGCATTGATAAAGGGCAATTGCTAACTATGTTTTTTATATCCTGCACGGAAGTTATTTTTTGAATGTCTCCATTTTCTCCTGGTTGTATATAGTAAGTGTAATAAGTATTACCATAATATGGATTGTAGCGTGCATCGTGCATTTGATCGTATGACATAGTAGTACTCAAATCTATTTCAGAAACATAAACATTAACCTTTCCGTGAATAATTCTTTTGCCATATATATCTTCAAGTTTACTGTAGCCATTTAGTCGTAATCTTTCATAATAAACACCTTGAAGCAAATATCCTTTTATTTCAGTAATTGGATATTTAACTCCCTCAATTGAAAAAGTATTACTAGTTAAAGCTCCGCTTTTGTAACCAAAGTTTTTGTCATATTTAAAAGAAACTTTTGTTCCATCATTCTTGACATAGAAACTGGTATCTGCTGCATAATCATTTTCTACAGAAAGTTTACTATCATTATTTGTTATGTATGGAGAAACCGTGTAGACGCTGTTTGAATTAGCACCCATTTTAGCCAAACAAGAGCTAAACAATGTTGCAAGAAAAAGTAAAGGGATTAGTATTTTTTTCATTTTATTTTTATTTTCTCGCCTACTCTATTCAGTTTTCGGCTTCCCTGCTGTTATTTTTTAAAGCCCTATAAAGCTTTTGAAACTTCATAGATTAGTTTTATCTACCTGGCTAACACTTTTGGCAAAAGTGGGTACAATTTCAATTTTAAGGTTGTGGTAACTTAAGCCACAATGAATGGTTTGAGGCATAGTGTTTTGTTTTTATTGTTAAAGAATAATGAAAAATTGTGTAAGCATAATGGTCGAGCTTCAACTGATATGCTTTTTGACAAAAAGCATATTGGTTTAACAAAAAAGCATATTGGTTTACGCTCAACCGATATGCTTCTTAACAAAAAGCATAACGGTTGAACAGAAAAGCATAGCAGTTTACTCTCGACCGATATGCTTCCTGACAAAAAGCATAATGGTTTAATGAAAAAGCATAACGGTTTAGTGAAGAAGCATAACGGTTTAGCTTCGACCGATATGCTTATAAAAAAAAGAGGATTTGGTGTAGGTGCTGTGGCGTTAAAAACAAATAGCTTGCTGCAAAAGTTTAATAGCAGTAAAAATGTTTTTGTTGAAATGCTATTGATATTTGGTCTCATTGCAGCTTGATTTTCAATAGCAATATTATTGAATTGTGGTTGGGTTGGCAAATTTTATTTTATCGCCATCTTCAACAATTGAAACAAGTTTCGTCATTTCGAGGGTTCTTGCCCGAGAAATCTGCAAAACAAGCAGATTTCTCACTCGTTCCTCGTTCGAAATGACGTTATCATTTAGTTAAAATGAATGATCGAAGCAACCTAATAATGCTCACCAAACAAAACCATAACAAACAATAACCGATATTTACCGCCCTTTAATTTGTTCTATATGAAAAAAACGATTTTGCTATTCGTTGTGTTTTGTTCAATAATGTTTGCTGCATTTAGTCAAACCCCCATCAATCTTGCATCTCAGGCAAATCTTACTTATACCGAAAACTTTGCAGACATTAGCAATTGGGCGTTTAGCACATCTCCTGCCAATGGTACTTTTACAGCAGGTATTGGCTCACAAGCCTGGAAGGGAATTGATGTTGCTACCACAACACCTGCCATCCCCAATGCAACAAGAATAACAACACTTTCCAACTTTTTTCAAACACCAGGAAGCAGTGGTGGCGTGCCTATTTATAGTGGTGGTGTATATAAAGGGAGTCAATCCATTGTAATGCTATCAACTGGTGCAACAGATAATACATCTGCTATTGGCATTGATTTTTTTCTTGATTTTACAAGCGTAAATGCAGGAACATTAAGTTTCGATTGGAATTCATTAAACAATAACTCTGGCAATAGAAATGGAAGCTTAAGAGTGTATGCTTCAACCGATGGAATTGCATTTACAGAAATTACTGCTGCACAAGTTTTAAACTTCACCAATTTTAGCCCAACTGCTGGCACAGTTACCAATGTTGCATTACCGTCTTTTTTTAATGGTTCGGCAACTGCACGTTTACGTTTTTATTATCACAATGCAAGTGGTGGAACTGCTGGTTCAAGACCAAGAATAAATATTGACAATGTAAAAATAACAGCACTGCCAACAACGCCTTGTGTAGCCCCAGCAGCACAGCCCACAGGCTTTTCAATAGGAACGGTGTTGTATAATTCAATTAATTTTTCATTCACTCCTGCTACTCCTGCACCTCAAAATTATTTGGTGGTAATGAGTACCAATCCTGCATTAAGTTCTTATCCTGTAAATAATACAACCTACAATATTGGTCAAAGTTTAGGCGATGGAACTGTGGTTGCCATTACCAATACAAACAGTGTTACCGTTACAGGTTTAACAAATTCGATTCTATATTATTTCTTTATTTTTTCAATGAATAATGTGTGTTCTGGTGGTCCATTATACGCTGGATTAAGTCCACTAACTGGCTCTGCAACCACACTTGCTGGGCAGCTTCCTTGCGTTGCACCAACTACACAACCTACTAATTTGGTGTTGAGTAATGTTACCACCACAAGCATTACTGGAAGTTTTACAGCAGCTTCAAACACTGATGAATACTTGATTGTACGCAGTTTGTCATCAACATTTACTGGTACGCTTAACAATGGAACAACTTATAATGGTGGTAATGTTTTGGGTAATGGCTCTGTTGTAACAAGAACATTAGGTACAACATTTACATCTCAAAACCTTGCAAGCGGAACAACCTATTATTTTTATGTTTTTGGTATCAATAGCCAAAGCTGCAATGCTGGCCCAGTGTACAATAAAGTAAGTCCACTAACCAATAGTGCTACTACAATTGCATTGCCTGTTTGTGCTGCACCAACTGCTCAACCTACACAATTAAATCTTGTTGCAAGCAATAATTCAATCAATGGATATTTTACAGCATCATCAAGTGCCGATGGATATTTAGTTATTAGAACAACCAGCTCAACTTTGTCTGCAACACCTACAAATTCTATTACCTATGTTGCAGGAAATACAATTGGCAATGGAACAGTTATTGCAAATGCTGCTGCTACTTCTTTCATTGATTATAGCCTTACAAGCAGCACACAATATTATTATTTTGTTTTTGCAAGAAATGCAGTTTGCACTGGTGGTGTAAAATTTCTAACAACCAATCCATTAACATCAAACGCAACAACCACAGGTATTGCAGCGTATAATTATTATTTTGGAAACCTGCACGCCCACTCTTTTTATTCAGATGGAAATAAAGATAATTCAACATTTACACCAGCTAATGATTATGCCTATGCAAAGAACTCTTTGTGTATGGATTTTCTTGGAATATCAGAACACAATCATTCAACAGCAGGAATGAACTTAAGTAATTGGCAACCTGGAATCAATCAATCTATTGCTGCAACCACATCTACTTTTTTAGCATTGTATGGAATGGAATATGGTGTTATCAGCAATGGTGGACACGTTTTAATTTATGGAAGCAATCAATTGATTGGTTGGGAAAATGGCAATTACAATATTTATGTTCCTCAGAGTGATTACACTGGAACGCCTGAAAACACTGGCACTACAGGGCTTTTTAGAACCATTAATAATTTAAACAATGCAGGTGGTAATGTGTTTGCATCATTAGCACATCCTGATTATGCAGACTACAACAATCTACTTAACCTGCCCTATAATGCAAGTGCAGATAGTGCTACTATAGGTTGTGCTATTGCAAGTGGACCTGCATTTTCTACAAGTACAACATATAACGACCCTCCTGCATCAATGGGATATATAGATTATTATATGAAACTACTTTCAAAGGGTTATCACATTGGGCCTTTGATGGACCACGATTCACACTACACAAATTTTGGAAGAAGCAGTAATAATAGATTGGCTGTGGTTTCAACATCTTTAACCCAAACAGATTTTTATGCTGCTTTAAAATCAAGGCATTTTTATGCAACAGAAGATTGTGATACAAGAGTAAACTTTAGTGTAAATAATGAGTTAATGGGCAACACTATTTCTGCTGAAACCCCACCTGCAATTAGCGTTTACGCCATTGATCCAACAAATCCAACAGCAACACCTGCTATCAAAATAATGTATGGTGTTTTAGGAACAGGTGTATTGCCTGTGCAGCTTGCAAGTGGTAGTGGAAACACATTTTCATATACCGATAATTTGCTTGCAAATGGTGCAACTGCTTACTACTATGCAGATATTACCATTGCAGGAAACAGAACTATTACAGCTCCTATTTGGTACACAAAAACTTCTACAACACCAGTTACCTTGTTATCATATAATGCAGTTTTAAATAGTAACAGAACAGTGCAATTACAATGGAAAACAACCAATGAAATAAATAATCAAAATTTTGTTGTAGAAAAATCTATTGATGGTGTAAACTTCTTTTCTATTGCCATTGTTGATGCAAAAAAAGATGCAGCACAAATAAATAATTACAGTGTTGTTGAAACTAAACCAAATGAAGGGGTTAATTATTATAGATTAAAACAAGTTGATAATGATGGCAAGTTTGCTTATTCAAATATTGTTTCAATTAACTTGAAAAGCAGTAATATCAATGGTTTTAGCTTAAACCAAAATCCAGTAAATGATTTGCTAAAGTTGAATATTAATACAGCAAATTCTCAGAAAGTTAGCATAGTTATTACAGATATTTTTGGAAGAGTTGTTAAAAGAAATACAATGGATTTGGCAAAAGGATATCAAACAGCAAGTATTGCTATTTCAAATCTGGTTGCAGGAAATTATCAGGTAAGTTTAATATGGACTAATGAAATGGTAACTGAAAAATTTGTAAAATTTTAGCATAACTTTGAGCAACAATGAAACAGTTTTTTATTATCTTATTTATATTATTCTTCTCTGCAAAATGTATTGCTCAATACACTCCTAAAGTTGTAGACTCTCTTAAAAAAAATGATGGTATAGCTAAGTATAATAAGCCTTTAACTATTAATTCAAATTATACAACACTTGGCTGGGGCTTCTTTTGCAAAAAAGAATGGCAATTGGAGAAAGCAACAAAAATTCCCTTTAAGTTTAGGTTGGGAAGCGTTGAGGACTGTAATAAAATAGAGGGAAAGAAAAATTAAACCCTCACAAAACTGCTATGAACAGCAGCACTCATTTCTTTAATAAGAGAAGCGTCTTTTTCAATAGCATTACCAACAACAATAATGTCTGCACCAGCTTTGCAATTTAAGTAGGCTTTTTCTGGCTCAATAATACCACCACCAACAATTAAAGGAGATTCAATGTGAGAACTTACTTTCTCAATCATTTTTTCAGTGATGGGTGTTTTTGCACCACTACCAGCATCCATATAAATCAGTTTCATACCAAGCATTTCGCCAGCCATTGCAGTACACATTGCAATATCTGTTTTATCGGCAGGAATAGGTGCTGCATTTGAAATATAAGAAACTGTTGTGGGAGCACCACCATCAACAACCATATAGCCAGTAGGCATTATTTCAAGTCCACTTTTTTTAACAAAAGGAGCAGATAAAACGTGCTGACCAATAAGTAATTCAGGGTTGCGACCTGAGATAAGTGAAAGGTATAAAAGTGCATCTGCATACTTGCTAACCTGTGAAGGAGAACCTGGAAACAACACAACAGGAATATCGCAGGCAGCTTTTATTTGTTGAATACATTCATCTAAATGTGTAGATATTACAAGGCTTCCACCAACAAAAAAATAGTCAACTTTTGCATCAACAGATAAAGAAACAATTTGTTCAATAGCAGCAGCATTAACCTTATCAGGATCAATTAAAACTGCGAAGGATTTTTTCCCCAGCTTTTTCTTCTCTACCAATTTGTTATGCAAAACCTGCTTCATACACATTTATCTAACAGTTGCGAAGATGCAAAAAAAATATTTATTAAATGAACCCTTAGCAACCTTTATATGTAAAAATAATGCGATTAGTTCAAATAATGAAACTTAAATCTTCCAAATATCAAAAAAGTCATTCGTGCGTTCGTGGCTATTATCTTCTACTTTTGCCCAATGAGCAAGAAAGGAAAAGTAATGGTGGCAATGAGTGGCGGTATTGATAGTACTGTTACTGCATTAATGCTCCATCACGAAGGATACGAGGTTTTGGGCATTACAATGAAGACCTGGGATTATGCTACAAGTGGTGGAAATACATCATCAAAAAAAGAAACGGGTTGTTGCAATATTGATAGCTTTAACGATGCTCGTCAGGCTGCTGTGCATCACGGATTTCCACATTATATTTTAGATATCAGAGATGAGTTTGGAGATTTTGTTGTGGAAAATTTTGTTGAAGAATACTTAGCTGGTCGCACACCAAATCCTTGTGTAATGTGCAACACACATATTAAATGGAAAGCATTGTTAAAACGTGCTAATGCATTGGGTTGTGAATTTATTGCAACTGGTCATTATGCAGAAGTAAGACAACATACCAATGGAAGATATGTGATTAGCAAAGGTCTTGACGAAACCAAAGATCAAAGCTATGTTTTGTGGGGTTTAGACCAAGAGTTATTGAGCAGAACTATTATGCCTTTGGGCAAATATCGTAAGACAGAAATCAGGCAAATGGCTCACGATTTAGGTTATCCTGAACTAGCCAAAAAGAGTGAGAGTTATGAAATATGTTTTGTGCCAGATAATGACTATCGTGGTTTCTTGAAACGCAGGGTAGATGGGCTTGAAGAGCAAGTTGATGGTGGTTGGTTTATAGATAAAAATGGCAAGAAACTTGGGCAACACAAAGGCTATCCTTTTTATACCATTGGTCAAAGAAAAGGTTTGGAAATTGCATTGGGAAAACCTGCTTATGTAACTGCCATCAATCCAGAAAATAATACTGTTGTTTTGGGAGAAGAAACAGATTTGGAGCAAAGTGAAATGCTTGTTACAAAAATTAACTGGATGAAGTATGATGGCATTACTGAAAGCCAAGAAGCCATCACTAAAATTAGGTATAAAGATAAAGGTGCTTTAAGCAATTTGTACAATGATGATGCGGGTTTGAGAATTAAATTCTACGAAAATGTAAAGAGCATTGCACCAGGCCAATCAGCTGTTTTTTATGAAGGCAATGATGTAATTGGTGGTGGAGTTATTCAAAAAGGAATATTGTTATAAACCATAATCAATAACTCAATGACAATTGAGGAATTTAACATACTTAGTAAAGACTTGCAAAACATTGTAAAGTCTATTCCACTCCATTGGGGTCAAACGCAAAATAATAATACTGACTCGCAAATAAATATGTTTGCCATAAAAACATATAATGAGTTAGAAGCAGCAGTAGTAAGCCTTTCAGAAGAAAAGAAAAATTATTTTAAACGCCGATGGTTTTTGTGGCAATGCAGCAAGTGTGATGAATTTTTATTTTGTTTAAATGAAAATGTAAAGCCAAATCCGAATAAAAGAGATCAATCTTATGACATTGAATTTAACATCAATAGTGAACTAAGATTTGATTTAAAAGGAACACTTATTCCCAAACAATTTAGAAATAATGTTGAAGAAGTTGTTGCCAATCCCAAAGCAATGATTGATTTTTTTTACCAACAGCAAAGCAAAGGTGTAAGAGAAAGTTATCAAAATAGGTTATTTGTTGTCCATCATTCTTACAGGCAACAAGAAAGGGAAATGTATTTGCGTTGTCATTTTGATTTTAAAAAAGGGGTTTTTAAACAATATGCTGAAAACGTAAAAACTACATCAAACTTCTTGCAATACAACACTGCAAAAGCCGATGTAGTTTTTATTATTGAAAATTTAGATAGAAGTATTATCTACAAAATAAACTCCCTTTAGTTTACCTTTTTCACCATTACTAAATAGGTAGGAAAGTGATCGCTATAACCACCTCTATAAGTTAATCCATCCCAAGTACGCATTGGATAACCTTTATATTTACCAATATTTTCAGTCATAAATTGACGATTAAATATCTGTTGTTTCATATAAAAAAAACCTTCCTGGTTTTTATCAAGCCATTTGTTGCCAATAATTATTTGGTCAAACAAACCCCAAGCATCTTGATATGCCAAAGTGCCAATACCATTTTCATACATTTTAACCCAAGGATTATACAAAGCCCCAGGTTTCATTTCACTAATACTCGACTTGCATTTCAACACTTTTGTAAGGCTTGGGCTAATGGGGTCATCGTTTAAATCACCCATAACAATAACTTTTTGTTCTCCCTCAACTCTTGCAATACTATCAATATGTTTCTTGCTCACCATTGCAGCAGCAGCACGCCCAGGAGCAGAACGTTCTTCCCCACCTAAACGACTTGGCCAGTGATTAACATAAATGTGAATCAACTCACCATCAAGCAAACCCTTCACCCACAAAACATCTCTTGTGTAATAGGCATTTTTTGAGCCTCCAGGCAACTGAACAAACAAAGGTCTGCTATCTAATACTTTAAAATATTTGGGATTGTATAAAAAGCCAACATCCACACCTCTCCTATCTTTAGAGTCATAATGCACAATTTGGTAGTTCCTATTTTTTATTGAAGGATGATTAACTAAATCAGTCAATACATTTTCATTTTCTACTTCGGCAACGCCCAAAAAAGCTGGCCCATCTGGACAAGGAATTTTATCATCGTCTGTTCCTATTTGTTTAATTACAGAAGCCAATTTACCAACTTTATCCCAATAGATTTTTCCATTATAATTTCTTGGACCAGTAGGCAAAAATTCTTCATCGTCAATTTTTGGATCGTCAAGTGTATCGTAAAAATTTTCGAGATTATAGAAAGCTACAATAGCAACTTTGTAGTTTTTGTTTTGTGAGAATGAGCTAACTGAAACGAGTATCAGTAAAGAGAATAATATTTTTTTCATATACAAAATTAGAAAGCAAACATAGCAAAGGATAATGGAATGTTTGTTTAAATATTAGTTAATAAAATTAAGGTGTTAATAATGACTTTGAAAATTTCAAGCGTGAATAAAAAATTTCTTTACATATTATTGCTCAATGAAACACAAGCTCACAATACTTTTTTATTTATTGTTGGTTACTCAATTTGCCTTTGCAAATGATGGAGCTTTTTACGCAAGTTTTGTAAAAGGAAGAAACTTAATTCCAATGTTTGAAACAGATATAAGTGTCAAAAAAGAAATACTGAATATCAAAAGAATTAATAGTAACAGTGCAGAAATTGATGTGTATTACGAATTTTATAATCCTGTAGATGAAAAGACAATTGAAGTAGGTTTTGAAGCACCTTGCCCAGATGCTTCATATTTTAAGAAGAAAGTAAGCAGTCATCCACTTATGAAAAATTTTAAAGTGGTCTTCAATAATAATCAATTACCATATTCTGTTACAATCGTTAGTGATGCAATTTATTATAAAGATGGAAAATTTATTGATAAGTCAAAACTCTGGATAAAGAGTAAAGCAGAAAATGATACATTAGATTATAAATATGTCTATCATTTTAAAGCAAAATTTAAAAAAGGAATAAATATTTTAAAGCATAAATACATAATTAACTTGTCAAGTTCATATGATGCGTTGTATTCGCTTCAATATATTCTCACAGCAGCTACACGCTGGGCTAATAATCAAATTGATGATTTTACATTGAATATTGATATGGGAAATTTTCAGGAATTTATTATATCAAAAGATTTTTTTGACAACTCAAAAGAATGGAAAATAAATGGTGTGGGAAAAGTTTTAGATAGTTTTGATACAACTTCAGATTGGTATTATTGGTCAATAAAACCAGTTCTTTTTGTGTTGCAAAATGGCAGTGTTACATTCCATAAAACCAATTTTAATCCCAAAGGAGAAATATTTATTTGCTCTGAACTCTATCGTTTTCATCAATCAGATAGCCTCGGTACCGTTATTGAAGAATTACCTTTTGCTATAGAAAATCTTAGAAGAATTACCGATACTACACTATTTGGTTTTTCAAAAAAAATACTTCGCAATTTGCCTTATGCAAGGCGTGGTTATGTTTTTAAAAATCCTGAATTAAAATCATTTTACGAAAAACAAAGATGGTATATGCCAGATGTAGACTACGTTGCAAACCTTACTACGCTTACAAAAGAAGAGCAAGATTGGTTGAAAAAAATTGACAAATAAAAATTCTTTTGATTATGTAAAAATTTTCTTTACATAATATTGCAGTCGTTAAACTGGTCATATGTCATTAAGTCAATGGTCACATATTTATTTTTTTGAGTGAGGGATTGTCGATTGAAATTATCACATCAGCACATTATTACATTATCACATTAACAAAAAATGGCAAAAAATTTATTGATAGTAGAGTCTCCTGCAAAAGCAAAAACAATTGAAAAAATTCTTGGTAGCGATTTTTTGGTGAAGAGTTGTTTTGGACATATTCGTGATTTGGAAAAAGATGCAATGGGTATTGACTTAAGCAAAAACTATGAACCACGCTATATTGTAAGTGAGGATAAAATTAAGGTGGTGAATGAGCTAAAAAAACTTGCAAAATCTTCTCAAGAAGTTTGGTTAGCAAGTGATGAGGATAGAGAAGGAGAAAGTATTAGCTGGCATTTAGCAGAAGTGTTGGATTTAGATGTTAAAACAACAAAGCGTATTGTGTTTCACGAGATTACTGCACCTGCTATTAAAAAAGCTGTTGCAAATCCTCGTCTTATTAATATGAATCTCGTAAACGCACAACAAGCAAGGCGTGTATTAGATAGATTGGTTGGTTTTGAATTAAGCCCTGTACTTTGGAAAAAGATAAAACCAAGTTTAAGTGCTGGTCGTGTGCAAAGTGTTGCTGTAAGAATTTTGGTAGAAAGAGAAAGAGAGATAAGCTCATTTGTTCCAGTATCAACTTATAAAGTAGAAGCATTTTTTAATGCCCCAGATATTGCAGGTAGAGAAGTTATTTTTAAAGCAGAAGGCCCATTGAAATTAGCTACAAAACAATTGGCAGAAGATTTTTTAAAGTCTTGTTTGAATGCAAATTACAAAGTTGCTTCCGTGGAGGTAAAACCTACGAAACGTAATCCTGCAGCACCTTTTACTACATCTACGTTGCAACAAGAAGCATCAACAAAAATGGGCTATGGTGTTACTAAAACAATGTTGATAGCACAACGTTTATACGAGGCTGGTCATATTACTTATATGAGAACAGATAGTGTAAATTTAAGTGATACTGCAAGAGCTGATATTCAAAATCAAATTATAAATAACTACGGCGAAAAGTATTTTAAAGAAAGATTTTATAAGAATAAAAACGAATCTGCACAAGAAGCTCACGAAGCCATTCGCCCAACTTATATGAACAATAAAACCATTACAGATGAAGATGGAAGAAGATTGTATGAGTTGATTTGGAGAAGAACAATTGCCAGCCAAATGAGTGAAGCTGAATTTGATAAAACTATTGCAAAGATTGATATTTCAACAAATAGAGAACAGCTTACTGCAACTGGTGAAGTAATGACTTTTGAAGGATTTTTAAAAGTATATCTTGAAGGTAAAATTGTTGATGAAGATGAAGAAGAGAATGAAGGCGTATTGCCACCATTAAAAGCACAACAAGTTTTATTGTTTAGAGAAATGAGTGCAACAGAAAGGTTTAGCAAACCATTGCCAAGATATACAGAAGCATCTCTTGTAAAAAAGTTAGAAGAATTAGGCATTGGTCGTCCTTCAACTTATGCACCAACTATTTCAACAATTATTAAAAGAACCTATGTTGAAAAAAGAGATAAAGAAGGTATTAAAAGAAATTATCAAATTGTAAAACTTACTGCCAACAATACCATACAAGCAGTAATTGCAAGTGAAAATACAGGAGCTGAAAAATCAAAACTTTTTCCTACAGATTTAGGGAGTGTGGTAACTGATTTTCTTAAAAGTCATTTTACTAGTGTAATGGATTACAACTTTACAGCACAGGTAGAAAATGAGTTTGATGGCATTGCAGAAGGCAAACTTGAGTGGCATAATATGATTGATGGTTTTTATAAACCTTTTCATAAAACCATTGAAACCACAATGGAAACTGCATCTCGTGCAAGTGGCGAAAGAGAACTTGGCAACGACCCAGAGACTGGTAAAAAAATCATTGCACGTATGGGACGCTATGGTGCAATGGTGCAAATGGGCGATACTGAGGGCGAAGAAAAACCACGATTTGCCACACTAAAAAAAGGGCAAAGTATTGAAACCATTAGTTTAAATGAAGCATTAGATTTATTTAAATTACCTAAAACCATTGGTGAATATAATGGGCAAGAATTGAGTGTGAATATTGGAAGATTTGGACCTTATATAAAATATGGTGAAGCCTTTATTTCATTGCCTCGTGGCGAAAATATGGATGAGGTAGATGTGGCTCGTGCTGTTGAATTGATAAATGAAAAACAACAAGCCGATGCACCAATTGCAGCTTATGATGGAGCTCCAGTAACAAAAGGCAAGGGAAGATTTGGGCCTTTTATTAAATGGAAAGATTTATACATTAATGTTACAAAAGCTTATGACTTTGACAATCTTACTCAAGCCGATTGTGAAGATATGATTGTTAAAAAAATTGATAAAGAAGCCAACAGATATATTCAAAATTGGGAAGCCGAAAAAATATCAATCCAAAATGCAAGATGGGGTGCAATCATTAAGTTTGGAAAAGATATTCTAAAAATTACTAAAAAAGTAGATGGCTCAAGATACACACCAGAAGAATTGCCAACTATTGGTTTAGATGAAGTGAAACGAATGATATTGGAACAAAAACCAAAAGCATTTGATAAGCCATTGAAAGTAGCTGCTAAAAAAGCAGTAACTAAAAAAGTTGTGAAGAAGAAATAGACAAAGAAAATAAAACAGATAATAAAAAAACGTTAGAGCTATAAAACTCTAACGTTTTTTTTATGCGATGATTCCAGTAAAAAAACGATTAAACAGTTTCTTCTACCCAAGCTCCATTTTCTTTCAATAAATTTATCAACTCATCAACAGCTACTTCGCTGTCAATATTTTTCTTGACAACATCTTTGTTTTTATATAAAGTTATTTTGCCAACACCACTGCCTACATAACCAAAATCGGCATCAGCCATTTCTCCAGGACCATTTACAATGCAACCCATAATGGCAATTTTTACACCTTTCAAGTGATTGGTTCTTGCTCTAATTTTTGCTGTGGTTTCTTGTAAGTCAAACAGGGTTCTGCCACAACTTGGGCAACTGATGTATTCAGTTTTGCTAATTCTTTTTCTTGTTGCCTGCAAAATACCAAATGCCACGTAATTCAATAATGACGTAGGATTGACAACATCTATACTGTTGTAATGATAGCCAAAACAAATTCCATTTCCTAAGCCATCTAAAAACAAACCGCCAGTTTCTATGGCATAATGAATGATAGCTTCATCAGTTGTGGCAGCTTTCGTATCACAAATTATTATAACAGGATTATGAATATTTTTTTGCTGAAAGCCTGCAAACATTTGCTTCAATTCCTGCAAAGCATTTTGGTTTGCCGAACTTATACAAATGATAGCAGTTTTATCTTCCCTTAAAATATTATAGTAATCCTCAGTTAATTCAAAAGAGCTATCAATCATTACAAAAGCCTCACCCCTACCCTCTCCTGAAAGAGAGGGGGAAGAAGCAGCAGGTTTTTTATATTCTATATATTGTGGTGCATCAAACAAAGGATTGTATGAAGGATTATTTTTTACTTCAAGCCATTTATCACTAAACAATAGAACCTTTAATGTGCCTGGCAAATCAAAATTCAAGATTTGGTCGTTGGTAAAAATATAATCAGCTGCATCGTCAGCAATATTCCATTTATCAGTTTGTTCATTGTATTTATAACCTATTGCTTCTAAATGTTTTGGTGTAATATTTTTTGTTTTTGAAAAATCTGCAATAACAACAGGAACATTATTTCCACCAACATTATTAATTGCAAAAGAACCACCCCTGACCCCTCCAAAGGAGGGGAATTTGGCACTCGAAATTTTTGAAATTATCTCTTTGTTATTTGCTACAAACTCGTTCGTCTTTAGGTGTTGAATGTGATTAATAATTTGCTTGCAAACAGGCAATTCAAACTCTGGGTCTTCGGTCAATGAAACCCTTATCGTATCACCAATTCCCTCTTGCAATAAAGTACCAATACCTATAGCACTTTTTATTCTTCCATCAATGCCATCACCAGCTTCTGTAACCCCTAAATGCAAAGGATAAATTTCGCCAAACTCAGTATCCATAGTAGTTACAAGCAGTCTATAAGCTTCTACCATTACAATAGGATTGCTGCTTTTCATACTTAGCACAATGTTGTGATAATCCAAACTGCGAGCAATACGCAAAAATTCCATTGCACTTTCAACCATACCAATTGCAGTATCACCATAGCGACTCATAATTCTATCACTCAAACTGCCGTGGTTGGTACCAATTCTCATAGCAGTTCCATATTCTTTACAAATCAAAACCAATGGCGAAAAGCGTTCTCTTATCCTTTCAATTTCTTCTAAATA
>JANYEP010000070.1 GCA_025363075.1 Chitinophagaceae bacterium | reverse complement strand
GCCCATATTGCACAATGATATTTGCTACCATATAAAATACTATCTGCTTTAAGTATCGCATCTCTCGCATCTAAAAAACCGGGTTTGCAAGGTTGTAATTTCATACCTTGAATTACTAAATTTAGTGCGTCAATATTGCCTCCTTGCCCAAATGCATCATATAAGTTTGGGTTTATATAACCATTTTGTTTTATTATATTCCAAGTCATATCCCAAAGTGCAGAACACCATACTTCTCCAATATAATGGACTTCTGTGGCATTGGGTATATGTACCCCTAAGGAATTTCTTCTCGGGTGATTCAAAGTATCTGATATGTCTGTATAAGTGTGAGTGTTGATAGACATATTGGTTGTATATGGAAAAGTTCGCCCACCAGAAGTTCCTGTGGAAATTTGATTGGATACATATACTCCTACAGGCCTACTTAATGTATCATCTACAATGTTAGTTGCGGACCATTTTGTTGTCATCATTAGAGCAATATAATCACTCCATCCTTCGCCACCCTGTTCATAGTTATTTAAACAAGTTGTAACAGAAGCACCACCAGTTAATCGCATTGAAATTCCGTGACCGTATTCATGTGAAACTACACCATTGTCTAAATCACCATCAAACTTTATCGTTCCACTCTTTGGGCTAAATAAATACATCTGCATTCTGCCTGTATCTCCATCTGGCAAAGTTCTAAAATTTGCGTTATTTATTCCGCTACCATCTTGTGCTTCTGCGTGAACATAATCACCGCCTAAGCCACCACGCCCCATATTATCATTTTGAAAATTACCAGCAGGCTCATCAAAACCATATTGATACATTACATCGTGCATAATATTATTCCAATAAAATAAATTGGTTGTTGCAAAACGCCTGTTCGTTGGATCTGTTGGTTGTAGTGTAAAATTGGGTGTAAGATTAAAAGTAAGGGAGGGTGATGCCGTTGATGAATTTGGAGACCTACCCGGTGCATTTTTATTTAAGCTATCATCATAAGCATAAACATTATTGCCTCTTGTATAGGTATAATTATTAGTGCCATCATAATGCCATCCATAAGTTGTGGCATTGTTGCTTGTGCCTGCTTTTAGCCAAGGGTTAGTTTCTAAAGCTATGTTGCCAACAAATCTGTTTTCGTAAGGATAAGGAATAACATTATAAGTTGCAGTAGTAGTAGTTGGTGGTGGCGACATTAACTTAAAAGGCATTTTATATTCAATGCTTTTTTCTTCGCTTGCTTCGTTTTTTTTTAATGTTGGCTTTACGCTATTGGTGTTGGCTTTTTCATAAACAGTGTAGTTGTCTTTATCAATAAACTCGCCAGTTAAAGCATTTATTCTTACATTCCAATAGTCGGCAGAATTTAAAACATCAATACTTACATTCCAAGCTAATCGCACAGTTTTTCCATCGTCTTTACTTATCCAAACCAACTCTGTTTTAATATTACCTTTTGCAATTTCAGCAGACGAGAAAACTATTTTTTTATTAGTATTAAAAGTGTTTTCTAATTCTACCAAATTCGTTGGTTCTGCCAATTGTAAATGGTTTGCAGCTTGCTTAACGGCATCTATTGCAGTTATTGTTGGTGTTGCACTTTCAGTTTTAGCTGCAATACTTTTAATAAATTTTCCTGAATTGTATTGCAATACAGTTTGCTTAAATATGCAAGATTTAATAACATTAAAAACACTAATATCTTTATAGGTTTGCTGTATATAAACATATGTTATTCCTCTTTTTGCATCTGTATATGCACTTGATATTTTAGGGACATCATTACCGTTAATACTAATGTTTAATGCTGTTGCATTTTCACGAATTAAATTTAATGCAACTGTTTTGTCTATATCTTGTGCATTAGACATATAGCTTGTAAAAATTACGGGCAATAGCATTAGTATCTTCCTCATACAATTAATTTAAGAGTTCAAATATAGCATTAAACATTCTACAAAATAAAAAAGACTGATGCTGCAACTGCATCAGTCTTAAATTGTTTTTAGGTGAGATAATTTCACTTTTTACTACGCTGTTTTAATTTTGGCTTTTTTAGGAGTCGGGTTCTTCTTCTCCGACTTTTTCTTTAAGCCCAGGCTCTGATATTCGTTGCTATCATCGCCAAACTGTGCAGCTACTTGCTTTTTTACGCCAAGCATAAAATTGTGAAATGCCCACTCAGAAGCCCTTGCATCGTCTTTTACATTTTTCAACGCAGCAGTAGTTTGTGCTTCTGCATCGTGCTTTGTGTCCATATCGTCAACAGCAGTTTTACCGTTTGCAGCGGAAAACTTTTTGTCGGCTGGTGCATAGGTTGATACTAAACCCAATGCTGCCAAAGCATCTCTGTCTTTTTGTAAAAGCGTACGACTAAGCTTCTTGGTTTCGTCTTTTGCCATACAATTTTCGTTTAAGATTGTGAATAAATAAGTTACCAACTCAAAAGTAGAAAGACTATATGTGAAACATATACAAGAAAATCTTAAAATTTTGGATAATACAAAAATTTAACAATTGATTTTTTTGTTAATGATGAATGAGTTAGCTGGAATTATAATATAATAACTGATAATTATATTACAGTGATGGGTGATGATAGCGTAACCATTCATCGCTAAAGCATAATGAGTGCTACTTGATAGTATAATGGGCAATGATGATTGTGCA
>JANYEP010000130.1 GCA_025363075.1 Chitinophagaceae bacterium | reverse complement strand
CTTGCCTTTTTTCCAAATAATCAATGGGTAGCCACCACTGCTATAGCTAAGTTTAAAGCATGGCTGTGCAGCTTCACGGCTTTGCGAAGAGCTACTTTCATCGGGTGCTACAATGCCCAAATCTTTGGCAATGGCATCGGTGAGGTTGCCACTTCGCACAGCATCTTGAATTAAATCTCTAAAACGTTTTTCCATTCCTCCACTGGTTGCCGATGGTGTAGCAGCCACTGTGGGTATGGTTGGCACTGCACCTAAATTGCCACCACTACGCAGCACAATTTTATAGGCTGTGATGGATGTAGAAAATGTGCTAAAGGCTGTGCCTGTGCCAAGCAGCCAGCTCATTAAAGTCCAATCGTTTCGCAAATCTTTTAGCTTGGTAGCATCTAAACCCAGTTGGGAATAGTTGGGTACTTTGTTTAAAAAATTGTCAATCTGGCTTTGTAAACCGTCTTCGGTTCTGTTAACATAAACTGTCATAGTGTTTGTATTTTATTGTTAATGAATAAATTGTGTGGGTAATATGTAAAGCTATAGGTGCTTTCAAGTGTTGTGTACGCACTATGGATGCAGTTGCACAAATGGCTCGTGCTGCTGCACAGACAGCTCGTACAAGTGTATGGATGGCTCGTGCAATAGCACGGATAGTGCGTACAGTTGTATGGATAGCTGGTGCAGTTGCACGGATAGCTCGTACAGTTGTATGGATGGTGCGTAGAACTGCACGAATGATGCGTAAACTTGAATGAAGAGAAATTAGTGTGGCATTCGATATTCGATATTCGATATTCGATATTCGATATTCGATATTCGATATTCGATATTCGATATTCGATATTCGATATTCGATATTCGATATTCGATTAAGGCAGATTCTTTATGGTGTGCAAGGTTTAATTGCATCTTGTTTTAATTTGGTATTGCTAAGTTGAACAGTACTAATTTATTAACCAAATATTTTGAGGGTTATTTTTTTGCAAAAAAATTCTCTCACTGTTTTCTTGATATAAGCAAGGTTGCAAAGAAATATTTTGTATAAATAATTTTTTATATACATCTCTTAAAACGGCAAACCAATGCCTAATTGAATGGCAGCATTATTTACGTCAACGCCATTGGGTCTTTTTTCGGATAGAGAGGCACTTTTTAGATTGACCCAGCCACCATTGTATTCTCTACCAGGATCTTTTACTTTATAGGCAACATCTACACGCAATAAAAAATATCCACCAAAATCGAAACGCAATCCTGTGCCTACATCAACTGCAATATCTTTTATAATATTGGGCAAAGAAAATTCGCTATTTGGATTGGCTACATTGGTTTTGTAGTTCCACACATTTCCAATATCGGTAAACAATGCACTACCAATTTTTAAGAAACTTCCACCATACAATTGAAAGCGATATTCAAAATTTGCCTCCAGCCTTATGTCGCCAAATCTATCTCTAAAAGAGGAATGACTGGTATCGTATAACAATGAAGAACCCTGACCAAGTTGTCGCAAACCCCAGGCTCTCATACTGTTTGGGCCTCCTGCAAAAAATTGTTTAAAAAACGGAAGCACATCTCCAATTTTTGTACTCTTACTGTAGTTAAAACCAAAGCCACCAAAGAGTTTATATGCAAATTCAGATTTTCTATACTTATTACTTTCAATAAACTCAACTTGAATTTTACCATAGCGATACACCCTATCTTCCAAATCTTTTATTAGGATAGTATATAACCCAGATTCTTCAACACCAATTTTAAGCAAGTGTGAACGGTTGTGATTTTTGCTACTAATACTATTGCGTGAAAATGAAAAACTCTGCCCAATAACATTACCTTGATTAAAGGACAAAGCAAGAAAAGGATTTTGTTTAATCAACGAATCCAATCCTGCCAATTTATCTAATCCATACAACTCAACATTCACAGGCTTATATATCCACACTTTATCATCTCGTTTAAATTCGTAGCCAAAACTTCCAATGGCAGAACGCAAACGAAACAAATTAAACCTATCAGAATAAGATCCATTAATAGAAAGTAAAGTTCTTTTATCATTGGTGTTAATAACGCTATTAATATTATTTCTCAAAAATTTTGTAGGTATTATTCTAACAAACTTTCTAAAGGTTTTTTCACCAATCATTTTAGGAAAGCTGTAAGTGTGTGTAAGTGTTGAGAAAACTGTTTGCAAAGTTTTGTCAGTATTGTCTGGATTAAGTTCCAACCCTACCCTAAATGAAGTTGAAGATTGAACAGCTTGTTTCCAAACATTCCTATTTTTAAATGTAAGACTGTAAGATAATCCAAGCAAACTACCAGCAGTTAAGTCACCAGTATTTTTACTTACTTCAGCAGTATTTTCCATTCCATATTTTTTATCAGGAACCATAGAAATATGAAGGTCAAGAGAATCATTGCCACGCAGCACAAACTTTGCATCTAATTGTTTCCAAGGACCAAGTTTATTAAGTGCATTTACAGTATTGTAATAATCTGTTTGATTGTAAGGGTCGCCACTTTTTAAAAAAGTAAAATGTTTTAGCGGATTAATCTTAATAATTTCATTGTCAAATCGTATATGATAATTACCAAAAACGTGGTCGTGCAACCAGGGTTTATTAATAGTAGAATCTGTTAAATCAAACTCTCCAGCCTGTGGGTAATAGTAAACTTGTCCTATATAAAATTGTTTGGAACTTATGCCAGATGTATCTTTTCGCTGCTTAATGGTAATTTTCCATTTGGGATTTTCCTTCTTACTTTTTGCATAATCATCCAACAATTTTGCCAGTTCAAAAGGGTCAGTAGTGAGGTCTAAAAACTTTGAATCTGTAGTATCTACTAAAGCATAAATATCGTCTCTTGAAAATTTGTAATAACCATTTCTTTTGTACAAAGCAGTTAATCTATCAAGCTCGTTGCTAATAACTTGTTTAGTGTAAGGGTTGCCCAATTTAAGCAAAGTGCTATTGGTATTTTGAATAGCTAATTTTTGCAAACCACTATCAGATAAATTAAATCCAACACTATCAATTGTAATATTTTTACCAAGGTCAATAGTTACAACTGGTGTAACACGATGTTGATGATGAACAAATTTATTAATAGTATCGTAAGTAAATATTGCGTGATAATATCCTTGCGTTTTTAAATAATTGTCCATAAATCTAATGGAACGAATAAGGTTGTTAGTATCGTAAACAGCAGGCGGATCAATGGTTTTGAAATAAATGAGATAATCGCCAAAGAAGCCAATGCTACTTTTTTTTCTTATCTGAATGCTATCGTCCCAATAGTTGTTAAGGTCAAGTAATAAACGCTTTTTTTCATCTGGTTTAATATCAGATTTTATAACAATTTTATTGTTATAAACAAATGGTTTGTCTTTTTGAAAATTCTTTACAGAGGTACAAGAGCTAATTAAAATGATAGCCAATGCAAGAAGATATAAATTTGCTTTTCTGAAAGAGTTAATTTGCATAATATGTTAAGCCGCAGCGAAAGTAAATATATTCAAACTTTAAGCCACAAAAAACAAAGGGATGCCGAAGGTTTGTTTATTGTAGAAGGTCCTAAATTGGCAGAGGAGTTATTCAACAGCAATTACAACATCAATAAAATTTATGCAACACAAGCTTGGGCTAATAAAAATAAAAAAATAAATGCAACTATTGTAACAGAAGATGAGTTACAAAAAATATCGAATTTGCAAACTGCAAATGAGGTATTAATGTTGGTTGAAATGCCACCAAACAATCCAATAACTACTTTTGGAAACCTCATCACCATTGCATTAGATGGCATTCAAGACCCAGGAAATTTAGGAACTATTATTAGGGTTGCAGATTGGTTTGGTATTAAACAAATTATTTGCAGCAACGATTGTGTCGAGCTTTACAACCCTAAAGTAATACAAAGCACAATGGGAAGTTTTATAAGAGTAAATGTAAATTACGTTGATTTGGATAAGTATTTAAGCAACGCTAATGTACCTGTTTATGGGGCTTTGCTAAATGGAGATGACGTAACAAAAATTGCAAAGCCAAAGCAAGGTATTTTGGTAATTGGCAACGAGTCTAAAGGTATTAGAGAAAATATTTTACCACATATTACCAATGCTATCAGCATTAAACGCATTGGTGGTGCAGAGTCTTTAAATGCTGCAATTGCCACAAGTATCATTGTTTCGCACTTGTCTTAAAACATTCTCTTTTAAAAACAATGTTTATACTTGCAGCCCATTATGATAGACAAACCTCATTTACACACTGTTCTTTCACCTAAATTATTAGACATTTACGATGTTGAAAATAGTATTGTTGTCATTATAGATGTTTTTAGAGCTACAAGCACTATTGCTACTGCATTGAACAATGGAGCTACTAAAATAATTCCTATAGATAATGTAGAAAAATGTATTGCTATTGGCAAATCAACACCTAATAGTATTACTGCTGGTGAGCGTGATGGCAAAGTAATTGAGGGTTTACAATATGGCAACTCTCCTGCTGAATATTCAAGAAGTTTTATTGAAAATAAAACCTTAGTGTTAACCACAACCAATGGTACCAAGTTGCTTCATATGGCTTTAAATAAAGGAGCAAGCAATGTTATCACAGGTTCTTTTCCTAACTTATCTGCTGTTTGTGATTATTTATTGCAGCAAAATAAAAATGTGTTTCTTGGTTGCTCTGCTTGGAAAGATAGATTTAACCTTGAAGATACTTTGTTTGCAGGTGCTGTTATTGAAAAAGTAAAAGAACATTTTACCATTCATTGTGATAGCAGTTTAATGGCAGAGCAAATGTATCAGCTACATAAAAACGATTTAAACAGTTTCATCAGAAACACTACTCACTGGCATCGCTTGGCTAAACACGGACTAGAAAAAGATATGGAGTATTGCGTAAGTATAGATGTTGCAAATGTTTTGCCAACCTACATCAACGATGCCTTATACATTTAGTTTAATTTTGTTATTGTTTGTTGGGATATTGTTTTAATGCTTCTTGCAAACAATCCATTGCAGCATTTATACTATCAAGATTTAAAACATAAGCAAGCCTTACCTCTTGTTTTCCCAAACCTTGTGTACCATAAAAACCAGTTGCAGGTGCAAGCATTACAGTTGCTCCATTGTAATCAAATCGTTCAAGCAACCACTGGCAAAATACATCACTATCATCAATTGGCAATTTAGCAATAGCATAAAAAGCTCCTCCAGGATTGGGGCAAAAAACACCTTCCATTGCATTCAATCTTTCAACAATTAAATCCCTGCGAGATTGATATTCTGCTTTAGTTGTGTCAAAATAATTTGCTGGCAAATCAATAGCTGCTTCTCCTGCAATTTGTGCAAAACTTGGTGGACTTAAACGTGCTTGTGCAAACTTCATTACAGCTTCAAGCAATGCTTTGTTTTTTGTAACCAAAGCTCCAATTCTTCCACCACAAGCACTATATCTTTTGCTAATAGTATCCATCATTACTACATTATCATCAACATCAGTTAAGTGCATTGCACTCACTTGTGTACCACTATAGCAAAATTCTCTGTAAGCCTCGTCACTAAAGAGATACAGGTTATACTTTTTAATCAAAACTTTCAAGGCTTCCATTTCGTCAGCAGTGTATAAATAGCCAGTAGGATTGTTAGGATTACAAATAACAATTGCCTTTGTTTTGGGTGTTATTTTCTTTTCAAATTCTTCAATACTTGGCAAGGCAAAACCATTTTCAATGTGCGATGTTACAGGCACAACATTTACGCCAGCTGCTACTGCAAAGCCATTATAATTGGCATAAAAAGGTTCAGGAATAATTACCTCATCACCATTATCCATACAAGCCATAAAAGCAAAAAGAATTGCTTCACTGCCTCCTGTCGTAATAATAATTTGATTAAAATCAACATTAATTCCAACACTATTATAATAACCAACTAATTTTTTTCTGTAACTCTCGTTTCCTGCACTGTGGCTATATTCCAACACTTTAAAGTCGCTATGTCGCACAGCGTCCAAAACCATTTTCGGAGTTTCAATATCTGGCTGACCAATGTTTAAATGATACACCTTAGTGCCACGCTTTTTTGCAGCTTCGGCATAAGGAACTAATTTGCGAATGGGAGATGCAGGCATTTGCTGCCCACGATTACTTATAGTTAGCATTTGGCGAAAATAGAAAAAATATTTTCAAATCTTCTTATCCGCTTTCTTTGCATCAAATAAAATACTATCAATGAAGAATACACCCTTTACACATAAACACATTGAAATTGGTGCAAAAATGGCTGAATTTGCTGGCTACAATATGCCCATTAGTTACACGGGAATTAATGATGAACATTTTGCTGTTCGCAACAGTGTTGGTGTTTTTGATGTAAGTCATATGGGTGAATTTATTTTAAAGGGTGATGGTGCTTTAGATTTAATTCAGCGTGTTACAAGCAACGATGCAAGCAAACTAACCAATGGCAAAGCACAGTATAGTTGTTTGCCAAATAATGATGGTGGCATTGTGGATGATTTACTTGTTTATTGCGTTGAAGAAAATAAAGTTTATATGCTTGTTGTAAATGCAAGTAACATAGAAAAAGATTGGAATTGGATTAGCAAGTACAACACTGCAAATGTTGAAATGCACAATATCAGCGATAAAACTTGTTTGTTGGCTATTCAAGGACCAAATGCTACCAAAGCCTTACAATCATTGACTGATATGGATATTATGAACCTTAAATATTACACTTTTACAAAAGGTGTTTTTGCTGGAGTTGATAATGTTTTGGTAAGTGCAACTGGTTATACTGGTGCTGGTGGCGTTGAAATTTATTTTGAAGATATTAATGACAATGCAAATAAAATATGGGATGCCATTTTTGAAGCAGGTAAAGCTTACAACATCAAACCCATTGGCTTGGGTGCAAGAGATACATTGCGTTTAGAAATGGGCTTTTGTTTGTATGGAAATGACATAGATGATACAACTTCTCCACTTGAAGCAGGGCTTGGCTGGATTACAAAATTTACAAAAGACTTTACAAACAAAGCAACCTTTGAACAGCAAAAAGCAGAAGGTGTTAAACGTAAATTAGTTGGTTTTGAAATGATTGACAGGGGTATTCCTCGCCACGATTATTTAATTAAAGATGCAGCAGGAAATGCTATAGGAAAAGTTTGTAGTGGTACCCAAAGCCCAAGCCTGAACAAAGCAATAGGTTTGGGTTACGTTGCAACTGAATATTCAAGTATTGATAGTGACATTTTTATAGATATTAGAAACAATCTTGTAAAAGCAAAAGTGGTAAAAATGCCATTTGCCTAATATTAAACTTTTATTCCTCTTTTTCAGTCTCTTAGTACAATAAAACTACAAAAAAAATATCAATCGTTTGAATTATGAGAAAGTTTATAGCAAATGCTTCATTAAAAATTTTCGTATTACTTGTGACCTCTTTTTGTGCATTGGTTTCTTGCTTATTGTTATTTTTTTTCTCAAGAGATATTGATAGAAATTACAGCAGTTTATTAGAAAAAGAAATTAATGCTCGCACCCTCATTCAATCCATTTTTACCAAACGCCTCGATAATTATCTAAATGTTTATAAAATAGACAAAAGCCAAAACATTGATACTATTCAAAAATATTCAGTTAAATGGGAAAAGCTGTCTAATGATATAACGAGTGATTTTGTTAAGATGAAACAATTTGTTCCAAAGGACTCCTTATCTCTATATAATAATCTGGATGATATTATTAAAAAACGGGCTATTATTATTCAACACACAAAAGATATTTTAGCACACGAAAAAGAGAATCCTTCAATAAATATTATTGATAGCACTAACACCAATTATGCAGCTGCTTACAATGAATCTATCAGTACTTTTTTAAATAATTACAATAGTTATTTGCTAAATGTTAGTAAACAACTAACACAAAGAACTTTAAAAAAGTCAAATATTTATCTATCAATTTTGCCTATTCCTCTAATACTATTATTGATAATTTTTGGGTATTTATTGGTCTTGTTTTTACGAGATTTTTCTTCAGAAGAATAAGAGCTTATAATAATGCAACGCCACTTTTGTTTACAGTAGAAATATGTGTATGAAATTCAATACCAGTTTTGCCATAAATATCTTTCATTGCTAATTCAACAGCAGCAGCAGTTTCAGCAGTTTTACTTAGCATAAAAATTGATGGTCCACTACCACTAATTCCTCCTCCTAAAGCACCAGCATTTTTACAGGCATTTTTTACTTCGTAAAAATGTGGAATGAGTTTGCTTCTGTAAGGTTCTACAACTACGTCTTCCAAACTTCTGCTAATTAAATCATAATCGTGTTGCATAAAACCAGTTACCAATCCTGCAACATTTGCCCATTGTGTTACTGCATTTTTTAGTGGAATTTCTTTTGGTAAAATATTTCTTGCATCGGCAGTTTTTACTTCAATTTGTGGGTGAAGAATCGTAACAAATAATTCAGGATAATCAATAGAAATAATATCCAAAGGATTGTTGCTTCTTATTAAAGTAATGCCACCAAATACAGCAGGAGCAATATTATCAGCGTGTTTTGCACCACTTGCAACTTCCTCTCCATACATTGCAAAATCAACTAATTCTTTTTTAGAATATTTATTGCCAAGTAAATAATTTGCAGCAACTACTACACCAGCAGCACTTGCAGCACTGCTACCAATTCCACTACCTGGTTTAATTATTTTTTTACTTATAAGGTGAAAGCCTTTTACGTCTTTTTCTTGCTCCAATATTTTTAATAACGCAACACCACTTACATTTTTAGTAGCATCAGTTGGTAGGCTATATTCATCATCATTGATAATTGTTACGCCAACCTTATCGCTAAATGATAAAGTAAATTCATCACAAGGATTATCTAAACATAAACCCAAAATATCAAAACCACAAACAAGATTGGCAACAGTTGCAGGTGATTTAACTTTTACAGCATTCATTAAACAAATGTATGTTAATGACATAATAATTTTAACGTGGATAATTTAAAAATGAACTTTTAAAAACTGTTATTATTATTGCAACAGTATTTAACGATAGCCTGCCTTTTATTCAACTTTAAAAAACAAGCAAGTGAAAATTAATGTTTCAAATGCAACGTTTTCATCTATTGTAGGCATTGGTCAAAAAGTAAAAAAGGCTGCCAAAGAATCTGGTGAAACATACTTAGAACTCAATCGTGGTGTGAATGCAGTAACGCAAATTGACTTAGATGAAATTAAAGAGCAGGTAAATTTTAATACCAAAGATTTTCAGGTGTATGCCCCTAACCTTGGAATAGAAAGTTTTAGAAAAGCTATTGCTAAGGAATATTTTCCATCAAATAACCAAGATGGTTTTGAAGCCAATATTGCCATTACACCAGGAGGTATGCCGGCATTGGATTTGGTGATTCAATTGTTGAATGTTGAGACCATTTATTTTCCAAAATTTTATTGGGGTTCTTACTCAAAAATGGCAACTATTCGCCATAAAATGTTTTCGTTTTATGATGGGCTTGAACAATTTGAAACAACACAATTAAATGATTCAAGTTGTGTGTTTATCTGCGATCCAAGCAATCCTACTGGTGTAAAACTTGATGATGATTTTTTATATTCATCCATTGAAAAAATCACTAAAACTGGAGCAATAGTAATTTTTGATTCGCCTTACAGAAAACTATTTACAGATGATGATTTCTTTGATAAATTAGCCAAGCTTGATAACCTTATTATTACTGAATCTTTTTCAAAATGGGTTGGTTTATCTGGGTTAAGGATGGGCTTTATTTTTTGCAAAAACAAAGCGTTTAATTCTGAATTAAATATCAGGCTGCTATATGAATTTAATGGTGTTAGTACAGCCCCACAAATCATTATTGAAAAAATTATTACCACACCAGAAGGCAGAAAGGCTTTAGATATTTTTAGAAAAACAACCACAGAAAATATCGCTTTGAATATTGATTATCTGCACGAGAATAATTTGCTGGTAAAAGATGTTTATGGCAACAGTAAACCTTGGGGAATATTTGCTGTTATTACCAAAGCAGAAGACTATTTGTTTCAGCACAAAATTGGTGCTGTTGGTATGGATAAATTTGTGTATCACGACAGAGATTTTTGGTCGTCTTATTCACGTATTTGCGTTTCGGTTGAACACGAAATTTTCAAGCAATTTATTTCAAATATTAAATAGTATTTAGGAAAAATAGCTGCTACACTAAGCTATTTATTGTAGCAGCTATTTAAATTATCCCCCTACTCCCCAAGGTGAAAAATACATAAATATTCCAACAATAATAATCACTACAACTATCGACAGCACTACATCCCACGTATTCCAACTTGCCCTGCTTGCTGCCCTGTCTTCTGCAACTGTAGTAGCAAATGTTAGCCCTTGAATTTGTATATCATCTGGTTTTGGTGTGCATAAACTGACTGTAACCATTATAGCAATTGAGAATAAAAATAAGTAAATACAGAAGTATAAAAAATTGATGGTTCCAAACTGATACAATATTCCATTGGCTGGTAAATCATCTTTAAACATTTGTAAAGTAAGTTTTAAAATACCAATAATAAAACCAATAACCATTGCAGATAATGCACCTTTTGCATTAAGCCTTTTAAAGAAAACACCCAATAAAAATACTGCTGCAATAGGTGGTGCTAAATAAGATTGAACACTTTGCAAATAGTCGTACAAACCATTTGATATTTTACCCATTAAAGGAATCCAAGCCATACCTAAAAGTACTACAACACCTGTTGCAATTCTGCCCACTTTTACCAATTGTTTTTCACTTGCTTCAGGATGTTGTTTTTGGTAAATATCCATCGTATATAAAGTAGAGCAAGCGTTATAAACAGATGCTAACGAACTCATTAAAGCAGCTAATAATCCACCAGCCAGCAAACCACGTAAGCCAATAGGCATAAGACTTTTAACCATTGCAGGAAATGCAGCATTATTATCATCCAATTGCAATTTGCCTTGTGAATGCAACACATAAGCAATCAATCCTGGAATCAAAAAAATAAAGAAAGGAAGTAATTTTAAATAGGCTGCAAAAATGGTTCCCCGTCTTGCTTCTTTTTCATTTTTACCAGCAAGGCAACGTTGCACAATATGCTGGTCGGTACACCAATACCAAATACCCACAATGGGCGACGCAAACAGAATTCCCAACCAGGGATAATTAGGGTCATTTAAAGATGGAAACATATTCAGTTTTTCTTTTGGCAAAGCTGCAATCATTCCATTCCAACCACCTACTTCTCTTAGTCCAAATACCAAAAGAATTGCAGAGCCAACCAATAAAACCATTGCTTGTATGGCTTCTGTGTACATAACAGCGTGCAAACCACCAAACACAGTGTACACGCCAGTTACAACAACTAAGATGATGGCACCCGTCCAAAAATCAACACCCATAAATTGATTAAAAACCAACGCTCCTGCAAAAATAGTAACTGATGCTTTGGTGATGACATAACTTAATAATTGAATGATGGATAATAATCTTCTTGCTTTAGGGCTGAACCTTCTTTCTAAAAACTCTGGCATTGTATAAACCATACTACGCATATAAAATGGCACAAATACCCAACCTAAAATAAGTACTATGTATGAGTGTAATTCGTAATGCCCCAACACAGTTCCCGACTTTGCAGCAGAACCTGCAAGCCCTACAATATGCTCTGAGCCTACGTTTGAAGCAAGTATGGATGCACCAATAACAAACCAACCCAGGTTTCTATTGGCTAAAAAGTAATCTGATGCAGACTCTTTACTCTTGCGAATACTCCAGATAGAAACACCTGCAATTACAAGTAAATAAAGGATTACAAAAATCCAATCAATTGTGCCAAGAAAGTTCATAGTAGTTATTTTAATTATTATTGGTTTTTCACGCAAAGACGCAGAGCTGATAAGGTGTGAAAAATCCTTTGCAACTTTGCTCCTTATGTTGCTTTGCGTGAAACTGGTTTATATAAATCTGTTAATGATGTTTTCCAAATACTCTTGCTTACCACTGATGGTTGCAGGTTCTCCATTTGCAAGAGCAATATTTTTTAAATCTTCTAAAGAAAGTTTACCAGCTTCAAAGTCTTTGCCACAAGCTGTTTCAAAAGATGCATAGCGTTCTGTTCTATTTTTTTTATAATCTGATTTTTGTAAAATATTATCCGCCGTAATCAATGCTCTTGCAAATGCATCCATGCCACCAATATGAGCATAAAACAAGTCTTCAACATCCGTTGAATTTCTACGAATTTTTGCATCGAAGTTGATACCACCGCCTTTAAAACCACCAGCTTCCAGTATGATTAACATTGCTTCTGTTAATTCATTAATATTATTCGGGAATTGATCTGTGTCCCAACCATTTTCGTAATCGCCCCTGTTAGCATCCATACTTCCCAACAAACCCGCATCAGCAGCTACTTGTAGCTCGTGCGTGAAAGTGTGACCAGCCAGTGTAGCGTGATTCACTTCTATATTCAAACTAAAATCTTCCAATAAATTATACTGTCGTAAAAAACCAATCACCGTTTCGCAATCATAATCATATTGATGCTTGGAAGGCTCACAGGGCTTAGGTTCTATAAAAAACTTACCTGTAAAACCATTACTTCTTGCATAATCTTTTGCAGTATGTAGAAATTGTGCAAGATGTTCTTTTTCACGCTTCATATTCGTGTTTAACAAGCTCATATAACCTTCTCTCCCACCCCAAAAAACATAATTTTCGCCACCCAGTTCAATAGTTGCATCAATAGCAGATTTTACTTGTGCCGCAGCGTGAGTAAGCACTGCAAAATCGGGATTTGTGGCAGCACCATTCATATATCTTTTATTAGAAAATAAATTAGCAGTTCCCCACAAAAGCTTTACCCCACTTGCGTTTTGCTTTTCCTTTAAATATGCAGTGATAGCTTGTAACCTTCTATCATTTTCATTAATATCATTGGTATAATCAACAGCATCCACATCGTGAAAACAGTAATAAGGCAAACCCAGTTTAGTAATAAATTCAAATGCTGCATCTGCCTTGTCTTTTGCCCTTTCAATAGCATCTTGTTTTTCATTCCAGGCAAATAAATGTGTAGGCTCGCCAAATGGATCTGCACCACTTCCATTGAATGAATGCCAATAAGCACAGGCAAATCTTAAATGTTCCTTCATTGGTTTACCTGCCACAATTCTATTTTCATCATACCAATGAAACGCCAATGGGTTATGACTTTCAAGCCCTTCAAACTTTATTTGAGGAATGTTTTTAAAGAATTCTTTTTGCCCTGTTACGATACTCATTTTATTTGATTTTAAAATTTTTTAATAAACTAATTGTCAATTAACTCAAGTGCTTTGCTAAAACATCTTTCCAATTTATATATAAGTCATCATACAAATTTTGATTAGATGGTTCAACTATTTTTATTGGTTTATTATTACTAAATGCTTCTGCTGTTGTTTTATAAATACCTGCTCCTATACCTGCACCAATTGCTGCTCCAACACTTCCATCACAATCGTACAACTCAACAGCTACGCCTGTTGCGTTTACAAAACTTTCAAAAAATACATCACTCAAAAACATATTGGCATTACCAGCACGAATAATGCTTGGATTCATCCCATTCTCTCTCATTATATCCAATCCATACCTAAATGCAAAAGCAATTCCTTCTTGTGCAGCCCTAAATAAATGTGCATTGGTATGCACATTAAAATCAATATCATGAATATGACTTTGCACCATTTTGTTGTTCAGCATTCTTTCTGCACCGTTACCAAAAGGCAACATTATTAATCCATTACTCCCTGCTGAAATACTTGCTGCTGCTGTGTTTAATTGCTCATAGCTTACATTATTACCAGCAATATTTTTAATCCAACGATTTAAAATTCCTGTTCCATTAATACATAGTAAAACACCAATTCTATTTTGTTCAACAGTATGATTAACGTGTGCAAAACTGTTTATTCTTGATTCTTTATCATACACCAATTTATCTGTAACGCCATAAATAACACCACTTGTTCCAGCAGTTGCAGCAACTTCGTTTGGTTGCAACACATTTAATGAAAGTGCATTGTTTGGTTGGTCGCCAGCTTTGTATGTAACAGGAATATTAGGTGTTAATGAAAGTTCATCAGCAACAGATTTTGACAATAATCCATATTCGCTAAACACATCTTTTTGTTGTGGAATAATAGAAGTATCAAATCCGAAATATTGAAATATATCTTTCGATAATTCATTGTTTTTAAAGTCCCAAAAAACACCTTCACTTAATGCTGAAATGCTTGTGGTGATTGCGTTGGTGAGTTTCATTGCAATAAAATCACCTGGCAACATTATCTTATCAATCTTATCAAATAGTTTAGGCTCATTTTTTTTAATCCAAGCCAATTTGCTTGCTGTGAAATTGCCTGGCGAATTCAATAAATGGGACAAACATTTTTCGGTGCCGATTGCATCAAAAGCATTGTTACCAATTTCAACAGCACGACTATCGCACCAAATAATGCTATTGCGTAAAATGTTTTGATTTTTATCAACACAAACTAAGCCGTGCATTTGGTATGCAATGCCAATTGCTTGTATGTCTTGCGGATTATATTTTTCTGTTTGATGTAGTTTTAAAATAGCTGCTTTAGTGTTTTGCCACCAATTTTCTGGTGATTGTTCTGCCCACCCAACTTGTAAAGAAATGATTTCCGTTTCTTTTTCAGGATATTGTGCAGATGCAATACAATATTGTGTTTGAGCATCTACAACAGATACTTTAATTGAGGAAGTTCCTATATCAATTCCTAATAACAACATAAGGCAATTTGTTGAATAATTACACTCGTATAAGGAACAAAAATTGACTATTTATGTTAAACTAAAAACTGCAATATGAATAAATAAATATGCTATCTTATCAATATTATATATTTTGTGCTACTTATTTTGATAATATTGTAAGCATATTTTAAAATAATGAAAACAATTCTTCAAAAAATATATGTAGAAGAAAATCATTCTTTTGCTTGTAGAACATATAGAACTCCCAATTTTGAAACCAATTGGCATAAGCACGATGAAGTTGAAATTATTGTCATTACTGAAGGACAAGGTACAGTAATGATTGGTGAATATGTAGGTGAATACAAAGTAGGTGACGTGTTTTTTATTGCAGGAAATTTGCCACATTGGTTTAGAAAAAATAATTCTAAAACAATTGGAAGTGCTGTGGTTGCTCAGTTTAAGCAAGAAATACTTGGAAATGAATTTTTAGCAAATCCAGAAATGAGAACGATTAATAGCTTGCTTTCAAAAGATGAAGGATATAAGCTTGAGAAAAGAATAAAATCAATCATTACTGAGAAGCTAAGGTTATTGCAAGATGTAAAAGCTTACAAGCGATTAGAGTTATTGCTTGATATTTTGCACAACATCAGCACCACAAAGCAATACAAAATGCTTTCACAAAATTTTAGTTCCCATAGCAAGCATATTAATCCTGCCATTGAAACAATTATTGATTATTCTTTTAAAAATTATTTAGAGCCTATAACACTAATAGAAGTTGCAGCCATTGTCAAGATGAGCATTCCCACTTTTTGCAGGTTCTTCAAAAAAAATATTAAAAAAACTTATTTTGAATTTTTACAGGAATTAAGGATTAATCACGCTTGTAAGTTGTTAAAAGATGCTAATAAGCCCATCATTGAAATTTGCTATCAAAGTGGTTACAATAGTTGGTCTCATTTTAGCAAACAATTTAAGCAAGTAAAAAAAATTACACCAACTATGTATAAAAAAAAGTTTAGTGAATTGTAATTTGCTATTTCGCCAATCTTATAATATCTGCAAAAACTCCACTTGCTGTAACATCAGCTCCAGCTCCTGCACCCTTTACTACCAAAGGGTTTTCAGGGTATCTGTCTGTGTAAAATAACACAATATTATCCTTGCCATACAAATGATAAAAATCACTTTGTGCAGGTATGTGCTGCAAGCCAACGGATGCTTTTCCATTATCAAATGTTGCAACAAATTTTAACTTACAACCTTCGTCATTTGCTGCTTTATAAATGGCTTTAAAATGTTCTTCATTCTTCAACATTGATTTATAAAAATCATCTACACTTCCATCAAAACATTCCTGTGGTAAAAAACTATTGTTGGCAATATCTTCCATCTCCATTTTTTCTCCTGCTTCCCTTGCCAGAATCATAATCTTACGCATTACATCTGTGCCACCTAAGTCAAGCCTTGGATCAGGTTCTGTGTAGCCTTCATCCTGTGCTTGTTTCACCACCTCTGCAAATGGTTTTGTAGCATCATAATTATTAAAAACAAAGTTTAAAGTACCACTTAAAACAGCTTGCATTTTATGAATTTTATCACCACTTTTTATTAAGTTATTCAACGTGTCAATAATTGGCAAACCTGCACCAACATTGGTTTCAAACAAAAATGGAGCGTTAAATTCCTTACTTAAATTTTTAATGTGAACATAATTATCATAAACCGATGAAGCAGTAATTTTATTGCAAGCTACAACAGCAATACTTCGCTCTAACATTTTGTCATAAACAGCAGCAACTACTGAGCTTGCACTCACATCAACAAACACACTATTTCTTAAATTCCTTTTAATAATTTCATTTGTAAAATCATCAATAGTTGCTTGTGGTGCAGCAGCTAATTGTTCTTGCCAATTTGTTAAATCAATACCTTCTTCGTTTATTAAAATATGTTTGCTATTGGCTAAGCCAGTTATCTTAATTTGAATATTTAATTGATTTAATAAATACTCACTTTGCTGCTGCAACTGACTCACCAATTTATTGCCAACATTGCCAACTCCAGCAATAAAAATATTCAATTGTTTTTTTGATGATTCAAAGAAAGCTTCGTGCAAAACATTGACAGCTTTTTTAACATCGCTATAAGCAACAACTGCACTAATATTTCTTTCACTACTACCTTGTGCAATGCCACGAATATTAATTCCATTTCTACCTAAAGCTCCAAACATTTTGCCACTAATGCCTTGGTGATTTTTCATTTTATCTCCAACAGCAGCAACAATTGATAAATCTTTTTCTATGATTAAAGGCTCTACTTTTCCTGTTGCAATTTCATAGTCAAATGCAGTATCCACAGCAGTTTTAGCCTTTTCTACATCAACAGTATTTACACCAACACAAATACTATGTTCGCTACTGCTTTGTGTAATTAAAATAACATTTACTTTTTCTAAAGCCAAAGCTTCAAACAATCTTTTGCTAAAGCCAGGAATACCAACCATTCCACTTCCTTCTAAACTTAAAAGAGAAATGTGGTTGATGCTTGAAATACCTGTAATAATACCTTGCGAATCGTTTGCAGTATTTGTAATTTTAGTGCCATAATCTTCTGGCTTAAAAGTATTTTTTATCCATATTGGAATACCCTTTTGCATTGCAGGTTGAATGGTTGGAGGATAAATAACTTTTGCACCAAAATGACTCAACTCCATTGCTTCTTTATATGATGTATGAGGAATGTTTTTAACATTTGCAACCCATCGTGGATCAGCAGTCATCATACCACTTACATCTGTCCAAATTTCTAAATTTTCTGCATTAACAGCACCAGCAAAAATGGCTGCTGTGTAATCACTTCCACCACGACCAAGTGTAGTGGTAATGCCAGTTTCATTAGATGAAACAAAACCTGGAGCGAGGAATAGTTTACCCCCTACCCCTGAAGGGGAGTTCGAAATAAATGTTTTGATTTTAGCATTTGTTTTTTCAAAATCAACATTGGCATTGCCAAAATTACTATCAGTAATAATTACCTCTCTGCTGTCAATCCATTGATGTTGTTGATTTGTAGAGGACAGGTAAGCAGAAATGATTTTTGATGAAAGCAGTTCGCCAAAGCTTACCACTTTATCTTTTGTTCTTGCAGTTAATTCGCCTAACCTGTAAATGCCTTCACAAATATTTTTTAATTCAGTAAAGTTTTCCTGCACTGTTTTTAAAGCTTTGTCATTGTTATTTGTAATTAATGCTACAACACAATCAATGTGCTTTTGTTCAAGGTGATTAAGGGTTTCAATGTATTTGCCATTACTTATTGAAGCATCAATAGCTGCCTGAATCAATAAATCTGTAACACCACTTAATGCTGAAACCACAACAATTGCATTGCTATATTTTGCTTGTGTAAAAATTGAAACTGTTTGCTTAATGTTAGTTGCGTTGGCTACAGATGTGCCACCAAATTTTAAAACGTCCATATAAATTATGTTGATTTTTTAATGTTAAATGTTGAGTGATTTCTTTTGTGAATTTATGCAGCAAAGCCCAGTGGATAATATGATAATGTGCAACCCTTAAAGGGTTGTGGTAGTTGTTGTGAAACTTGTTGTTGGCATTATATTGTTCGCTTGCATTGTGGTTGCAATATAAAAGTTTTATAACTAACGATTGTTATTTTGCTTCGATATTTATTTTGCAAAAAAAATTGAACGGCCCCTTACTCCTCGTGTTTCTCATTTTTCTTTACTGTTACTGCTTTCTGCAAAGTACTTTTTCCAAAACGGGTTTTAACGTCATCAATAGCTTTGTATAACTTGTTTTTTTCTGTGTGGTCATCAAATAAACTTCCTTGAAAACTATCATTAGTAAGTTCACTAAGCCTAACGCCTAAAAGCCTTACTGATTGGCTTTTTCGCCACAATTTTTTAAATAAAATTTTAGCTTCTTTTATCAATATATCATCACTAAAAGTGTAATCAATAGTAGTTTGTTTTGATGTGGTTTCAAAATCGGGATAACGAATTTTTACGGCAATGCAACCAGTCAACATTTTATCTTGTCTTAGTTCAAATCCAACTCGTTCAATTTGTTTCACAAGCTCAGTTAGCAAGGTCTCTTCATCGCTGATATTTTCGTGAAAGGTATTTTCATTGGATATACTTTTTGCCTCTCTGTAATTGTTTACAATACTATAAGAAATTCCCTGAGCTTTTCTGTATAAATCTGCTCCCCATTTGCCCAATTCCTTTTCAAGATAAGTTTCACTATGTTTCAAAATATCTCCAATCAAATGGATATTCATTGATTTTAGTTTAGCAAAAGTTGAAGCACCAACACCCGAAAATTTATTCACTGGTAAGGTAGATAGAAATTCTTTTTCCATTCCTGGCTGTACAAATAAAAAGCCATTGGGTTTTGCTTCGTCTGTTGCAATTTTTGCAATCATTTTATTGCTTGCCAAGCCAAAGCTAATAGGCAGTTTCGTTTCATCAATAATCTTATTTCGCAACTCTTTAGTCCATTCAAGCACATCAAAATATTTGTCCATTCCAGTAAGGTCAATATAAAATTCATCAATGCTCGCCTTTTCAAATAGTGGAGCTTTTGATGCAATAATATCTGTAACCCAACGACTGTATTTGCTATATTGACCTCGTGTTCCTCTTAACAAAATTGCGTGTGGGCATAGTTGCATTGCCTTCTTCATTGGCATTGCACTTTTTACTCCAAACTTTCTAGCTTCATAGCTGCAAGTTGTTACAACTCCTCTGTCTTTAGATCCACCAACAATTACTGCTTTACCCATCAACTCTGGATTGTTGAGTAATTCAACACTTACAAAAAAAGAGTCTAAATCGAAGTGGGCAATATAGCGTTGTGGGGAAGGCAATTTATGTATAATGAAAGATGTTAGATGTAAAGTTTGTGTGATACGAAGGTAATTAATTGAAATACATTTTTTGATTAATCGATTGCTGTTATTTAATCAATAATATGAAATAAACTAAAATCAAATTATTTAGTCTGCCTTCTATCGAAAATGTATTTTATTAAATCAAATAAGAATATTTTCGTATAAATATTTTAATTGATGAAATTTACACTCTCTGCAATTCTTGCAATTTTTTTATCTGCAACGTCTTTATCGCAATCAGCAACACTTAAAGGAAAATTGGTTGATACGCTTGGTAAGCAAAATTTGCTGAATGCTTCTATTAGCCTACTTGATAGCAACGACAGCACTTTGGAGCAATTTACTTTGACTAAAGATGATGGCAGTTTTTCAATGAAAAATATTCCTTATGGAACTTATTTACTATCCATTTCTTTTGAAGGTTATAAAACAATTTTCAAAAAATTGACATTCAATGCAAACAGTATTGATAAAAATATAGGCACAGTTTACCTGCAACAAAAGGTTGACAATTTGAATGAAATAGTGGTGACCCAATCGCCAGTTGTTATAAAAAAAGATACTATTGAATACAATGCTGGAAGTTTTAAAACAAAACCCAATTCTACTGCTGAAGATTTACTTAAAAAAATGCCAGGTGTGCAGGTAGATAAAGATGGCAATGTAAAAGCTCAAGGTGAAGATGTGCAGAGAGTTTTGGTAGATGGTAAAAGGTTTTTTGGCGATGATCCTAAAATGGCAACTAAGAATTTGCCAAGCGATATTATAGATAAAATTCAAGTGTTTGATGCATTGAGCGACCAAAGCACATTTAGTGGATTTGATGATGGAAACAGAACAAAAACAATCAATATCGTTACCAAGAAAGATAAGCGAAAAGGTATGTTTGGTAAGGCTTCTGTGGGTTTGGGTAGCGATGGAAATAAAACTTTGAATGATGATAATTTGAACTTGAGCAACTTTAATAATGGGCGACAAATTACATTGCTTGGTCAAGCAAATGATGTGAACAAACAAAATTTTTCGGTGCAGGATATGCTAGGAACTTTAAATCGTGGTGGTGGTGGAAAAGGAGGTGGAGGAGGATTGTTTAATTCTGTTCAATCTTTAATTGGTAGCAGTGGTGGAGGTGGTATTGTAAACACGTTAAGTGCAGGATTAAATTTTAGTAATGATTTGGGATTTGGCAAACACGACCAATTGAATGCAAGTAGTTTTTACAACAATCAAAAAACAAATGCAACGCAAAACAGCTATACGCAAAATATAGTTAGTGCCGACTCATCAAATTATACCAACAAATTACTGTCATCATTAACCAATAATAAAAATGGCAGGTTTAATATTAATGTTGAAAAACAATTAGATTCATCTAGCAACAATTCTTTTATTTTTAGACCAAGTATTACTACCCAAAATACAAACTATTCACAACAGTCATCCTCTAGTTCAACAGCAGGAAAATATATTCCACAAAATAATTCAAATTATTCTACAAGTACCGAAAACAGTGGATATAATGGTAATATTGATTTTACGTTTCGTCATCGTTTCAAAAAAGTAGGAAGAACATTTAGCATCAATCCAACAATGAGTAGAAATGATAATGATGGAACTGGAACAAATTATTCAGTAACTAATTTTTATGATACTATCACTCACACAACTATTGATAGAACACTTCAAATAAATCAAAAATATGCCAGCAATAGCTCAACAAAAGGCTATGGTGGCACATTCTCTTACACAGAGCCTTTAGGCAAAACCTCTCAACTTGAAATAGCATACAATCACAATTATTCTCAATCTGAAACCGATAAAAAAACCTTTGCGTTTGACTCTGCTGCAAATGACTATATAAAACCTGTTATCAATCTTAGCAATAGTTTTAGAAACACTTATAAATCTGATAGAGGAACATTGAGTTTTCGTGTTACAAAAACAAAATATAATTTCACCATTGGCAATGGATTACAGTGGGGAAATTTGAATAGTATCAACACTTCCACAGGAAATATTATTGTTCAGAATTATATAAATATTTTTCCTACTGCACACTTCAATTATAGTTTTAGTAAAACAGAAAATTTGAGAATTAATTATTCTGGAAGAACAAGCCAACCAAGTGTAAGCCAGTTGCAGCCTGTGGTTGACAATAGTGAGCCATTAAATATTAAATATGGCAACCCAGACTTGAAACAAAAATTTACCAACAATTTTAGAATGTTATATAACTCTTTTAACATACTTACTCAAAAAATAATTTTTGTAACAATCAATGCAAGTTTTGTTTCAAATGATATTCAAAATTCTATTATTAATACAAAAGGTGGTGGGCAAATTACAAAGCCTGTAAACCTTGATGGAACTTATAATATTGTTGGATATTTTAATTATGGTTTTCCTATTCGCAAACCAAAAAGCAATTTGAATTTAGGTATCAATTACAATCGCTCTCAAAGTCAAAGTTTAATTAATGACGAAAGCAATTATAGTCGCAACACAACTGTTGGTGCAAATATTATTTGGACAACAAATCTTAAAGAAAAATGGGATATCAACCTTACAAGTAATAGCTCATACAATGTAGCTCGATATACGCTACAACCAACACAAAATGCCGATTATTTTTCTCAATATTTATCTGCAGAAGCTACATATTATACAAAGAGTGGCTGGATAATTTCAAGCGATTTTGACTACACATATTATGGTGGCAGAAGCAATGGTTACAATACTTCTACGCCTTTACTAAATGCAAGTATTACCAAGCAAATTTTTAAAAACAAGTCAGGTGAAATTAAATTTTATATGTTCGATTTGCTAAACCAAAATCAAAGTATCACGAGAAGTGTTTCATCAAACTATATTCAAGATGTTCAAACAAAAGTGTTGACTCATTATTTTATGGTGAGTTTCACTTACAATCTTCGCAAGTTTAAAGGCCAAAATAATATGCCTCCAATGATGAAAATGTTTAGAGGTGGTGGAAGAAATGGAGGAGGAATGCCACCATCTTTTTAAAGGTGCTACACCCCTATTTTTGCAGCTATGCAAAAACAAATTATCTGTATAGGTGCTGCCTTGGTTGATGAATTATATTCTGCCTCTGCACCAATGTTATTGGCAACCACTAACGAAGGAACTGTGCATAGAAGTGCAGGCGGTGTAAGCCGAAATATTGCACACCAGTTGGCATTGTTGGGCTTACCAGTGCAACTTATCAGTGTTTTTGGAAATGATGGTGAGGGCGATTGGTTAAAAACTATTTGCGGTTACACAAATATCAAACTCGATGCAGCCATTACCACACATAGCCTTACAGGAAAATACACAGGCATCTTAAATTTTGATGGCTCTTTGTTTACAGCACTCATCACCAATGCTGAGTTGGATTTAATTACTCCCGAACATTTACAAAAACACTTGGAGTTGCTAAGCAATGCAGCATACATTGTTGTTGATGCAAACATCAGCGTAGAAACAATTTCGTGGCTGTCAAATTTATGCTTTGAAAATAATATTCCGTTCATATTAGAACCTGTGAGTGTGCCACCAGCAGCTAAGTTTAACAGAGCAAGTTTAAAAGGCATTACAATACTTACACCCAACGAAGATGAGTTACCTGCACTTTGCACCAGCAAGCACTACACCACAACCGAGCAACAAGCTGAAGAATTATTAAACCGTGGTGCAAAAAAAATATGGTTGCATAATGGTGCAGCAGGTAGCACACTTTTTACCAAAGAAAAAACAATTCATTTACCTGCCCCATATGTTACTAATATAAAAGATGTAACAGGTGCTGGCGATGGCTCTTTATCGGGTTTTATTTTGGCACAATATCTTGGAAAATCAGATGAAGAAAGTTTAAAAATTGCACATACTTTATCTGCTGAAATCTTACAAGTAAATGGTGCAATTGCTACACATATCAAGCAAGAAGATTTATTGCAATTGGTAGAAAAATATTATCCAAATTAAATAAGTTCTATTTGATAGCTTGTTGTAAAATGATATGCTGTATTTGGCTCAAGCATTTGTAAACCCATTTTATTGTTAAACGCATCTGGTGCTGCACTTAAATTTTCTATAGCAATGTTTCCTCTGTGGTCTGGTATAAATATTTGTAGGTAAGGATATGAGGCATCTGCCATTATAGTTAATTGTAATTGTTTACTTTTTAAAACAGCTTTTGGTTGATTGATATTTGATAACAAATAGCAATTATCGAGGTTTATATCTTTCAATTTTGTTGAAGAAATAAATCTATCATCATTTATAAAATCTCCAGTAGGAATAAGGCTTTCATCGAACGCTAACATTGTTGTTGCATCAAATTGTAAGGTACAGTTATCTATAGGTTCATCCAGTTTAAAATAAGGATGCCAGCCTTCGCAGTAAGGAATTGGAAATGTATTTTGGTGTTGAATAGTAGAAGTAATACTTAACTTATTATTTGCTTCCAATTTCCAAACAAGTTTTATGTTGTATCCAAAAGGATAACCTTTATCTTCTCCTTTATATTGATATGTTAATGCAACAAGAGCAAAGTCATCTGTAGCCTGGGTTTCAGCAATGTCATATACTGCATCATAAACAATTCCGTGC
>JANYEP010000124.1 GCA_025363075.1 Chitinophagaceae bacterium | reverse complement strand
GAAAAAGAGGTGCTGTCGCAATGGAGACGAGGACAACTCCCGCGACCGTCGCAAATCTAACTTTGTTGTGCATGATTATCATGTTGAATGGTGTCTGCTTCAAACTCGACTTGTTCGCTTGCGGAAACCATCATTTAAACGTTTGCCTCCTTTGCCTTATTCTATCAGAAAATCTGCAGCTAAATTGGGTGAGGCCATATTTATGTTAGGTTATCCCAAACAGGAAATTGTTTATGGTGAAGGTTATGTAAGTGCTAAAAATGGATATTTGATGGATACGGTTTTTTGCCAGATAAGTACAGCCGCAAATGAAGGAAACAGCGGCTCACCGGTGGTTACCAAAAATGGAGAATTGATTGGTATAGTAACAAGTACTGAAACAAATGCAACAGGGGTTGTTTATGCAATTAAATCTGCAAATATTTATCGTGCAATTGAAGCCGTTAGAAAATTAAAAGACAATGAAAAAATTAAAATAAATGCTGTTCCTTCTTTAAAAGGCTTAGACCGTCCCGGTCAGGTTGAAAAAATGAAAGATTATGTTTTTATGATAAAAGGAAATTAAGCATTATAAATTTTTACAAAAAAAGTCCGCTGTAATTTTAGCGGACTTTTTTTATAAAATAAAATTGAAAACCTATGCCCATAAACGATCCGGATACTCACCTGCTTCAATCAACTTATACAAACTTTCTTTTACTCCGGCAGCATCTTCTTTATAAGTAACGCCAAACCATTTTGCATCGGTAGGAATTACCTTTACATTACCCATATTGGTTTGAATAAATTGGTTGGTTATGTATGGCAAAAAGAATTCAGATTTTAATTCTTGTCCAGCTTTATCTAAAAATAATTGAAACTCTTTTTCGCATAAATCAATAACATTTGGAGCAAAACAAATATAGTTCATACTCACTTTTGCATTGCTTTCAAGTGAGTAATGTTTAGCATCTTCTTCATAAACAATGTGTCCATTTTCCTGAGCAAAAATCTTTGTTCTTTCGGTTACTTCAATTAAGTTGCAATCATCATCTACCTTGCAAACGCCTCTACTCACACTTCCATTTTCGCTTAAAGTATTCGACAGATTATAGCCCAATAAACCATAAGTTTCATTGCTACATTGCGTGGTTAAAAAATGATATGACTGCACAAATGCATCACTACCATAAAAATCATCGGCATTAATAACAGCAAAAGGCTCATTTATTTTTCCCTTGCAACAAAGTACAGCGTGTGCAGTACCCCAAGGTTTTGTTCTATCAGGGTTAATTGATTTGTCTCCTACAAATTTTGAAATATCTTGAAAAACATAGTCAACTGCAATTTTGCCTTGCAACTTGTGTTCAAATTTGTTTTTAAATGCTTCAGCAAATTCCTCTCTAATTATAAAAATTACTTTCCCAAATCCAGCTTTAATAGCATCATAAATGGAATATTCCATAATAGTTTCTCCAGATGGACCAAAAGATTCCACTTGTTTCATACTACCATATCTGCTTGACATTCCTGCTGCGAGTATAACTAAGGTTGGTTGCATAGTTGAAAAAAAATGTGGGCAAAAGTAGGTGTTAAGGTTTGCTTAACCAATTGTTTGTTTTTTTGTTCACATTAAAATAATGAAACCAACAACACCAACCGTTGATAATGAAAACAATTGATTTAAAAAAAGTAAAATTTCAACAATAAGTAAATTCATTTTGTGGGGCTTTAAAAATATGTACATCTAAACACAGATTCCCTTACTTTTGCCGTCCAAAAAAATAAACAAATGAAATCAGTTACAATCGAAGGACAATTGAGGACCGAATTTGGCAAAAAAGCCACCCGCCAAATACGCTCTCAAGAAGCTGTGCCTGCTGTAATCTACGGAGGTGCAACAGAAATTAATTTTAGTGCGTCTGCAAAGGCTTTTAAACCTTTAGTTTACACACCAGAATTCCAATTAGCAGAAGTAAAAGTTGACGGAAAAACGTACAAATGCATTTTGAAAGATTTGCAATTTGACAAAGTGAGCGACTCGTTAATTCACGTTGATTTACTTGAATTGGTTGACGACAAAAAAGTAGTTGCTACATTGCCACTTAAATTTGTTGGAAACTCTCAAGGTGTAAAAGATGGTGGTAAATTAGTGATTAAAATGAAGTCTGTTAAAGTGAAAACTTTACCTAAGTACTTAAAAGAAAATATCACTGTTGATATTACAGACCTTGTTTTAAACGCTAACTTACGTGTTGAAGACATCAAGGAAACTAATATGGAAATTATGAACTCACCTCGTATTCCTATTGCTTCTGTTGAAATGACAAGACAATTGAAACAAGAGGAATCAGCAGCTGCAGCTGCTACTCCTAAAAAGAAATAATTTCTTTTAAATAATTAACAAAAAGGCTACACTAGTAAGTGTAGCCTTTTTGTTTTTAATCAAATACTCTCATCAGTCGAATCTTTTTTGACCTATTTTTATTGCCAATAAATTTTATTATGAAAAAAATATTCATTACATCAACTGCATTTTTGTTGATTGTATTAAGCTCTTGCAAACAAAACAATAATGCAAGTGAAGAAGGCTTGGCATCTTTTAATAAAGACAGTTTAAAGCAGCATATAAAAGTATTGGCATCTGATGAGTTTATGGGTCGTAAACCATTTTCAATTGGCGAAACAAAAACAGTTGAATACATTAAAAATACTTTTGAAAAATTGGGTTTAGAACCAGGCAATGGCAATAGTTTTTTGCAAGATGTTCCTTTGGTAGAAATAACTCCAAACGCTGATGCAGCAATGAAAGTAACAGCTTCAAAAGGAAATTTTGAATTAAAGAAAACAGAAGATTTTGTTATTTCTACAGAAAAAACAGATTCCATAATTTCATTGAATAATGATGAATTGGTTTTTGCTGGTTATGGTGTGGTTGCTCCAGAATATAACTGGAACGATTACGCAGGTTTGGATGTAAAAGGAAAGGTTGTTTTAGTAATGGTAAACGACCCAGGCTTTGGTACAAATGACACTACTTTGTTTAAAGGCAATACAATGACTTACTATGGCAGATGGACTTATAAATATGAAGAAGCTGCAAGGCAAGGTGCAAAAGCTTGTTTAATTATTCATAACACAAAAGCTGCATCTTACCCTTTTAGTGTGGTGCAAAATTCCTGGGGAACTTCTAATTTATTTTTAGATAATAGAGATCGTGATAAAAGTTTGCCTTTTTCAGAATTATTAATGCAGGGTTGGGTTTCAGGCGATGCAGCTAAAAAATTATTAACTGCTGCTGGCAAAGACACAACGTTATTAGCAAGTGCAAATGTGAAGGGTTTTAAAGCCGTTGATTTAGGTTTAAAATTATCGTTGAATGTAAAGGTGAAATCTGTTTATAATATGTCACACAATGTTATTGCTAAAATAACAGGCAGTAAAAGACCAGAAGAATATGTTATTTACACAGCACATTGGGATCATTTAGGTGTAGGAAAAAAAGATGCAAAAGGTGATAGTATTTATAATGGAGCTATTGATAATGCAAGTGGCAGTGCAGCTTTGCTTGAAATTGCCAAGGCATTTAAAAGCCTGAAACAAAAACCAGAACGCACTGTTATTTTTCTTTCTGTAACTGCTGAGGAGCAAGGTTTGTTGGGCTCTGCATATTATGCACATCACCCAATTTACCCTTTAAATAAAACTGCTGCAAATCTTAATATGGATGGCATAAATGCCTTTGGTAAAACCAATGATATAATGATTGTGGGACAGGGACAAAATGAAGTTGAAGACTATGTTGCTGCTGTTGCAAAAACACAAGGAAGGTATATTTCAAAAGAAGAACATTTAGAAGCTGGGCATTATTACAGGTCAGATCATTTCAACTTTGCAAAGGTTGGTGTGCCAGCTTTGGATTGCTCTGGAGGTACTGATTTTATTGGGCAAGAAAAAGGTTATGGTGAAAAATTAAGAGATGATTATGTTACAAATCATTATCATAAACCAGCGGATGAATTTGATGCTAACTGGACTTTTGATGGCGGCATAATGGATATTGAGATGTTGTTTTTAGTAGGTAAAAAAATAGCCAATGAATCTACATTTCCCAAATGGAAAAATGGTTCTGAATTTAAAGCTATCAGAGAAGGCAAATAATTAGACAAAATAAAAATAATAAAAAAGCCATTGATACATCAATGGCTTTTTTATTGAAATATTAAAACTAAAAATTAAACATTTTCTATTACTAATGCACTTGCTCCTCCTCCCCCATTACAAATAGCAGCAGCACCAATTTTACCATTATTTTGTTTCAATACATTTATCAATGTTACAATAATTCTTGCACCACTACAACCTAAAGGATGACCAAGAGAAACCGCACCACCATTGACATTCACTTTGCTTGCATCTAAATTTAGCTTTTGAGAATTAACTATTCCTACTACACTAAAAGCTTCGTTTAACTCTGCAAAATCAATATCGCTCATTTGCAATCCAGCTTTAGCGATAGCTTTTGGTAAAGCAATTGAAGGTGTTGTTGTAAACCATTCTGGAGCTTGTTCAGCATCCGCATATCCACGAATAATTGCAAGAGGTTTTATGCCCAATTCATCTGCTTTTTCTTTACTCATTAGCACCAATGCAGCAGCTCCATCATTCATTGTACTTGCATTAGCAGCAGTAACAGTTCCATCTTTTGTAAAGGCAGGTTTTAATGTTGGGATTTTATCAAATTTTACGCTAAATGGTTCCTCATCTTTATCAATAATTACTATCCCTTTTTTTGTAGTTATTTCAACAGGCACAATTTCATTTGCAAACTTTCCATTGTTCCAAGCAGCCTGACTGCGAGTGTAACTTTCTATTGCAAAAGCATCTTGCTCTTCACGAGAAATATTACATTCTTTAGCACATAAATCAGCAGCATTGCCCATTGCGTAATTGTTGTAAACATCGGTAAGACCATCTTTTGCTAAGCCATCAATCATACTTACATTACCATATTTATTTCCCCAACGAAGGTTTGGAGAATAAAATGGAACATTGCTCATACTTTCAATTCCACCAGCAACAACAATATCATTATCGCCCAATAAAATGCTTTGTGCAGCAAGCGAAATTGATTTCATTCCACTTGCACAAATTTTGTTTACTGTTGTGCAAACAACGCTATCATTTAAACCTGCAAACTTTGCAGCCATTCGTGCAGGAGCTTGACCCACATTGGCTTGTAGCACACAACCCATAAATACCTCTTCAATTTGATTTGGTTGCAAACCTGCTTTTTCTACTGCTGCTTTAATGGCAATTGCACCTAATTGTGGAGCAGAAAAATCTTTTAAACTACCACCAAAACTACCCATTGGAGTACGCATTGCACTCACTATATAAACGACTTTATTTGACATAAAAAATTTTGAGTCGCAAATATATATACAGCAAGCTAACGGTTGTTAGTATTTGAGAAATAAATAGGCTGCAAAGTGATTAGCATTGTTATTAACTTTAGATTTGTGATGAAGTTTCCCCCTTAACATAAGAAAGCCTGCTACAATTTCGTTCATTATATTATATATAAGTAAACCTATTGTTTATGAAAAGATTTTCTGTTTTATTCGTTTCTTTCTTCGGTCTTGGAACAACTTATGTTCAATGCCAATCATTGTTGGGCAATGAAAATGGTAATGTTTCCTTGATAGATACTACAACAAAACGAGCAACTATGCAGGTTACAAACCCAAATAGTGTTACGTTACTTGGTGGTAGTATGAACCCTGTAAAAGGTGGAAATGTTATTTTGCCAAAAACTAATAAACCTGCTTTACCGATTACTGTACCTACATCTCAAGTGCCTTATGCACCAAAAGTTGCAAACACAGTTACAACTATTACTACCGACCCTCCAAAGTCGAAATATAAAACTATTGTGAAACAAGGTAACAATACAACAAGTTTAACTGACAACGGTTTTCAACCTTTAACTGATGAGAATAACAGCAAACCATTAACAAATGGCAGTAGCAATCAAAGCAATTACAACACACAATTTGCACCATTGACAGATGAGGTATCAAAACCATTAACATCAACTACAAACGCTGCAAAAAAAAGTGTAGAAACCATTGACCCAAGTTTAATGAGTTTAACCGGAAACACTAAAAAGAATATAACTCAAACAGCAGCAAAATCAAGTATTCCAGCGTTAGCACCTATTGATAATGCTCAAACTTCAAACAACAATTATTCAACACCAAAATACAAAATGCCTGCTTTGGCTTCTATTGAAACTAAAGGCAATACTGCAAGCAACTCATCAAAATCTTCAATGCCAGAACTTGCACCGATTGAAGGACAAACTACTACCACAGTAAGCAAAACTGCAATGCCTGAGCTTGCTCCAATTGAAGATGAAAATGCAGCAAAGGCTGCTGCACAGGCGAATAAAGTGAAAACCAATTTAAGAGGTTTAACGATGCCTACAGGAACTACAATGAAAGCTACAAGCACGAAGTCTTTTATTTTTAAACCAGCTGTTCCTGTTGATGAACAAAAAGATAATAGTGAAGAACAAATAAGCAGTAAACCATCTGCAGGTGGTGGAATGGGTATGCCAGCTCTTGCACCAATTATTGAAGCACCAAAAAAGAACGATATTATCCCTGAATTAGCACCTATTGAAACAACATATAAAACTGTTGAAACACCTACTATGCCTGCATTAGAGCCTATTCAGGAAAAAAGCACTATTCAACAAGAACAATACAAACAAGCTCAAGTAATACAGCCACAACAAGTAGCACAACAACCTGTAAGAAAAACAAATTATCAAACGCAACAACAATTATTGCAAGCTGCAAAAAATCATCAGCACGACCCAAACAATCCTTGCTGTCAAGTTCAAATGTATAAAGCATCTGCAACAAAAAAGGCTGTTACAAAAAAGCCTATTTATCGCAAAAAAAGAGTTTATCGTCAGCCAACTGTAGTTTATGTTTATGAGCAAGAGCCTCAACCACAAACTGTGGAGAGAATAGTTTATGTGCCTGCACAACCTAAACAACAGGCTCCACAACAATCTAAACCTATTCAACAACCACAACAAAATGTAATTTATAGAGACTATACAAATGCATATAAAAAAACTAACCCACAACCAACAATTACACCTTGCAATTGCCCTAATACAAATCAATCTGCTACACAAAATAAAGTAAACAATGTAGCAATGAACTATGCTTTTTATTTAAATCCAAGAGGAAAATATAGTGTGGGTGTGTTTAACAATAATAGCACTATCATTATTTCACAAGACGGCAAGTTTAAGGAGTATAAAATAAATGATGCAAACATTGACCCTAATTACAGACCAAAACTAAACAGTTATGGTTATCCTGAAAGTGTTGCTGGTGTTCCAATTGAGTATAATTATAACACTACAGTTCACAAAGTTGGCAATGTTGTTTTTACTTATGATTTTGAGGATTATTTTAAAACTGTTGGTAATTCAAATATAAATTATACTTCACGTTCAAGCCTTGCAAGTGTTGATGGTATTAATGTTCATTATGATGAAAGAAATAATGTTAGCAGCGTTGATCCTAACAATGGGTTGATTCAATTTAATCCTTAGTAGAAACTATTAATTTAAATTTTCGCTAATCCAGTTCTCACTGCATACATCGCAAGTCCTGTGCGAGAATGAATGTCTAATTTTTCAAATAAAATTTCTCTATATCTATCTACTGTTTTAGGGCTTAAATGCAGTGCATCTGCAATTTCTTTATACCCCATTTCCGTACAGCAATATTGCAGAAATGCTATTTCTTTTTCGGTTAGTTCAACTTCTTTTTTAAGGTTTTTAGGCTTGACATTGCCAATTGAATTTACAAGTTTAAAATTCACTAAGTCTGAATAGTAAAAACCTGATTTAACAATAGTATCAATAGCTAATATTAGCTCGCTCGACTCTGCATATTTTAAAATATATCCTCTTGCTCCATTACGAATCATTTTAATAATATTAACTTCTGTATCATACATACTTAGTGCAATAACCTTGACATCTGGATAATTTTTTGAAAGCCATTCAGTAGTTTCAAACCCATCCATAATGGGCATATTAATATCCATTAATACAATATCGGGTAAATTATCAGGCAATAAATTATCTATAAATTCTTTGCCATTGGATGCCTG
>JANYEP010000097.1 GCA_025363075.1 Chitinophagaceae bacterium | reverse complement strand
CAAAAAAGTAGTTGCATTTTACTTTGGAAAAAGGAAAGCAAATTATTATCAAAATAAATTCTTGGAACTTTCTGATTCAACCGTTTCAAAAAATGATTTTGAAAAAGAAATGTCAGAGCAGTTAACCATACAATTAAATCTAATTTTCGGTTCAATTCCCAACTTGTAATGTATATGGGAATTGCTTTTAATTTAATTTTCAAAACAACGTACAGAACACATTAATTTTATTGCCTTAATTTGTAACATTATTATTTGCTTTGAGTACGGAGAAGCTAACAAGAAAAGAAATCATAGATAACGACTGGGAAGAATTAAACAACCAATTTAAAGATATTTTACTGTAATAAATTTATGTCAAAAGAAGCAAAAGCAAGAATTAAAATAAACAAGCTACTTGAAGAAGCAGGTTGGCGATTTTTTGATAGTGAAGCAGGAAACGCAAACATCGAATTAGAAAATAAAGCCAAACTAACACAAGCTCAATTAGACGAATTTGGAGAAGACTTTGAGCAAAGTGCAAATGGTTTTATTGACTATCTTTTATTAGATAGCAAAGGGTTCCCATTCATAGTTTTAGAAGCTAAGAAAGAAGCTATAAATCCATTAGCTGCAAAAGAACAGGCAAGAAAATATGCCCAATCAAAAAACTGTAGGTTTATAATTCTATCAAACGGAAATCAACATTTCTTTTGGGATTTAAAAATTGGCAATCCACGACCTATTGACACATTCCCAAAACAAGAAGAAGTAGAAAAAGGTTTTGCTCAATTTAATCCAAATACCGACACTTTAATAAGTGAAACTGTAAATACAGACTACATTGTTAAAACACAAAAAGCCGATTACGAAAACGACCCAAGATATATAGACGAACAACAAAGAAGTGCATTTATAGAGGAAAACAAACTTCGATTTTTAAGAAAATACCAAGTTAGAGCAATTGAAAGAATTCAAGAAGAAGTGAAAGAAGGTAAAAATCGCTTCTTGTTTGAAATGGCAACAGGCACAGGTAAAACTTTAACTTCTGCTGCTGTTATTAAATTGTTTTTACGAACAGGTAATGCAAGGCGTGTTTTGTTTTTAGTGGACAGATTAGAATTAGAAGACCAAGCTGCCAAAGCATTTAGAGAATATTTAAAAACAGATTATAAGTGTAGTATTTATAAAGAAAACAGAGACGATTGGAGACAAGCAGAAATAGTAGTTTCAACTGTTCAATCATTTTTATTCAAAAATAAATACAAACGTATTTTCAAGCCAACAGATTTCGACCTTGTTATTTCAGACGAAGCACACAGAAGTATTGGAGGAAACAGCAGAGCCGTTTTTGAATATTTCATTGGCTACAAATTAGGATTAACTGCAACACCAAAAGACTATTTAAAGAAAATTGATGCAGCAACTTTAAGTGATAAAGACCCCAGAGAATTAGAACGTAGAATGTTGCTTGATACTTACACAACCTTTGGTTGTGAAGATGGAAAACCAACTTATCAATATGGGCTTTTAAATGGAGTTCGTGATGGGTTTCTTGTCAATCCTTGTGTGGTAGATGCACGAACAGAAATTACAACACAGTTATTAAACGATGAAGGTTACACAGTTCAAATAACCGATGAAGATGGAGAAGAAACATCTACAACATTTTCACAGAGAGACTTCGAGAAAAAATTATTTTCCGAAAATACCAATCGCATTTTTTGCAAAACATTTTTAGACAATGCTTTTACCGACCAAATCTCTGGCGAAATTGGCAAAACAATTATTTTTTGTGTAAGCCAAAACCACGCTGCTAAAATCACACAAATACTAAATGAGTTTGCAGATGCAAAGTTCCCAAGTAAATACGAATCCGATTTTGCAATGCAGGTTACTTCGTGGATACCCGATGCTCAACAGCACACTATAAATTTTACAAACAATCGTTTAGGTGGCAAAGGCAATTTCTTTGATTTATACCAAACAAGTAAAACAAGGGTTTGCGTAACTGTTGGTATGATGACAACAGGTTACGACTGCCCAGACCTACTAAATGTTTGTTTGATGCGACCTATTTTTTCGCCAACCGATTTTATTCAAATTAAAGGGCGTGGCACTCGTAAATGCAATTTTGCAAATAAGGAAGTTTTAAAAGACCAAACTTTAATAGAAAACATTGCACCCGAACTATTACAAAAATCAAAGTTCAAACTCTTTGATTTCTTTGCCAACTGCGAATTTTTTGAAAAAGAATTTAATTATGATGAAATACTAAAACTTCCACCAAAAGGAACAACAATAGAAATAAAAGAAAGTGGTGGATTTACTGTTAATGTAGATTACGAAAACACCAATAAAGACCCACTCAAAACAATGGTGGTAAACGAGGTGGGTATAGAGGGAATGAAGATTGATAGAATGTATTTCGACCGTTTTGAAGATGTTGTCAAAGAAGATGCAAATGTTCAACAAATGATGCAGCATAAAGATTTTGATGCTATCGAAGCATACATTTTAGCTCACATTTTTGAGAAGCCTACCGAATATTATAATATCAATAAACTTCGCAATGCAATGAAAATAGACCGAAGATTAACACTTCGAGAAATCATCGAAAAAATATTTGGGATCATTCCTTACTTCAAAACAAAAGACGAATTACTGGAAAGCGAATTTGAAAAATTCGACAGCCGTTATTTACCCGATGAAAAATATTTTTTAGATGCTAAAAACTTTTTTAAAAGCTATTTAACAGATAATGAATTTAAAGAAATTATTGAAACAAAACAATATGCTTTACTCAATACAAATCCTAATGGCGATGTATTTAGAAAACTAACACCCGAGCTTCGTTTTGCAATACCAGAGTATATAAAAGACAATGTAAACCCCAATCAATTTACTGCTTAAATGTTAGACCAAGAAACAAAAAGAAGAATAGACACAGCCCGTGATATTTTAGTAGGTAAACTACCCAACCCACAAGCACAAGTAGAGCAAATAACCATTGCACTTATCTATAAATTTATGGATGATATGGATAAAGAAGCAATGGAATTTGGTGGCGAAGCAACTTTTTTCACAGGAGAATACGAAAAATATGGTTGGAGCAAAATTTTCGACCCCAAATTAGGTGGCTTCGAAATGTTGGCTCTTTACAGCGAAGCCATTGTAAAACTCAATCAAAACCCAAGCATACCACAACTATTTAGAGACATTTTTAAAAATGCCTATCTACCTTATCGAGACCCCGAAACACTAAAAATGTTTCTTAAAATCATCAACGAATTTCATTACGACCACAGCGAAAAACTCGGCGATGCTTTTGAATATTTGTTGTCAGTTTTAGGCAGTCAAGGCGATGCAGGGCAATTTAGAACCCCACGCCATATAATAGATTTTATGGTTGCCATTATGCAACCCAAAAAAACAGAAAGTATTTGCGACCCAGCTTGTGGCACAGCAGGTTTTTTAATCTCTGCATATAAACACATTTTACACGAAAACACCAATAAAAACAAAGGAGATTTATTAACGCCAGACGATAAAAAAAAGATAATAAATAATTTCGTTGGCTACGATATTTCAAGCGAAATGGTACGCCTTAGCCTTGTAAACCTTTACCTACACGGCTTTACAACACCCAAAATATACGAGTACGATTCATTAACAAGCGAAGAACGTTGGGGCGACTCTTTCGATATTATACTTGCCAATCCACCTTTTATGACACCAAAAGGTGGCATACGCCCCCACAAAAAATTTACAATGCAAGCTACTCGTAGCGAAGTGCTTTTTGTAGATTATATAATGGAACACATCAACCCAACTACAGGCAGGGCAGCAATTATAGTTCCCGAAGGCATAATTTTTCAAAGTGCCACAGCATACAAAGCCTTGCGAAAATTATTGGTAGATAAAAATTATTTATACGGCGTTATTAGTTTACCAGCAGGATTGTTTCAGCCTTACAGTGGCGTAAAAACTTCTATTTTACTACTCGATAAAACCCTTGCTAAACAAACAAACAAAATACTATTTACAAAAATTGAAAACGATGGGTACAGTTTAGGCACTCAAAGAAAGGAATTAACAACAAGCAATTTGCCCGATGCTACCAACTTTATAAAACAATACAACACAGCTATTCGCAATAATGATTTTTCAACCATAGACTTTGAGAATTTACCATTAAATTCTTTGATTGTTTCAAAAAGTATTGTTGCCGAAAATGAAGACTACAACCTTTCAATTGATAGATATAGAGTAAGTGCAACAAACCACAACACAAAATTTGAGCTTATTGAATTAGGAGAAGTTTGTAACATATTTAATGGTGCTACGCCATTAAGAAGTAATGAAGAATTTTGGAATGGAGGAGATATAAATTGGTTTACAATTGAAGACATAAGAGAACAGGGAAGAATAATAAAAGATACGAAGCAAAAAATTACTAAAATAGGTTTTGAAAGTTCAAGTGTTAAGTTGTTGCCACCTAATACCGTTCTGCTTTGTTGCACAGCTTCTGTAGGTGAGTACGCAATTACCGAAGTTGAATTAACAACCAACCAGCAATTTAACGGATTAGTCATTAATGATGATTTTAAAGAAAAACTACTACCTAAGTTTCTGTTTTATGTAGCATCTACTTTTAAAGAAGAATTAATTCGATTAAGTGGAAAAACATCTTTCAATTTTGTTTCAGTTGGTACTTTAAGACAAATAAAAATTCCATTGCCACCAATCGAATTTCAACAAGAATTAGTAACTAAAATAAACCAATACGAAAAAATAATCGCAGGAGCAACACAAGTAATTAACCATTACAAACCACAAATAGAGATTAAAGAAGATTGGGAAATGGTGGAGTTGGGAAGCCTAACAACATTTGTTCAAGGAATTAACACTGCGATAGACAAACTAAATTATGTAGATGCAGGAATTAAGGTATTACAAGCGAATAATATTTATCTTGGTTCTGTAAACTTTGACAATCTAAAATACATAACAAAAGAAGAATATGACACAATAAATCCTAAATATAAACCAACTATAAAGGATGTTTTGTATTCAAATATTGGTGCAAGATTCGGTTATGCTTCAATTCTTGAACAAGAAGAAGATTTTACATTTTCGTGGAATGTTCTTAGACTAATTGTAAATGATTTTGCAAAAGTGAATAAGCACTATTTAAAAAATATCCTCAATACTGATTTTATTAGAACAATTGTTTTAAGTAAAGCATCTACAAGTACAATGCCTTTTATTTCAGGCAAGGATTTTAAGGTAGTAAAAATACCCCTTCCACCTCTTGAAGAACAAGAAACCATTGTAGCCCAAATTGAAAAAGAACAACAATTAATAAATGCTAACAAGGAACTTGTGACTATTTACAAGCAAAAAATTAAAGATGAAATAAGTAAACTTTGGGCAGAATAATGGCAAATGCAAATGACATATTAGTTTACTTACCCAACTCTTTTAAAACAATCGAAGAGCAAGAGTATATCAACTTTCTGTGGGAAAGCTACGAAAGCAATTACAACAATTCTAAATACCCTTTTGCCTTTATTGCTTTTCATATGTTGTATATGAGTTTCGTTTATTTTGAAGTGTGGCAAATCAAAGAAAACAGAACTGCCGATTTTGAAAAGGCAATGATTGGTTTTAGCAAAGATTTTGAAAACAAGCTCTTAACAGCTACAACACCTTTTGCATTTGTAGATTTAGGCGAAAGTAATTTTATTCGTTTCTTAAAACTTATCGGTTGCGATAATGCACAAATTGGAGGCTACACAACAAGCGTAAAATCTCGAAACGATGCAGCACATTCAAACGGCAGAATTTTCTTTAATGACAAAACAATTATAGACAGAAAAGTAGATGAAGTGTTACGCTTTGTTGACGATATACAAACACATTCTCAACCTATAATTATCGAATGTTTAATAGACTTTTTAAAAGAAAATTACGACCGAGATAATAGAGAATATTTTGACGATAACGACCAAATAAGAGAAATATTAATACACGGAAATTACTTATCCCAAAAGGATATTGAACACTTATTAACTTTCGATATTACACAATTATCAGCAGAACCTAATTATGTTGAAATGGAAGTGTTGTTCAATGCATTTGCAGCAGAATATGTAACTGAATAACAGTTTTAAAACGTGATAAAACCGACTTAAAATGGAAATAGAAGATAATAAAGCAGTATCAGGCATAATGAGATTTGGTGCTGTTGTTGCTGTTTTAGTAGGTGCTGGTTTAACTTTTTCTTTGTTTTATAAAATAAATGGCATAAATCTTAAATCTACGTCTGATTCTGTAATTACAATTTCAATTGGTTTAATTGGTCCATTATTTTCATTAGGTGGCTTCTTTTTATTGTACCTAACATTACAAAGTCAAAGAGAAAATTTCCAAAAAGAAAGATTCGAGAACAATTTATTTGAGATGATAAAATCAAATCGTCAAATAGTATCAGAAATGGAATACGAAGTACCAGACGATGACGAACCAAGAGTTGTAAAAGGGCATAAAATTTTTGTTCGCATTGAAAAGCACTTTAAAGAAGCATATAATGATTGTTCAATCTTCTTTGATAAATATGACAAAGTAGAGAATGACTATTTTATTGATGGAAGCAAACGAACTAAAGAATACAATCTATTAAAATCCTATCTTGGCAATGAACTTACAGATGAAATGTTTAGAAAAATTATTAGAGTAAATATGATATATCTATGCATCTTTTATGGTGTGTCAAAAAATGGGAAAGAGATTTTAAGCAAAGACTTTGAACAAGTTTATAAACCCAGTCTTTACAATGAAATAATAACAAAACTTCAAAATAAAATTGCTGATTGGGACATTCGCAGCAGTCGTAGAATTAAGATTAAATATTATGGTGGGCATCAAATTCGTTTAGGGCATTATTTCAGGAATTACTTTGCTATAATAAATTATGTAAATAAGCAAGACTTTATCGATTATAATCAAAAATTGGACTATGTAAAACATTTACGTTCTCAAACTTCTACTTATGAGCAATTTACTTTTTTTCTCAATAGCCTCTGCTCTCTCGGGAGAATTTGGGAGATTGAAGCAGAAAAGAATAACGAAGTTGGTAGCACCATTGATAAAAGATTAATTACTAAGTATAACCTGATAAAGAACTTGCCTGAAGGGTTTTTCCCTTTATTAGAACCAAGTAAAATTTATAAATTAGTTCATTTTGAACTAAAAGACGTTGATGATGAAAAGAAAAAAATATTAGACAAATACCAATAACAGTACACTTAACTAATGTCCCAATTCAATATAGATATTAAATTCATTGATGCTTCCAATTGGCAAGAATTAACTTGGTACAACAGTGGTGGTACACGAGCAAAAAAAGTATTGCAAGACCCCAATGGAAACGAGTATTATTTTAAACGTTCAGAGAAGAAACCAGCCAAAGACGGCAAACCCGAAAAGCACTATAAATACGAGTTTTGGAACGAAATTATTGCATATCAGTTAGGCAAAGGTTTAGGCTTAGATATACTTCGTTACGATGTAGCAATCTTCGATGGAGAAATTGGTTGTATTAGCCCTAAAATGACTATTACAGACGAAGAGCAATTATTAGATATTGGTAGGTTTATGACGGCATTAAACCCCAATTTTTTACCAGAGGATAATGCAACACGAACAGAATATACTTTTCAGTTATTAGAGCAAACCTTAGACTACTTTAAAATAAGCAAGTATTGGGAATTTATCTTTCAAACAATTCTCTTTGATGCAATCATTAGTAACACAGACAGGCATCAAGAAAATTGGGCTTTTATTGGAAAAAATACTATTGTAACAAAATCATTAAAAGTGTTGGAAAAGGAGTTGATAGGAAAGGCGTATGAAAAGTTAAATTGGATTCTAAAGTGGCTACATCGTAATTTGATTAACAAAGAAAAAAACGAGTTTAACAAGGAAGCTCAACAAGCTATTTTAGAAACAATTAACATATCTAAAACAGCCCCTATTTTCGATAGTGGTAGTTCAATGGCAAGAGAATTAACAGACGATAGAATAAACCTTTTGTTAGCAAACGAAAATGAATTAAAAAAGTACATCGAAAACGGAAAAGCCGAACTTCATTGGAAAGGAAAAAAAATTAGCCACTATAATTTAATAGAAGAATTGTTAAACTCTTCATACCTTGGCGAAGTTGCAAACGCATCAAAATTCCTTCAACACTGGCAAAACGACTTAATTAGCACGATTTTGGCAAGTACAGAAAATGTAGTTCCTGTAGAATGGAAAGATTACTGTATTCCCGATAACAGAAAAGCGTTAATTATAAAACTTATAACTTTGCGTTTCTACAGGCTGAACAAATTAATCAATGACTGAGTTCGATAAAATATTTTTAACGTGGCGTAAGGGTGTTGGCACTCGCAGGCACATTGTTGGGGTTTTGCAAAAAACTACCGATGGTAAACATATTTTCAAATACGAACAACCAACAGTAGTAAAACTACAAAAAGAAGAAGGTTTCACACCATATACCGAGTTTCAAGACATAACCAAAGATTACAATGGAAATGTAGCAGAAATATTTGGACAACGTTTAACAAAAACAGACCGTCCAGATATTCAATCATTCTTTAAATTTTGGGAAGTTGATGAAACCAAAGCACAAGATAAGTTCTATCTATTAGGCAAAACACAAGGCTTAGTTCCTACAGACAACTTCGAGTTTTTAGCAGAGTATCATTTAACTTCTGATATTCATTTTTTAACTGAGTTAGCATCATTATCAAGTTTGCAATTACCTAAAGGTTCTTTGCAAATTGGCGATACACTTCGTTTTGAAAAAGAACCAACTAATTCAAACGATCCTTTTGCTGTAAAGGTTTTCAAAGGTGATTTGGAAGTTGGCTATATCAAAAAAATACATAGCAAAGTTTTTTACGAATCTGGTGCAGATAAATTAAAACTTACAGTAAAAGCCATTGACCAAAATGGTATTATAAAAAGAGCGTTTTTAAAAGTTTCTCTGTAATAGATACAAAGAAACTTTTTTTACTTCATACTTCAACAGGAAAAGGAAAGTAACCCACCCATCAACGCCTCAAGAAAACAACGGCTATGCCAAAAGAATTTGTCATTTTGTGTTGCTGTCAATTTTTAACTGCAATACTTTTTTATGCAATGCAGCTATGCTATTTGGCACTTTGTTATTTCACTTCGTTACACACCAAACAGCCAAAGCTTGGCTTCTTTCACCCTCGCCTTTTGGAGAGGGACGGGGTGAGGCTTTGCATAAAAAAGACAGTCATTCCAACCACCACCACCATTCCTTTATTGCAGTACAAAAATTGCCAGAAGCATACTTAAACATAAAGTGCCATTATGCAATTTTTTTACCAACGCCAATGCAAGCATACATAACAAAAAAAATCACATAATCACTTTATGTTAAGTAGCCAACACAAGTATTTTTCCAAAATACAGCCGTTGTTCTCTTTGCTATACTACCCACCCATTGTTTAATCAGCAGTAGTAATTCTATTGGTCTTTTGTAGTTTAATTTCAACATTGGCTCTGCTTCCCAACCCAACCCTATTTTCAATGGTTCAGCAAAAAAGTAAGCATTTGTTTTAGAGGCTATTTGCTTCAAGTAGCTTCATTCATTACACTTCCATTTCGTTACAGCGTTTCGTTCATTTCACTTTGTTTCATTCACTCAACTAACTTTCACTACATTTCAGTTACATTCATTTCAGCCCCTTTCAGCAACCACAGCAATAGCCTTTCTTCATTCACTCACAAGCCTTTGCTGCATTGGCTTTCGTCTTTCTCCCTCTCCTTTTGGAGAGGGCTGGGGTGAGGCTCAAAGCCCCTTACCATTTGTTCGTTCCTTTCAGTCAAGCACTTGCTTTCAGCCCACCACACAAAGTTTTGTATGCTTTCTTTTTGCTGTAGTGTAGCCCAATCCAACGCTACAAGAATTTGATATTTTTTCCTTCTTTTTTCCTTTTCCCTCTCCTTTTGGAGAGGGTTAGGGTGAGGCTGGAATGAGAGAGTTTGTTTCACTTATGCCCAGCGAACGGCAAAAATAAATCCTATACAGTCGGCAAGGTCTGCACTTCACTTTGTTTCGTTTGCCTTTGGGTTTTTGCAAAAAAATCTTCCCCTGTTTTTATCTTGCCACAGCATTCGCAAATTTGGCAAGAAACAGGTAGTATTTTTCTTGCAAAAAACCTTGCCTTCCTTACCCACGCTGCATTTTTTACTGCCTATCGCTGGTCAATAGTGGTTTTCTGCCATTAGTAAAAATCAGTGGTAGTTTTTATGTTTACTTTCTCAATTAGTTGCTACAATCCAATAAGCACAAACGAAGTTTTAAGCAATCAAATTTTCATTTTAAACAAAGGTTTAAATAGTGGCAAGCCACTCGAAAAACCTTGCCCAAATTGCTTTGTAATTTCATTTAAGAATGATGAAGAAAAAGAGTTTTTATATTGGTTGTGTTGGGGTTTGTGGCAATCAAAAAAGTT
>JANYEP010000063.1 GCA_025363075.1 Chitinophagaceae bacterium | reverse complement strand
AGTGTTACCATTCCATACCAAACTATCACAAGCACTGGTTGTGGTGTTTGATGTTGAAGAATAATTAACTGTTAAGTTCAATGTTGCAGTACTATCGCAACCAGCAGCATTTGTTCCATTCCAAGTATAAGTTCCACTTGATGTATAAGTGTTACCATTCCATACCAAACTATCACAAGCACTTGTTGTGGTGGTTGATGTGGATGAATGAGTAATCGTTAGGTTTACTGTTATTATAGTACCACATTGTCCTCCGTGATGATGTCCTATATACGTATATATGCCACTTGTTGTATAAGTTGTTCCATCCAACACTATGCTATCACAAGCACTTATTGTTGAGGTAGATGTTGGTGATTGATTGATAGTTAAATTTAATGTTGCAGTGCTATCACAACCAGCAGCATTGGTGCCAGTCCAGGTATATGTACCACTTGAAATGTATGTTATGCCATTCCAAACTAAACTATCACAAGCACTTGTTGTTGTTGATGATGAAGTAGTATCTGTACAAGATGAAAGCTGCATTACAGTAGCTTTACCATTATTAGCACCATCACTAAACGCTAAATAAGGTACGCCGCCATTAAATGCTAATGAAGTATAATCTACAGCATCTGCTGAAAAACCTGCAGTACCTACTACTTCCCAATTACTACCATCAAATTTCATTACAGTTGCTTTACCATTATTACCATAATCTGCGAAGGCTACATAAGGTGTGCCACCGTTAAAAGCTAAAGAAAGATACACTGCAAGCCCACTGGAAAAGTCGGGGCTACCTACCGTTACCCAATTACTGCCATCAAATTGCATTACCGTTGCTCTTGAACCACTGGCACGATCCTGAAAACCTACATAAGGCACACCACCATTAAATATTAAGGAAACGAAATTAGCACGACCTGGAGAAAATCCACGGGTACCAACTTCTACCCAGTTTGTGCCATCAAATTGCATTACTGTTGCTTTTAAAGAACCATTGAGGCGATCCTGAAAAGCTACATAAGGAATTGTGTCATTAAATGCAAGGGATGTGTATGCGGCACGATCTCCTGAAAAACCAGCAGTACCAACAATTGCCCAATTGCCGCCATCAAATTTCATTACAGTAGCCTTACTATTATTGGCAGCATCTGCAAAGGCAACATATGGCGTGCTACCATTAAAAGCAAGAGAAATATATCCTGTTCCCCCTGCTGAAAAACCAGCAGTACCCACAGCTACCCAATTGGTGCCATCAAATTGCATAACAGTTGCCAAATTACCATTACCATTATCACTGTACGCCACATAAGGGATGCCGCCATTTATGACTATGGAAATATTGTTTGCCTGACCTGTTGAAAACCCTGGACTACCAACAGTTACCCAATTGGTACCATCAAATTTCATTACTGTAGCTTTACGATCATTCCCATTATCTGCAAATACTACATAAGGTGTAATACCGTTAAAAGCTAATGATGTGTTATCAGCAACACCTGACGAAAAACCTGTTGAACCTACATTATGCCAACTTTGTGCAATTGAAATTGTAGAAAATAATAAGCAGATAATCGCAAGAAATCCGAAGTACATTTTTTTCATAAAACTGATTTTGGGGTGTTTGTTTGGGGTTTTATAGCGTATTGAATTTTATTTTACTTATCAAAACTTTTTATTGTATGTAGTTGAAATATCAATATTCACAGGCACTACAGCATATCTAAAGAAAACAAAAGAAAAGTTTAAAGGAAATTCACAATCAAAAAAGTGACGTAAAGCGTGAGTTAGATTTTGGTAAATGTTTCTCATAATCAATTAAATTTCGGTTGGTACTATTTTAATATTTAAGCAATCAAATCTTAATAATTATTGTCAATATTTTAATGACAATAATTAATCAAATAACGTTCAATAACAAACTACAGTACCTAAGGAGAAAGGTTTTCGCAACGAAGAAAGGAAAAAAAAATTGCATTTCAATGAATTGGGTGATATTTTTTTGTTATGATTTGACCGAAAACCATTGCAGTATTGAGCTACTAAATTGTTGTTTCATAAAACTAACCCTAAATTTGCCCAATGAGACCAGTAAAAACATACGAGTATATTGTTGTATTGAAGAAATCTTCAACCAAACTTATTGATTTGATAAGCCTGTTAATGCTGGCTATTTCGATTGCATTTTTTTTGTATGATTTTGCATTGCAGTTTAAGGAAGCTGGCAATAGCATCAACAGTAAAAATAGTTTATTACTTGTTTGGATAACTGGTATTGCAGGTTGGTTATTATTTTGCAGAAATCAACAAAGACGAGGCATTCAGCCCAATTACAGATTTGCTTTAATGATGGCTGCATTTGGTTGGTTTACACATCCACACGCTATATGGGTATCTTGTGCATTCTCATTGGCAGCGGTTTTAGAAAGACCAGTTAAGGTTGTACCTGAATATGCTTTTGACGATGATGAAATTGTCTTCAATTCTTTTCCCCAGAAAAAATATAGTTGGAATGATGTAAGTAATATAGTGCTTCGTTTTGGAATGCTGACTATTGATTTAAAAAACAATACCATCATTCAAGGCGAAGTGAATGATGAAGTCTCTAATCAATTGGAAACGGAATTTAACAACTATTGCAAATCAAGATTGCAAAGTGTAAATAGCTAACTGCTACGCACCTCTTTGTTTCATTGCTTCATACAAAATCATTCCTGCTGCTACAGATACATTGAGGCTTTCAAAACCTGCTTTCATTGGTATGTGAAATTTTTCATCACAAATTTTCATTAGTGGTGGAAACACACCTTTTTCTTCTCCACCCATTACCACACAAGATGGTTCGTTAAAATCGAGTTCTGAAAGTTTTGAAGTTGCTTTCATTTCGCTTGCAAAAACCTTGATGCCATTCAAATGCAATTCATCAACGGCTTTCATTAAACTGCCAACTCTGCAAATGTGCAAATGCTCTAAAGCTCCAGCACTACTTTTCATTGCTTCTTCATTCAACGCCCCTACTCCTTTATCAGGAATAATGATTGCCTGAGCACCACAGCACAAAGCAGTTCTGGCGATTGCACCAATATTTCTTACATCTGTAACACTATCCAGCATTAAGAATAAAGGAGTTTCTCCTTTGCCAATTGTAAAATCAATAATTTGTTGAAGTGGCAAATAACTCACCATTGCTGCAAACGCAATTACACCCTGATGATTGGCTCTTGTGAAACCATTAAGTTTTTCAACAGGCACAAACTGCATTGGTATTTGATGCTCCTTACACAAGTCTTTTATTTGCGAAGCAATATCACCGTTTGCATTTTTTTGCAACATAATTTTATCAATAGTTACACCTGCTGCAATTGCTTCTACAAGTGGTTGTCTGCCTATAATTAAACGTTCTTTAAATGATGCCATTTTTCAAAAATAAAGAATAAAGTTTCAATGATGTATTTTTGAAAAAATATAATAACCCTAACAATGAAGCATTCACAAATAATTCAACAAAAAATATTTGATGTAAATAAACTTCAACATCAAATTGCATCTTGGCGAAACCTTGGCAAAACCATTTCTTTTACCAATGGTTGCTTTGATATTTTACATCAAGGGCATATTTATTCTTTGTCTCAAGCAGCCAATGAAGCAGATTATTTAGTGGTTGCTGTGAATAGTGATAATAGTGTAAAGCGTTTGGGAAAAGGTGATAACAGACCTGTAAATAATGAAGAAAGCAGGGCTATCATTTTAGCTTCATTAGTTATTGTTGATGCTGTTGTTATATTTGATGAAGATACTCCACAAGCGTTAATTTCAAAGTTGCTTCCTGATGTTTTGGTAAAAGGTGGAGACTATACTATTGAGCAAATTGCAGGAGCTAAAGAAGTAATAGAAAATGGTGGAAGGGTTATAATAAATAAAATTATCGAAGGATTTTCTACAACAAATATTATTAATAAAATTGCGATTCATTAAATAAAAAACAACTTATAAATCAGACCAATGAAAAAAGCTATCTCAACATTATTTCTACTTACAATTACTTTTTTGAATTATGCACAAAAAAAAGATAGTGCTGCTTCTAAAAGTGATACTATTAAGGTATTTAGCTACGATGATGCCTTATTTACAGTACCACAAATTCAATCTGAATTTGTAGGTGGCACGAGTGCTTTCACCCTTTTTTTGCAAAAAAATCTCAATTCAGAAGTGCCTAAAAACAATGGAGCTCCTGCCGGAAAATATATTGTTGAAGCACGTTTTATTGTTGATAAAATAGGGATTATTTCTGACATTCAAGTAGAAACTAATCCTACAATAAATTATGGAGCTGCTGAAGAAGTAATAAGAGTTTTAAAACTATCACCAAACTGGAAGCCTGCAATGCAAAATGGCATTTTTGTTAAATCTACAAGGAGGCAAAGAGTAAGTTTTGTTGTTGAGGTAAAGTAAGAATCTTATAAATAACAAAACTAAAGCTTTGCAAAAAAATAAAAAAACGCTGAACATGCTGCTGTTATTGGTGTACAGTTGTTTTTGTTATTTGATGTTACAACTTACATTGCAATATATTCCTCTAAAATCTAATGTTGCATTTTTAAGAATAAAGCAAAATGAAGTTGCAAATGTGAATAGATATTTACCCATTTTTTATGTTCACGTTTACAGTTCTATATTTGTTTTGCTTGCAGGTTTTACACAATTTTCAAAACACCTACTTTCTCAACATAAAAGAATACATCGTTTTTTTGGATGGATATATTTTATTGTGGTGCTAATATTAGCTGCACCATCAGGAATTTTTATGGGCTTTTATGCAAATGGTGCCTGGCATACAAAGCTATCTTTTATATTGCTTGGATGCTTGTGGATTGCCTTTACTTTAAAAGCATTATTTGAAATAAGAAATAGGAATATTAAAGCACATCAAAATTTTATGATACGAAGTTTTGCCTTAGCTTTATCTGCAATTACACTAAGGTCGTGGAAAGTATTAATAGTATTTTGCTTTGACACAGCACCAATGGATACATATAAAATTATTGCCTGGCTTGGTTGGATTCCTAATTTATTAATTGCTGAATATTTAATCAATAGTAAAAGTAAAAGATGAAAAAACTAATTGTTCTTGCGTGTGTTGCATTTGTATTTTCTTGCAAACAAAAGGAAAATAAAGATGCTGCATTAGAACCACAAATTCATACAGAATTTTGTGGAAACTGGATTGGAGATTTTGTGGCCGAAAAGTATAAAGAAGGAAAAGAATTTTCTTATGATAATAAAATAAATTTAAGAATTACAAGCATCAATACACAAGGTGCAGTAAAAGGTGAAAGTATTGTTGCTGGGCATAAAAGATTGCTTACAGGAACATTTAATGAAAAAGAAAACAAGTTTGTTTTAAGTGAATCGGGAAAAGAAAAAGATAAGTACGATGGTGTGTTTGAGTTTGTAATAACCAAAGATACTTTAACTGGATCGTGGAAAGCAAATGACACAAGTATTACTGTAACAAAAAGAAAATTTTTCTTAGTTAAAACACAATTTGTTTATAACAAAAATTTGATGTTGCCTGATAGAGGTAGATATATGGATACTTACAATAGTATAGTTAAAACTGTAAAAGATAGTTTTGATGGTAAAGAAGAAAAGTACGACGAAGAATACTATCGTACTGCATCTGATATTATTTTAAAGCTCAATGCTTCCACAACAGAATTAAAAGAAGAAGAGTTAAAAAATCTGAAAAAGCTGGAACTTGAAATTATCAGAAATACTGTTTATGCAAGGCACGGTTACACTTTCAACAAAAGGTCTTATCGTCAATTTTTCGATCCAGTTGATTGGTACGTTCCAATGTATGAGAATGTTGAAGATAGCTTAACAAAACTTGAGCAAAAAAACATTGCATTGTTAAAGCGTTTTGAAAAATATGCAGAGGATAATTATGACACTTTTGGTAGATAAATTTTAAGCATTTTTATCTCCTGCTTGCAATTAGTAAGTTAAGATCGGTATATTTTAAATTGAGTTTTTCACTCATATAAAAATCTGTTAAAGCACCTTTAAATAAATAGATTCCTTCCCTGAGATTTATTTTGTGCCACACAATTTCTTCAATACCACCTTCGTCACTTATCTGCAAAAGCAAGTGCATTAAAACGTTGCTGATTGCCTGACTTGCAGTGCGTGCAAAACCACTTGGAATATTGGGAACGCAATAATGTATAACATCGTGCTTAATAAATGTTGGTTGTTCGTGGCTTGACAATTCACTTGTTTCAAAGCAACCACCTCTGTCAATTGCAACATCAATAATAATGCTACCAGAACGCATTGTTGCAACAATTTCTTCAGAAACTACAACTGGAGCTCTACCATATTCGTTGCTTAAAGCACCCACTGCAACTTCACAGGTTTTTAATTGCTTGGCCAAAATTCTGGGTTCAAGCACACTCGTCCAAACCCTTTGCCCAAGATTGTTTTGCAGTTGTTTTAGTTTAGATACATCATTATCAAAAACCTTTACACTTGCACCAAGTGCTAAGGCATTTCTTGTTGCAAATTCACCAACAATACCTGCACCAATGATAACAACTTTTGTAGGAGGAATACCACTAATACCACCAAGCAAAACACCTTTGCCGTGATTGAAACTACTTAAATATTGTCCTGCAATCAACATAACTGCACTACCAGCAATCTCGCTCATACTGCGAACAATTGGATAAGTACCGCTATCATCTTTTAAATTTTCGTAGCTGATGGCAGTTATTTTTTTCTCCATCATTTTCTTTACTACATCAACTTTTAAGGCAGAGTAATGTATAGGAGAAATAATAGTTTGATTGAGTTGCAAAAGATTTACATCATCATCAACAATGGGTGCACATTTCACCAAAATAGGGGCTTTAAAAACCTCATCTCTATTATACCCAATTTTTGCACCAGCTTCGCTATAGTCTTTATCTGTGTAATGACTTCCCTCTCCTGCTTTATGCTCTACAATAACACTGTGTCCATCACCTACAAGTACGCCAACAGCATCAGGAGTAAGCCCTACACGGTTTTCCTGAAAAGCAATTTCTTTAGGAATACCAATATGCAACTTTGCACCTTGTGGTTTAATATCAAGTTTTTCTTCAAGTGTTTCGTAACTAAAAGATGTGGAAATTACAGGTTTTGAGATAGCCATTTTAGTGTAGTTGGAATATAAAAGTAAGTCTTTTTTTTGAATGAGAAATTAGTAAAGTAAAAAACGCCATTAATGTTTATAACAGCGTTTTTTAC